>DKGH01000099.1 GCA_002453165.1 Verrucomicrobia bacterium UBA6775
CGCTGCTCAGTTGCCTAAACTTGAGACTACATCGCAGAACAAATTCGAAGGCTCCGGTGCGGTCAACAATTCCGGCAGCATAAACTCGCGTTTTGCAGTGCGTGTCGTGGATGTGTTGCCGAATAAAAATTTGATCATCGAGGGTGTGCGGCGTACTTCGTTTTCAGGGGAAAGCCAGACCATCATATTGCGTGGTACGGTGCGTCCTCAAGACGTGACCCCTGTTAACACGGTGGTGAGTTACAACCTTGCGGATGTGTCGATCCGGTTCAAGGATGAGGGTGTGGTCAATGACAGTCAAAAGAAAGGCTGGTTCGGTAAACTTTGGGACAAGGTATCCCCATTTTAAGCTAACATGTTGAATTTCTTGTCATCACTGGTGAGGAAACACCGCAGCACTTTTAAGGTGTTGGAAGCGTTGCGGAATTGCGTCCAAAAGCGAACCCTTCGATTAGGCGCGAGGGGCTTTGCTTTCATCGATTCGTTGTCGTTTATGAATCGTACTCCGGTGATGGCAAGTGCTTTACGCCTAGTGATGGCGCTTGGTTCCGTGGCAATGGTCCAAGCGCAGGCACAACCCGCCGGTGGGTTGGCAGCGCCGGCAGCACAAGCCAATGCCGCCCCTCCTTATTATGGTTCAAACCTCAGCGTTCAAGTTCGGGACTTGTGTTTTGTTTTGGGCGCGAGGGATAACCAATTGGTTGGCTACGGGATTGTGTCGGGCCTGGCCGGAGACGGTGACAAGGATCCCGAATTTACACTTCAGGCCGTGGCGAACATGCTCGAACGCTTTGGGTTGACGCTGCCGCCTTCTGCGCTGACCTCAAAAAATATCGCAGCCGTTGTGTTGACGGCAGACATTCCGCCATTTGTCCGGAGCGGATCAAGAATTGACGTTCATGTGTCGGCGATGGGCGACGCCCGTTCGCTGCATGGTGCTGTCTTGGCGCGGACCCCCTTGCTTGGGCCGGATGGAACGGTTTATGCCGTCGCACAGGGGCCGGTGGCAGTGGGTGGTTTTATCGGTGGAATACCGGGGCCGGGCGGTGCGAGCGTGCAAAAGAATCATCCGACCAGCGGACAAATTGTTCGGGGAGCAGTGGTCGAACGTGAAATTCCCGTGACTTTTGTTAAGGAAAAGAAACTCGAGTTGATCATGCGGCAACCTGACTTTGTTAATGCGAATGCGGTTGCAGATAAAATTAATGAAATGCTTAGGGAGGGTGGGGTGGTAGACAAGGTGTCCACCCCGGCCTTGGCCAAGGACGGTTCCACCATTCAGGTCATGATTCCGGATGATTACACGGCGGATCCGGTACGCTTTCTCGCCCGAATCGAGCAGTTACCCGTGACGGTGAATACGCCGGCTCGGGTGGTGTTGAATGAGCGCACCGGGACGATCGTGGCAACATCGCGTGTGGCGGTATCAAGTTGTGCCGTGGCGCACGGCAATATTATCGTAAATATTGCTCAGGGTTATGACATTAGCCAACCGCAGGTGCCCTTGGCCGGAGGGGCCCCGGTACTATCCCCGGCAACAGATATTGTGATCAACGAGGGTGAAGGTATGCTTACTCCATTCAGGAGTATGCCAACGGTGCAGGATGTGGCCAAGTCGTTGAACGCGCTTGGGGTGACTCCGCGTGATATGATGGCTATTTTTCAGGCGATGAAACAGGCGGGGGCGTTGCAGGCGGAATTAATTTTGAGATAGGAAGAACCATTTGATACAGGCATCCACAGCAGCTGCAATTGGACTTGGCCAAGCCGACAATGTCGACTTGGCCCAAGTCGCATCTAATAGCCAACTTTCTGATGATGAAAAATTAAAGGTTGCGGCAAGGCAATTTGAAGCAATGTTGGCGCGTCAAATACTCAAGGATGCCTATAAACCAATCCTTGCGAATGGGCTGGAAATGAATGGAGTGTCTGCGGAAATTTATCGTGATATGATTGTTCGACAACTGGGGGATGCGGTTGGCAAAACTGGAGCATTTGGAATTTCGACAGCACTCCAGGGGCAATTGGCGGCCGAGCGCTTGGCCAAGCCGGAGGATAAAGGGGGGCAGGAATGAAGGAGAAAATGGACAACTTGGTTCAGGGATTACGAGAGGAACTGATTCAATATGGTGAAATGTTGACCCTGTTGGAGGAGCAACAGGAGATGATTGTAAACCGATCAGCCGACGGCTTGATTCAAAACCTAACAGCAATTCATTCGCAAATGGCGGAGATAGCCAAGGTGCGTGATAAGCGTGACGAGCAGCGTCATGAGATCGCCAATGAACTGGATCAGGACGGGGATATTTCCTTTCGGGATCTGATCGGCTTCTTACCAAGCGAGTACCAATCGCTGACGCAGGCACTGTTGGATGAGGTAAATGGCCTCCTTCAGAAAGCCAACCAGCGGATGAGGCAGAATCATCTTCTCTTGTCCAGGTCGCTCGATTTTATGCAGCAATTGATCCAAAGCTTGTTCCCAACCCAAGCAGGGCAGACCTACGATCAAAGCGGCCAGATAGGTGCGGGGTATATACCGCAGCGAACCACATATGAGACGCTGATTTAAAATCAACCGTTTAGCGTTTAAAAGATATGCCAGGATTAACCGGAAGCATCAGCATGGCGCGGTCATCTTTACAGATGAACCAGCGCGCCATCGAGTTGGCCGGTCACAATCTGGCGAATGTCAGTAATCCAGCCTACGCCCGCCAGCGCCTTGCGTTAGAAACAGCCATCGGAGTCCCCACCGAGAAGGGGTTGCAGGGCGGGGGCGTTGAGATAAGCGGAGTTGAGCAATTTCGTGATTTACTGCTGGACAGGCAAGTGGCAAACGAACAGAGCGTTCTGGCTTATCTGGATCAGAAAAAAAAGATTCTACAATACACACAGTCGGCGATCGGCCAGGAGTTGGACCGTGCTTCATCCAGCGCAGAGAGTAACGCTGCTTCTCAGGGCGTTAGCGGCCAGATGGGCTTGGGGGATAATCTGA
Organism: Verrucomicrobia bacterium UBA6775; assembly: GCA_002453165.1. Lineage (GTDB taxonomy): Bacteria > Verrucomicrobiota > Verrucomicrobiia > Limisphaerales > UBA1096 > UBA1096. The sequence goes on from DKGH01000099.1 coordinate 2,993, forward strand.
CGGATTTTTTCAATTCACTCCAGGCTCTGAGTACCAATCCTAATTCTCAGGCGTATCGGCAGGTCGTCATATTTAAGGCACAAAACCTTTCCGAAAAATTTAACCGCGTGGACTTTCGATTGGGGGAATTGGTTCACGACTTAAACGGAGAGTTTGAATCCATGGTGGATGAAGTGAATAACGCTATCATCGGGTTGCAAAAAATGGGCGACCAAATCAGCAATGCTGAAGCGCTTGGCAACGCAAACGATGTCCGGGATCGGTTCCACAAAAGGTTGGAGGATTTATGTCAATTGGTTGATGTTCAGTTCGATTTCGAGCCTGTAAATGAGTCGGATACAGACAATAAGGCGATAGATAAGTTAACCCTGTCGATTGGTGGGGTTAATGTGATTGAAAAGGGTGAGTTGGTTGAAAAGTTGAAGCTGTCAGTCTTTGATGAAAACGGACAGGCGGTGGAGAGGGAAAACAATGTTCTAAGGCGAGGGGACACGGTATTCGTTGAGGCGGTTAATTCAGCTGAAGGGTTCCAATTGCGGTCGGGTCGAATCAAGGCGGCAATCGATGCGAGGGATTTAACGATCAACGGGTTTAAATCATCAATAGACCATATAGCCCAGACGATTAAGACCAGAATTAATGAAGAGTATGTTAAGGGGACTTCACTGCCGGTTATACAGATTTCCGATGTCCTTACTGAAGCGTGGGGGGCGGGTTCTTCTGGAACACTGAGCGTTCAGGAACTCACGGCAGACCTAAGAACGGGGGATCAAATTCTATTTTCCAATGGCGGTACATTTACGGTTTCTGAGGATGCTGCTATGGGTTCATCAGGAATCCAGGGCACCTACCAGGGGGCGACCCCACTGACGGCCGGATTGACCGCAACAATTCAGGGCATGGAGTTTTTTGATACTACTGCTGATGGATTGAAGATAAATGAGCGAGTTGAGTCAAATCCCGGTTTGTTTAACGCCAGCGTCGGGGGGGATGCCGGTAATAATGACATGGCATTAAAGTTGGCCAGAATTGCTGATGAAAGACAGGAGACGCTGAGCGGTCAAACGTTCAATGAATCGGTCAATCAGGCGATAGCCGGTTTTGGTCAGGAGTTGTTCAATGTGGAGACTCAGGCGGTGGATCAAAAAGCAGTGGCACGAATGCTGGAGGAACAGCGTATCTCACTTGGTGGTGTTTCGATCGATGAAGAGATGGCGAATCTACTGGTTTTTCAGCGTGCGTTTCAAGCCAACGCCAAGTTGATTTCTGTTCTGGATGAAATGTTAGTCGAGGCGATTAGCATCGTTCGATAAGCGGTATGAGAGTAACGTCAAATAGTTTTCCCACGGCACTTCAATACCAGTTGGAGTCCCTCGCCACGAAGCAGGCAAGGCTTCAGTCGCAGGCGGCGACTGGTCAACGATTTAGGGCTCCCAGTGAAGATCCCCGGGCGACCCGGAAGGTATTGGAGTTGCAGCAGGAAACTCGTCGATTAAGTCAGTATAATGAGAACATCGACCTCAGCAGTGAGAAGTTGAATTCGGTTTACGGTGCGATTCAGGCTATTAAAAAGGTATCCGATCGGGCGGGCGAGTTGGCCACCATGGTTGATGACATGAAATCAAGGGATCAACTGGCGGCATATCGGCAGGAAATCAATCAATTGATTGAACAATCCGTGCAGATAGCAAACACCAATAATCAGTTTGGTTACATTTTTTCGGGAACGAAATCCAACGCCGAGGCTTATGGCGTTACCCGGAACGAGAATGGGGAAATCTCTGAGGTTGAGTACCAAGGATCAACCGATACACTTGGAATTGAAATTGCCAAGGGTTCACCGATTTCGGTTGAGATACCTGGTTCGAATACCACTGAATCAGGAACGCAGGGCTTGTTCGAAACCCGAGAAGGTAGCTTCTTTTCGAACTTAATCGAGTTAAGGGATAGGCTTGATGGGGGTACCCGGGAAGATGTAGCCTACATCCGGGAAACGGTGACAACCAACCTGATGAAGGATGAGTCCAACGTGATATATCACATCTCAAGAGTGGGTGCCCTGGAGGCGAGATTGGAAACAGCCAAGACTCTGGGAACGAGAAGGATTACGGCGGCAAATGAGTTCGTGTCGAAGGAGGTTGATGCCGATTTGGCTAAAACCTTGGTAAAGTTGAACGAAATTCAAACTGCGTATCTAGCAGCATTGAAGTCTGGTGCCACGATCATGAACCAATCACTTCTGGATTATGTATAAATGAACTTTGTTAGTGCCAAGATTAGATTATTACGATTATATTCACTAGTATTAGCCATCACTGGTGCATTCGTGTTGAATTGTGCTCTTGGACAGACTGTCTCTTCGGATGAGGCAAAAACTGCAACCGCGAATCAAAACATCTCTGGCCTTGATCAGTTAGATGATTCATCTTCC
>DKGH01000210.1 GCA_002453165.1 Verrucomicrobia bacterium UBA6775
GGAGGAGACGGGCTGGATTTCGGCTTGGTGGCTGGGGCTGCTGGTTTCGCTGCCGGCTCAGCCGGCTTGGCCTCTGGCTTGGGCGGGAATGCCGTTGCGCCGCCAGCGTCCAGTGCCGAGGGCGCCCGCACGGGAGCTACCGGCCCCTCCTCCGGCTTTTCGTAAGTGATGAAGGAGCCGTCCTCGTCGATCAGCGTGGCGGTCACAAAAATCAGCAAATAACGTGGTTTATCGAGCGTGGCGCGCTTGCGAAACAGCGAGCCAAGGCCGGGGATGTTGCCAAGGATCGGCACGGATTCGACCACCGTACGCTGCTCGCGCTCGAGCACGCCGCCCATCATGATGCTCTGACCGGTTCCCACGACCACGCGCGTGGCCAACTCTTGCGTGCGCCATTTCGGCAGGAAAATCTGCATGCGATTGTCGTCGGTTTTGTCCACCTCCTCCACGGTCTGGCCGTCAAGCGAGACGTAGCTGACGTTTTGATTCACCACCGGGTGCAGAGCCATCAGGATGCTTTGCCCGTCGCCGCCGATACTGGCGACGACATCGAGCGAGACGCCGGCCGTGATCTTGCTCGGCTTGCCGGTCGGGACGAGCCTCGCGGTGGATACCCGCTCAAGCACGGTTTCCTCGATGGCGAATTGCTCATAGTAATAGTTGACCTCGCCGTCGTTTATGCGGCCGGGCCGGTTGTTGAGCAGCGTCAGGCGCGGGGCGCTGAGTAGTTGGCTCTCGCCGCTCTGTTCCAGGGCAGTGAGCGCGGCGGACAAGTCAGTCGACGAAAGGATATCGCTATCCTGAAAAACGTTTCGCAGCGTGACACGCGTGAGCATCCCCTCCTCGCCGCCGAGTGTGCCGCGGCTGATCCCGGTCTGGTCCTTGATCGCGCCGTTGGCGATGCTCGAGGCCCAGCGGAAGCCGAGGTCAAGAAATGCCGCCTCCGAAATCGTGATGAAACGCGCCTCAATCAGCACCTGCTGTATCGGGCGGTCGAACTCGGCAATAATCTTCTCGAGCAGTTCAAATTGCGACGGCGTGCCGGTGGCCACGATCAGGTTGCGCTCGTAATCGATCATGAACTCGCCCTTGAAGAATTTTTCGATTGCCTCCTCGATGGAGGGATTCTGCGACTTGCTGTCGTTGACGAACTTTTCGTACGTCGCGGTTTCCTTCGTGACACTTGGGCCTTCCGCCGGCGTGGTGGTGACTGAGACCACCTCATCCGGCCCAAACTGTGCCGGGACGATGAAGCCCCTGCGCAACCGGTAAAACCGCGTCTCCTCGATTAGCTCTTTCGATGCCTTGCCATCGATCACCCAGATCAAGTCCTCGCCGACCTGAAACTTCACGCCTGTGTTGCGCGCGATGTAGGCCAGCAACTCGCCAAGGTTAACTTTCTCGAGGTTGAGCGTCAGCTTTTGCTGCAACGGTTCCATCTCCTGATCGGCGACGAAATTGATCCCGTTTTCCTTTCCGATATCGAACAGGATTTGCTGAATCGGCAGGTTGTCCACCTGAACGGTCACCTTGTTTTTCAGCAACTCGGACATCCGGCCCCGCTCGCTGTTGGCGTCGAACAGGAAGCCTTTCTTGGTGACCTCTTTGCCATACGTTTCCGGCACATATGGTGTGGCCTCGATCATTTCCAGCGCATCACGCAGATCCTTCCGGGGCGGCAGGCCTCGATCCTTGCTTTCCTTCCACAGCTCCTTGAGAGAGGGATTCATGCCGGTCTGCTTCGCGTTGATGCTGCGGATGCGATCCTCAACTGCCTGCTGGCGCAGAAGGATTTTTTGTGTGGTCACCCATTCCCCGATGCGTTGCAACGTGGCGTCCTCGGGATGCTTCTGCAGCAACAACCCGATCTCGGCCTCGGCTTCCTCCCACTTGCCTTTTTCCGATAGGCTGAAAATAAAATCGAGTTCCTCGTCGTACGCAGCATTGTAAGTCACCCGATCGTTGAGGCTGAATGTTTCCTTGTCGCCCTTGGGAGAACGGCACCCGGCCATCGTGAACACCGCCAATCCAAGTGCCCCCACGGCCAAGCGCTTGGCCAAGCGCTCAAGTTTCATGTCTCTCTTTTGTTGTTTCAAATTCGTCATGCCGCTGCTGCCTGACCATCGACCAGTCGATACCAGTTGTCGCGCTGCCGCGCCGTGTAGCCCATGCCCTCAATCAACCGCTGCATGTCGGCCACGCCCATGCAAAAGGTCGTGCCGGCCTCGGAAACAACGTTTTCCTCGATCATGATGCTGCCCAAATCATTGGCGCCGTACTTTAACGCCACCTGGCCAATCTCCAACCCCTGCGTCACCCAGGAGCTTTGGATGTTGGGCACGTTGTCGAGGTAGATCCGGCTCAACGCCTGCATCCGAAGATATTCATTTGCGCCGACGGTCGGTGCCTTGAGCTTTGTGTTCTCGGCCTGAAACGTCCATGCTATGAACGCCGTGAAGCCGCCGGTTTCATCCTGCTGCCGGCGCACTCGCCCGAGATGCTCGACGCGGTGCTCGATGTTTTCCACGTGGCCAAACATCATCGTTGCCGTGGTGGCCATGTCCAGTTTGTGCGCGATGGCCATCACCTCCAGCCAATCGTCGCTCATTGCCTTGAGCGGCGCGATGCGGTTGCGGACCTCGTCCACCAAAATTTCACCGCCGCCGCCGGGGATGGAGCCCAGCCCCGCGTCCCGGAAGTCCCGAATCAACGTCTCGAGCGGTTCGTCGAATACATCGCGAAAGTGGATGAACTCGCTCGGGCTGAAGGCGTGGATGTTGATTTGCGGAAACTTTGCCCGGATGTGCGATAGCAGGTCGAGGTACCATTGCTTGTCCAGCTTGGGATGATGCCCGCCCTGCATGAGAATCTGCGTGCCGCCAAGCGCAACGGTCTCATCGATTTTTTTGTCGATCTCGTCGAGCGTGATGACGTAGGAGTCGTCCTGTTTTTCCGTGCGCCAAAATGCACAGAACTTGCAGTAGACATTGCAGACGTTGGTGTAGTTGATGTTGCGATCGACGATGTAGGTGACGATGTCGTTGCCTTGGCCCTCGTAATCATCGGCCTTGGCCAGACGACGGCGGCGGTCGGCCAGCGCGCCGAGTTGCTGTAGCGGCAGGTCGTACAGCTCCACCGCCTCGGCGCCGGTGATGCGCTCACCGTTCCAGACTTTTTGACAGAGATCGTCCAATGTGGCTTCGCAACCCACGCGGGGAGTTTACTGTTTCACGACCAAAAGGCAACGCGCTTGGCCAAGCGCCCGGCCGGAGATCAGCCCTTGGCCTGCTGCTTGGCCCAGGCGTCACGCAGCGTGACCGTGCGGTTGAATACCGGCTTGCCCGGCTGCGAGTCTTTTGCGTCAGCACAAAAATAGCCAAGGCGCTCGAACTGATACAGCGCGCCCGGCTCCGTGTCCTCGAGCCCCGGCTCCAGCTTGGCCTCGCTGATCTCTTCCAGCGAATCCGGATTGAGATAGTCAATGAACGTTTTGCCGTCCTCTTCCTTATTCGGGTCCTCAGCCGTGAACAACCGGTCGTAGAGTCGCACCTCCGTCTCGAACGCCTTTGACGCCGACACCCAGTGGATGGTGCCCTTGACCTTGCGTCCGTCCGGGGCGTTGCCGCCTTTGGTCTCGGGATCGTAGGTGCAGTGCAGTTCCACCACCTCTCCCGCGGCGTTCTTGATGACCTCCTGGCAGGTGATAAAAAAGGCGAAGCGCAGACGCACCTCGCGCCCCGGACCCAGCCGGAAATATTTCTTCGGCGGATCCTCCATGAAGTCATCGCGCTCGACGTAAATCTCCCGCGTGAACGGTATCGTGCGCGTGCCGACCTCGGGATTCTTCGGGTTGTTGACCGCTTCAAGCTCCTCAACTTTGCCCTCCTCAAAATTGGTGATAACCACCTTGAGCGGCCGCAGGACTGCCAGCCGCCGCTCGGCCGTCTCGTTCAAATCCTGTCGGATGCTATGCTCGAGCAGGGCCACATCGGTGAGGCTGTTGAACTTGGTCAAACCGATGGTTTTGCAGAACGACCGGATGCTCGCCGGGGTGTACCCGCGTCGACGCAACCCGGAAACTGTCGGCATGCGGGGATCGTCCCAGCCGTCGACATGCCCTTCCTCCACAAGCGACAACAGCTTACGCTTGCTCAGGACGCTGTAGGTCAGGTTCAGTCGGGCGAACTCAATCTGGCACGGGTGGCAATCAACCTTAACATTATCCAGAACCCAGTCGTAAAGCGGCCGGTGCACCTCAAACTCCAGTGTGCACAGCGAGTGGGTGATGCCCTCAATCGAGTCAGACAGGCAGTGCGTGAAATCGTACATCGGGTAGATACACCACTTGTCACCGGTGCGGTGATGCTGCGTTTTGCGGATGCGATACAACACCGGATCGCGCATGTGCAGGTTCGGCGAGGCCATGTCGATCTTCGCCCGCAGCACCCGCGTGCCGTCGTCGAATTCTCCGTCCCGCATACGCTCGAACAACTCGAGATTTTCCTCCGGCGACCGATCGCGGTAAGGACTGTTTTTGCCGGGGCGAGTCGGGGTGCCGCGATGCTCGGCGATCTCGTCCAGCGTCAGGTCACAGACAAATGCCTTACCATTTTCAATCAACTCAACCGCGAAGTCGTATAGTTTCTCAAAATAGTCCGACGCAAAGTAAAGATTTTTGCCCCAGTCAAAACCAAGCCAAGCCACATCCTTCTTGATCGAGTCCACGTACTTGACGTCCTCCTTCACCGGGTTGGTGTCGTCGAAACGTAGGTGGCAGACACTTGCGTCGCTTTCCTGCGCGACGCCGAAGTTTAGGCAGATCGACTTCGCGTGCCCGATATGAATGTACCCGTTGGGCTCCGGCGGAAACCGCGTCACCGTCGAGGCATGCTTCCCGCTGGACAGGTCGTTCGCGATGATTTCACGGATGAAATCGAGCGACTCCGGCGCCGCATCACCGCTGTTCGGCTCTGTTGAATTGTCGTTTGGATTCCCCATCGTGTCGTTTGGCTGCCGGCCGGCAGCCAAACCGCGAGCCTAAATCAGCTCCCGAACTTGGCCAAGCGCATAACCCTCAACGACTCCGTGCTTCACAGGATGCAGTTTCTGCCGTTGACTGTTGCCGCGCTTGGCCAAGCGGCTGGCGCCCTGCCATGCCGGAAAACACCCCATTTATTTTCGACATCCACCTCGACCTGTCGATGAACGCGCTCGAGTGGAACCGCGACCTGTCGCAGCCACTCGCTGAGATTCGCGAACGCGAGGCCGGCCAGACCGACAAACCAGACCGCGGCCAAGGCACAGTCTGCCTGCCGGAGATGCGTCGCGGAAACATCGGCCTTTGTGTTGGGACACTAATCGCCCGCTACACCAAGCGCCACAACCCGTTGCCCGGCTGGCACTCGCCCGCCCAAGCCTGGGCACAGACACAGGGCCAACTGGCTTGGTACCGCGAGATGGAACAACAGGGCGAGCTATCGCAGATCTCAAATCTCGAACAACTCGAGTCGCACTTGGCCAAGTGGGAATCCGGCCCAACCGAGTCGCTCCCAGTCGGCTACGTGCTCAGTCTCGAGGGAGCCGACTCGATGGTCCCGCTTGGCCATCTGGAACAAGCCTACGCCTCCGGCCTGCGCGCGCTTGGCCCGGCGCATTACGGCCCGGGGACCTACGCGCCGGGCACGGACGAAAGCGGACCGCTTGGCCTAGCGGGGCCGGATCTACTCCGCGAGATGGAGCGCCTCGGTATCATTCTCGACGTCACCCACCTGAGTGACGAGTCGCTCGATCAGGCGATGGATTTGTTTGGCGGCACCGTCTGGGCCAGCCATTGCAACTGCCGCGCGCTGGTGCCGGGCGACCGCCAGCTCAGCGACGAGCAGCTCAAGCGAGTGATCGAGCGAGACGGCGTCATCGGTGCGGCGTTCGATGCTTGGATGCTCATCCCCGGTTGGCAACGCGGCGTGACTACTCCGGAGTCATCCGGGGTGGCCCTATCGCATGTCGTCGATCACATTGACTACGTTTGCCAGCTTGCCGGTGATGCAAAACACGCCTGCATCGGCACAGACCTCGACGGCGGCTTTGGCCGCGAACAGTCGCCCGGTGACATGGACACCATTGCCGACCTGCAAAAAATACCCACCATGCTGGCCAGCCGCGGCTACTCGCCGGAGGACATCGACCGCATCATGGGCGGGAACGCGATCGACCTGCTGCGCCGCGCCTGGTCGTAGGGTTTGCTCGCGGTTTTGTCGTCGACTGTTTAAGCTGCCGCGCCTTCGATGAGCGAGCCGGAGAATCAAAACGAAGCACCACGACCCAGCGTGATGGATGAAATCTCACGCCTATGGGGCGGGCTACCGGATAAGCCGCTGTTTCTCGCGCTGCTCGGCACTTGGCTGCTTTTCTTCCAGTTTCTCGGGAACTCCACTCTCGGGTATGTCGACACTCACTCCCTCTACGCGTGGATGAGTTACACCTACAGCACCTCCAAGGACGACGAGCTGGGTTACATCATTCCGTTGATTGTGCTCGGGTTGTGCTACTGGAAACGCGACGAGTTACTGGCTGCGCCGAAGCGAACGTGGTGGCCAGCCTTGGCGTTGGTCGCCATCGCGCTGGCAATCCATCTGGTCGGGTACGTGATTCAGCAGGCCCGGGTTTCTATCGTCGGTTTTTATCTCGGAATCTACGCGTTGACCGGGCTGGTCTGGGGGCCGAGTTGGCTGCGCGCCAGTTTTTTTCCGTGCCTGCTTTTTGCCTTTGGCGTGCCGGTCGGCACGATGGCGGAAACGGTGACGGTGCCGCTCAGCCACATCGCCTCCGACATCACCGGCTGGATCTGCGGAACGTTGCTGGGGATCGATATCATTCAGGAGGGCGTACAGATTTCAGACTCACAACGGCGCTACACCTACGCCATCGCCGCGGCGTGCAGCGGGCTGCGGAGCCTGATCGTTACGCTCGCCTTCTTCACCATCTACGGGTTTGTGGCGTTCACAAAAAAATGGAAAACCGGCGTGATCATCCTGTCGGCATTCCCGTTGGCCGTCGCGGGGAATGTGCTACGCCTGACGTTGATTATTTTTGCCGCCGAGATGGTTGAGACTGCAAAGCCGGGAGGCGGACAGGCGGCAGGAAACTTCGTGCACGACAACGGTATCCTCAGTCTGCTGCCCTACGTGCCCGCTTTTATCGGCGTGTTTATCCTCGGCCGTGTCATAAAAGAAGACGACCAGACTGAGCCAGAAGCTGAGCCGGAATCGACCGAAAAGGAAAACAATGAATAAGAAGGCAATCTCAATTTTGATAGTTTTTCTCATCCTGATCGGGGTGTCCACCGCCTTCCTCAGTCAGCTCACTTTCGCGCTCGGAAACCCCGGGGTGCGGTTGACCGAAATGCAGATTTTCAACGAGACCAACCATGTCGTCCGCACCAATGGCGTGGCCCTGCCAGCCGACGTCATGCAGTGCGTCTCGGAGGCAACGCCCATCACCACCAAGGAACTGGACTGGCTACCGGAAGACACCACCTACGGCCGACGCCGCTACACATTTCCAGACAAGACGTGGATTGAAAACAACGTGGTACTGATGGGACACGACCGCACCTCCATCCACAAACCGGAATACTGCCTGCCCGGCCAGGGCTTCACCATCGACCACCGTGAGGTCGTCGATATCCCAATCGCGCAGCCTTATCCCTACGATTTACCGGTCATGAAACTGACGACGTCCCGACCGTTCCGGGACAGCAACGGCAACGAAGTGCACATGCGCGGCATCTACGTTTATTGGTTCGTCGCAGACGACAAACTGGCGACGGACCACTTCGACCGCATGTGGACGATGACCAAGGGTCTGCTCACCGAGGGAGAGCTGCAGCGCTGGGCCTACATCTCCTACTTCGCCATCTGTCAACCGGGTGCGGAAGACGAAACCTACGCCAAGATGGCAAAGTTCATCACGGAATCCGTGCCCAAGTTTCAAACCACCACCGGCCCGCCAAAGGGCTGATCACTTGCTGGACTTCGGCCGCGTTTCAAGAAACGCCTTGAGTGCCGTCGCCGATTTTTTACCAAAGCCGGGCACCTGCTGAATTTCATCCAGCGTGGCCGAGCGCAGCCGATGCACCGACCCAAACTGCTTCAGCAACGCCGCCTTTCGGCTGCCGCCGATTCCTGGCAGATCATCCAGTACACTCTCTGAAATTTTCTTCAATCGCAGATCGGCATTGTAGGTGTTCGCAAACCGATGCGACTCATCGCGTACTCGCTGCAGGAGCTTCAACGCCCCGCTGTCGAGGCCAAGCCGCAGCGGCTTACTCTCGCCGGGTTGGTAGATTTCCTCGAACTCCTTGGCCAAGCCGATGACCGGCAGTTGACCCAGGCCAAGCTTGGCCAACTCGCGACAGGCCATCCCAAGCTGCCCCTTGCCTCCGTCGATCAGGATGAGATCCGGCATCGGGCGTTGCTCCCGCTTGAGTCGGCTGTACCGCCGCCGCACCGTCTCCGCCATGCAGGCAAAGTCGTCCTGCGCCACAACACTCTTCATGCGAAACCGCCGGTACTGTGCCCGATCCGGCCTTCCATTGAGGAAACTGACCATCGACGCCACCATGAATGTGCCGCTGATGTTCGATATGTCGAAGCCCTCGATCCGCTTGGGTGGCTCCGGCAGGCCAAGCGCTTGGCGAAGCGCTGCAAGGTCGCGTTTGAAGTCTATCGCCCCCGGCAGTTTCAACGGCATACGGGTGAATTTACGTGATTTTTTGGTGGTTTCACGCAAATCCTGAATCATATCGCGATACCGTGCCGCCTTCTCAAAGTCGCGCGCCTCCGACGCCTTGAGCATCTCAACCTCTAGCTCCTTCTCCCAGCCAGCAGTCTGGCCCTCGAGATACTCGCAGGCCGAAGACACCTGTTGTCGGTAATCCTCCAGCGACACCTTTTCGACACACGGCGCCGAGCAATGCTGCAAATGCCCATAAAGACAATGCTTATAATCACGCTCCGTTGGCATCAAAGGGCGACAGCCGCGCAGGTTGAATTTCTTCCGCAGCATCGTGATCGTGCGGCGACAGGCACCCCCGCTGACAAACGGCCCGAAATATTTCGCCCCATCCTGCTGCCGCATCCGTGTGAAGGTAAACCTCGGGATCGCGTCATTCAGGTTAACCTTGATCAACAAATAATTCTTGTCATCCCGAAAACTGACATTATATTTAGGTTTGAATTCTTTAATTAATTTACTCTCGAGTAAAAGCGCCTCCGGTTCGCTTTTGACGATGTGGACGTCGAAGTCCTCGATGGCCTCAATCAACGCAGCCAGTTTCAAGTCCCAGCCGTGCCTCCGAGATGGATGGAAGTATTGGCTGACCCGCTTGCGCAGCGCACGGGCCTTGCCCACATAGATCACCGTACCAAACCGGTCACGCATCAGGTACACCCCCGGCTTGTGCGGGAGCTTGCTGACCTTGCTGCGAATGCGATCGTTGACCGGCATGACGTCCACGCTTCTAAAGACTCCGCCGAAGCGGTTCAAGAATTCAGAACACTTGGCCAAGCGCAAAGCAACGGATTGCCTTTGGCTGGCGATTATGTTCGATTCACCCGCTCTGCCATTTCGGCAGCGACCCCAGTCGAATTCAACATGCCACAACTCGATAGCAATCAGCTCTGGGAACGGTTCAAAAAATATTACACCGAATTTCCCTCCATCAATCTGAGCCTGGACATCAGCCGGATGAATTTCACCGAAAAATTCATAGAGGAGATGCGTCCGCGCTTGGCCAAGGCGTTCAAAGCGATGGACGAACTGGAGGCCGGGGCCATCGCAAACTCGGACGAAAACAGGATGGTCGGCCACTACTGGCTGCGCAACTCCGATCTGGCCCCAACTCCGGAAATCAAGACTGCCATCGACCAGACCTTGGTCGACATCAAGGCGTTTACAGCCAAGGTGCACGCCGGAGAAATCAACGGTGCCGATGGAAAATTCGAACACTTTCTGGTGATCGGAATCGGAGGCTCAGCGCTGGGCCCACAGTTCGTCGCCAAGGCACTCACACAGCCCGGTAAAGACCGGATGACACCTTGGTTCATCGACAACACCGACCCCGATGGGATCGATCAAATTAAGGCAAAATTGGCCAATTTATTGGGAAAAACGCTTATCATTGTGATTTCAAAGTCGGGTGGAACTAAGGAAACCCGGAACGGTATGCTTGAAATTCAGGCCGCCTATGAAGAGGCCGGACTAACTTTCTCCGACCACGCAGTAGCCGTTACGGGGGAGGGCAGCAATCTCGATCAGGTGGCTACGGCCGGGGGCTGGATTCAACGCTTCCCCATGTGGGACTGGGTCGGTGGCCGAACCAGCGAAACCTCTGCGGTTGGCCTCTTGCCGGCCGCGCTCCAGGGATTTGAAATCGATGAATTTCTCAGGGGTGCCGCCGCATGCGATGAAATCAATCGAAGCGATTCGTTTGAAAAAAACCCGGCCGCACAACTCGCCGCCATGTGGTACTACTCCGGTGACGGTCACGGAAAAAAGGACATGGTTATCCTCCCCTATAAGGATCGACTGGAATTGTTTTCAAAGTACCTGCAGCAACTCATCATGGAATCGATTGGGAAGGAATTGGACCTCGATGGAAATGTTGTGAATCAGGGAATCGCCGTTTACGGAAACAAAGGATCTACCGATCAACACGCCTACGTGCAGCAACTCCGGGAAGGAGTGAACAATTTTTTCGTGACGTTCATCCGTGTTCTGACCGACCGTAATGGCTTCTCGATGGAAGTCGAGGAAGGCATCACCACAGGCAACTATCTCGACGGATTTTATCAAGGCACACGCAAGGCGCTTTATGAAAACAGAAGAGAATCAATAACCATTAATATTAATACTATTGATGGTTTTAATACTGGCGTTTTGACCGCCCTGTATGAACGTGCTGTCGGATATTATTCTAACATGATAAATGTAAACGCCTACCACCAACCAGGAGTGGAAGCTGGGAAAAAGGCAGCTGGAGAAATAATTGAGCTGCAGCAAAAAATAGTCTTTTTTCTAAGAAAAAACGCTGAAACTGAATACTCCATTGAGGATTTGGCATCCGGTATTGACGTCGAATCGTCCCGGGAAGATATCTTTCAGATTTGTCAGTGCCTTACCGAAAATCCCTCAACAGGAATCGTAAGTAATGAGTCAGAATCCATTGACTCAACACGTTTCAAATCAAAATAGTTGATGTTCGTTTACCCAAAAAAATTCGACGTCATCGTAGTCGGCGGCGGACACGCTGGGGTTGAAGCCGCATTGGCTGCGGCCCGGATGGGGTGCCAAACTTTGATGCTGACAATGAACGCCGACACCATCGGACAGATGTCCTGTAACCCCGCTATAGGCGGCTTAGCCAAGGGACATTTGGCAAGAGAGATCGACGCTCTCGGTGGTGAAATGGGGAAATGTACGGATATGACTGGGCTGCAATTCCGCATGCTCAACACGAAGAAGGGTCCGGCAGTCCGGGCGCCCAGGGCACAGTGCGACAAGAAAGCATATCAGTTTCGAATGAAATGGATTTGCGAACGCGAACCCAACTTGGATGTGCGTCAAGGGCAGGTTGCCAGTCTCGTTCACAAAGGTGGCAAGGTTACCGGCGTGCAATCTACGATGGAGATCCAGTACAACGGATCGATGGTGGTCATTACCACCGGTACGTTCCTAAAAGGACTGATGCACGTTGGAGCCAACAAACAAACTGGCGGCAGAGCTGGAGAAAGTTCCGTTGGCGGATTCTCCGAATCATTAAAATCGGTTGGTCTGAAATTGGGCCGATTAAAAACAGGTACCCCACCCCGGCTCCTGATGCGTTCGATCGATTTCTCAAAGACTGAAGAACAGCCAGGAGACGAGCCCATTCCCTATTTCAGTTTTTGGAAAGAGGAATTGTTCCACGTGGAACATTCCGGGATTAATCCAAAAGATATCGGCCATTCCGACGGGAAATATCCTCCCGGCTCCACTTTGGATCGGTTAAACGGCCAATTACCCTGTCATATTACCTTCACAACCGACAAAACCGCCGAAATCATAAGGGAAAACCTGCATAAATCCCCAATGTATTCTGGTGAGATTGAAGGCGTTGGGCCGCGATATTGCCCTTCTATTGAGGATAAAATCGTTCGTTTTGCCGATAAGGATAGGCACCAAATCTTCTTGGAGCCTGAAGGGATTGCCACAGACGAAATGTACGTCAACGGATTTTCAACCTGTTTACCGTTTGATGTCCAATATGAAATGGTCCGGTCCATCATTGGCTGCGAAAATGCGGAAATACTCAGACCCGCTTATGCGGTTGAATATGATTTTGCGTTTCCTACCCAGCTAAAGAACACACTCGAAACGAAATCGTGTGAAAATCTTTTTCTGGCCGGACAAATCAATGGAACATCCGGATATGAAGAAGCCGGGGCTCAGGGACTCATCGCCGGCATTAATGCAGCACTAAAAGTTCAGCAGAAGCCTGAATTGGTCTTAAGAAGAGATCAGGCTTACATCGGGGTACTGATTGATGACCTCATCACCAAGGGCACCGCTGAGCCATATCGAATGTTTACTTCAAGAGCTGAGTACCGCTTGCTCCTCAGGCAGGATAACGCGGATCTCAGACTTTGTGAGATAAGCCGACAGATTGGTCTGCTTTCTGACCGTCAATATGGTTTGTTTCAAAGCAAAAAACAGCAATATGATGCTGAGATGGAGCGAATCCGCAATACACGTGTTAGCACTGATTCATTAGAGCAACTGCTAAAACGGAACGATTACACCCACAAAGACTTACCCCTGCCGGATCAGCCTATCGCGCCGGAAGTAGCAGAACAGGTTGAAATCACTGTGAAATATGCCGGTTATATCGACAGGCAGGAGGCAGAAGTGGAACAGTTCAAGAAAATGGAATCACGCTCCATCCCTAATTGGATTGATTACGACCAAATCCCTGGGTTACGAACTGAATCACGGCTTAAGTTGAAGGAAATCCAACCGGCAACCGTCGGCTTGGCCTCCCGCATCTCGGGGATCAATCCCACGGATATCTCTCTGCTCATGGTTTGGATAAAAAGAGGGAAGGGAGAAAAAACGACCACTTCGGATGCCGCTGACCTTCCAGGGCCTCACAACTCCTGCTGCGGAGACCTGTAATGTTCCACGTGGAACACTTACAGCAATCTCCCAATTATCGGCTTCAACTTGTCAATTGTAACGCTTGGCCAAGCGCTGCGTTGAGTCATGATCGCGTTATCGAGCACTTGCTGGCTTGGCCAAGCGGGCTCGCTTGGTATTAGTTTTATAGCATTCCGAATGATCTCCTTCGCGTTCGTTACATTTTTGGTCATGTTGGCAATCACCGTTTCCACAGAGACGGGCTCTTCTTCAACTTTCCAACAGTCATAATCCGTGACTAGAGCAAGTGTGGCGTAAGCGATCTCTGCTTCACGCGCACAACGGGCCTCGCCGAGGTTCGTCATTCCGATCACGCCAAAACCCAGTTTTTGGTTCCTCAGCGATTCAGCTCGCGTGCTGAACGCTGGGCCTTCCATGTTCACATACGTTCCACGATCATGAATCTTCACTGCCACGCTCTGGGATGCATCCAGCAAGAGTTGGCGAAGTTTCTCACAGATGGGTTCGGCGAAGGGAATGTGCCCCACGATACCTTCGCCAAAGAAAGTGTGAGCTGCGGACTGTTTGGTATTATCAACGAATTGGTCGATCAGAACAATGTCACGCGGAGCATATTCCTGCCGTAAAGAACCGACTGCGCTGGCACTAATGATCCAGGAAACTCCAAGTTGCTTCATCGCCCAGATGTTCGCGCGATGGTTTAATTCGCTCGGAATAATCCGATGTCCACGGCTGTGACGGGGAAGGAAGACTACTTCTCGGTCATCCAGTTTTCCTATGAGCAACTCATCTGAAGGCGAACCAAATGGGGTGTTTACTCCAGTCCATTTTTCAGCCTCGAAGCCTTCGATTTCGTAAAGCCCGCTGCCGCCAATGATCCCGATTTTATCCATGCGAAGAACGTAAATGATAAACAGAATTGAAAGAAGTGTAAATATATTATACTAATTTGTATAATTTATTTTAGTTCATCAGAAGGTTGATGTGGGTTTTTCCCTTGGCGGTCAGGGTCCACTGTTGGCCTTTTTTGAAAACCAACTTTCTACAGGGTGCCGCCTTGTAAACGTCGGGAAATACCTCGAGTAATTTTACCTTGTTTTCCTCCGAATCGCCTTTATTTATAGGGGTTAATTTCACTGGCAGCCCGTTACTGTTGAGGTAAATTTCATAGCCCCCAACCGGCTGCGTACCTGATTTTTTTTCTACAAGTTGCGGGAACCTATTGGCCCATTTTAAGTTGGTTTTCCCAATTTTGACCCTGCACAGCACCGGTTGGCTTTGAACGAATTCTAACAGGCTGAACGGTTGTTTTCGAGTTTTTGCATTTCGCTGCTCGAGGAACACTTTCCACGGGTCTATGCCGATCAGGTTTTGGCCGTTCCACATTCCGTGGTCGTTTCTTATGCCAGGAAGGTTGGTTTTGCGCCACGTAATAAAATTCTCGTTTGCCATAAAATTGATCTCAAAGTGCAGGTGGGCTCGTTCCCTCGAGATTCCTTGTTTTGTATTCGCGGTGCGCCCCATGACAGCGATGACTTCGCCGGATTTCCTGAACTGACCCTCCTTTAGCCCGTCAGCAATTTTTCTGAGATGCGCATAAAGAGTGTACACGGTTAGTCCATCCACCGCGTGGCGCATGACAATGTAGTTTCCGTAATTGGACAGCCCAGGCTTGGCATTAATGTAGACGACTGTGCCGTCAGCTGCTGCGCTGATAGGATCGATCGGTTCCCCCTTGCTATCGCGTTGAATGCATTTGATGTCCAACCCCTCGTGCATCTGCCAGCCTTCAGACCTCACACAGCCAAAGGTTCCGCTTGGCCAAGTGCGTCCAACCGTGGGAGTAAAATAGTCCGCCTCACTACCGGATTCGAAAAGGGCGCGGTTGGGTGTGGGCAGTTGGAACACTTGGCCAAGCGCACTGATCCCTTGGCCAAGCGCAATCAAAATGAGCAGCGCGAGAAGCCGGTTCATCAGTTGTTTTTTTCGATCTCCTTTATGGCGGTAGTAAGTCCGGTAACTATTTTTTCCGCCTCCTCGCGGGTGCAATCCGGGGTGAATCGGAGTATGCCGGTGGTCTTGCGAGTGGTGATCATCGGGGCTGCCAGTACCCGTGAATCGGTGAACTGACAAAAGATCGCCATCCGTTTGCCCTTGGATGAAGTTGTATAACTTTCGAGCACTGCAGTGCCGTGTCGGTTGAATTGGAATTGAAGCGCAAACCCGCCGATGACGTTCATCAGTGAAACCCGCTCGAGATCTGCCGTGTCCAAAAACGGCTTGCTGTTCACATAAAAGATGTCGGGGTCGGCCCGATAGACGGAGACGCGCTTTGAGAATTTGGTACCGTCGTTATTCTGCTCAAGGTAGATATTGATGAGCGCGTAGTTCTCCCCGGGCTTTTTGTTTTTGCCCGTCTTGCACCCCAACCCAAGGCCTGCCGCGATGGCTAAAGCCAACAAATAGTGTTTGAACATGAATCTCTGTCTCCGCATAGTTCCCGGGCGCATTTGCGCGGAGAATGTTTAAACATCATGGGCAAACAACACAATAAAGTAATCAAGCGTCAGCGTCGCAAGGCATACCTCAAGCGTAAGAAGGCCGCGGCCAAGTAAAAACCCTAACCACACCCGGAATTCAGTCGCCGGGGATTTTTCCTTTTAAATGGGACAGATATTTAACGACATTGTGGAAACCATCGGCCGGACTCCGCTGGTGCGCCTGAACAAGGTCACCGAGGGAGTTGACGCCACGGTTTTGTTGAAGTGCGAATTCTTCAACCCGCTTTCCAGCGTGAAGGATCGCATCGGCATGGCGATGATCGAGAACGCCGAGAAAAGTGGTGCGCTCACCAAGGACACGGTGATCATCGAGCCCACCAGCGGCAACACCGGCATCGCGCTGGCCTTTGTGGCCGCTGCCAAGGGCTACAAGTTGATCCTGACCATGCCGGAGACCATGTCCGTCGAGCGCCGCACTCTATTGGCCATGCTCGGCGCGGAACTGGTGCTGACCGAGGGGCCGAAGGGAATGAAGGGCGCCATCGAAAAAGCAAACGAGCTGGCTGCCGAGACACCCAACTCTTGGATCCCTCAGCAATTTGAAAATCCTGCCAACCCAGAGATTCACCGGCAGACGACCGCCGAAGAAATTTGGAACGACACCGACGGTGCGGTGGACATTGTCGTGGCCGGTGTGGGAACCGGCGGAACGCTCACCGGCTGCTGTGAGGTGATCAAACCGCGTAAGCCGGAGTTTCAGGCAATCGCCATGGAGCCGGCCGATTCTCCGGTCATCTCGCAGACGCTGGCCGGTGAAGACCTCACGCCCGGGCCTCATAAAATTCAAGGCACCGGCGC
This sequence comes from Verrucomicrobia bacterium UBA6775, assembly GCA_002453165.1. Lineage (GTDB taxonomy): Bacteria > Verrucomicrobiota > Verrucomicrobiia > Limisphaerales > UBA1096 > UBA1096. The sequence goes on from DKGH01000210.1 coordinate 16,554, forward strand.
TGGATTCGTTCCGGGCAACCTCCATCTCAAGGGGGAGGACGGCAGCGAGCAAATCTCCGATTGTATCCGAGTCAGCAACGAAGACGCATTCGCCATGGCTCGGCGCTTGGCCAAGCAGGAAGGCATCCTGTGCGGTATCTCCAGCGGGGCCAACGTTTGCGCTGCCCTCGAAGTAGCCAAGCGACCAGAGAATGCTGGCAAGACCATCGTCACAATCGCCTGTTCAACAGGTGAAAGGTATCTGAGCACCCCGTTGGCTGAAGAAGCCCGAGCTCAGGTCGGCGGCTGATATTTCTTAGCTAAGCCACTAATAATTGAATACTTAAATGGATTATCCGATCTCTAGTCGGGCGGCTTCGCTCGCCCCATCGTTGACGCTGGCCATCTCGGCCAAGGCCAAGGAACTGCGTGCTGCAGGGGAAGACGTTATCGGCTTTGGCGCCGGTGAGCCGGACTTCGACACACCGCAGCACATAAAGGATGCAGCAGCCCAAGCGCTGGCCGACGGCTTCACCAAGTACACCCCCAGCAGTGGCATTCCCGAGCTGCGCCAGGCCGTAGCCGACAAGTTTCAAAAAGACTACGGCGTCGAGTACGAGCCGAGCCAGGTGATCGTCAACTGCGGCGGCAAGCATTCCTGCTTCAACGTCATATACGCCACCTGCGAAGCCGGCGACGAAGTCATCATCCCAGCGCCGTACTGGTTGAGCTACCCGGAGATGGCCAAGCTTGCCGGGGCCAAGCCGGTGATCCTCGAGACCACCGACGCCACCGAGTTCAAGGTCACACCGGAGCAATTACGCGAAGCCATCACGCCTAACACCAAGCTGTTCATCCTCAACTCGCCCAGCAATCCGACTGGCTCCGTTTACACGGCCGATGAAATCAAGGCACTGGGCGACGTCTGCGTAGAAAAAGGCGTGCTCATCATGAGCGACGACATCTACGAAAAGCTTGTCTACGACGGGGCCGAGTTCACCAGCGTCACCGGCTTCTCAGAGGAACACCTGGCGCACACCATCATCGTACACGGCCTGGCCAAGGCGTACTCGATGACCGGCTGGCGGATCGGCTTCCTCGCTGCGCCCAAACCGATCGCCCAGGCGATCAACGCGCTCCAGAGCCACAGCACCAGCAACGCCACCTCGTTCGCGCAGAAGGGCGCCGTCGCCGCGCTCACCGGGCCGCAAACTCACCTCGACGAGTGGCTGACTGAATTCAACAAACGTCGCAGCTACGCCGCCGATCGTCTGAACAACATGGCCGGCGCGAGCTGCGTAAACAGCCGAGGTGCGTTTTATCTGTTCCCGAACATCGAGGGCACCGGCTTGAAATCGGCCGAGTTTTGCGAGCGCCTGCTCGAGCAGGCCAAGGTGGCCGCCGTCCCCGGCATCGCGTTCGGTGCTGACAACAACTTCCGCATCAGCTACGCCACCAGCATGGAAAACATCCAAAACGGCATGGACCGCCTGGACGCCTTCTGCAAAACCTTATAAACGCAGCCCCAAATTGTAGAAACAGCCGCCCCTGCCTTGCGCTTGACCAAGAGGCGCGCCGTTTACTGAGGCGCCGTTTTTACCGGTTCAGGACATCGTCATTCTTGCTGAGGTTAACAATGGTGAACAGAGTATAAGTTGGGAAACCTCATCGACCGCGACTTACACTGTCCTTGGCTGCCAAGCGGGGAACGGCCCGTACAAACCGTTAGCTGATGGGTTGACCTTCGATGGTGGCAGAGAATCGTTCGGCACGCGCGCAAAGTCGGATGCCCACTTTTTCATCATCAAGGCTGAATAACCAAATCGTGAAACGACTCATCATCCCATTCCTGCTCGGGATCGTGCTTGGCCCGCTTGGCCAGGCGCAGACCTCGATCCGCGTGGCCTCGTACAACGTCGAGAATTACATCCTCTCTCCCATCCAAAATCGGCCGCTCAAGACCAAGCTGGCCCAAGCCAAGGTGGTCGAGAGCATCCTCGCGGCCAAGCCGGATGTGCTCGCGCTGCAGGAAGTCGGCACGATCAAGGCCTTGGCCAAGCTGCAGAAAGAACTGAAGGCCAAGGGGTTAAGACTCCCGTATGTGGAGCACTTGAAGTCGTTCGACCCGGCGATTCACGTGGCTTATTTGAGCCGGTATCCGTTCAAGAAAATCACGAAGCACGACAACGAAAGTTACCTGCTCAACGGTCGGCGGCTGCATGTCGGCCGGGGGTTTGCCGAGGTGCAAATCTCGGTGCGCGGCTATGACTTTTCGCTGATCAACGCGCACCTCAAGTCGAAGCGAAAAGTGCCCGAGGCCGACCAAGCGGAGATGCGATTGCAGGAGGCCTACCGGTTGCGACGCATCATCGATTCCCGGCTGAAGTCCAACCCGGAAATCAACCTCGTCGTGCTTGGGGATTTTAACGACTACTACAATTCCAAGCCGGTCAAGGCGATCGTCGGTCGCGGCAACTCCCGCCTCATCGACACCCGGCCCAGCGAGCGCAATGGCGATAGCGGGCCGAACCTGAGAAACAGCAAATGGTTTCCACGCGATATCTCGTGGACTCATTTTTATGGCGTCGAGGATGTCTACTCGCGGATCGACTACATCATGCTGAGCCCGGGGATGGCGCGTGAGCTGGATCGGGCCAACTCATCCATCCCGGTTGTCCCAAACTGGGGCCACGGCTCCGATCATCGGCCGGTGGTGATTTCGGTGCACGCGAAAGACCGGTGAACAAGCCTGCATGCGGTTCTCGTTTGAATTCGCTTCGGCCGCTCTTATAGTGCGCGTCCCTTGCAGGATGCCATGAGCAGGATCCCCTCCAGTCCAACAACGGACAAATGGTCCATTGAGGAAGCCAAGCGGACGTACCACATCGACCGCTGGGGCCTTAGCTATTTTGACATCGACGAAGAGGGCAGGGTGGTGGCCCGGCCGCGCCCCGACAACGGCGGCGCAACCATTCGCCTGACGGATATCATCGACGAAGCCCGCGAACGCAACCTCCGCACTCCGCTGCTGATCCGCTTTCAGGACATCCTCCGGCACCGCGTGCAAACGATCAATGCCGCCTTCGCCAAGGCGATCTCGGAGTACGAGTACAGGGGGAGTTATCGCGGCGTTTTTCCGATCAAGGTCAACCAGCTCCGCGAGGTGGTGGAGGAAGTCCTGATCGCGGGCGAATCGCACCAGACCGGCCTCGAGGTTGGCAGCAAGCCGGAACTGTTTGCCGCGCTCGCCCTGCACGAGCAGCTCGGCTCGCTGATCATTTGCAATGGCTACAAGGACGAGGCGTACATCCGCATGGCTTTGCTGGGGCAAAAGATGGCAAAGACCGTCGTGTTGGTGGTCGAGAAAATGGAGGAGTTGGACCCGATCGTGGCGGTGTCGCGCTCGATGGGTGTGAAACCGATCCTCGGCGTGCGCGTGAAATTGTGGAGCAAGGCCGACGGCAAATGGGCGGCCAGCGGCGGGGAAAATGCCAAGTTTGGCCTAGGCACGGCGGAACTGCTGGACTTGGCCAAGCGCTTGGCCAAGGCGGAGCTGGCCGACTGTTTTCAGTTGCTGCACTTTCACATCGGCTCGCAGGTGCCGGACATTTTCACCGTCAAGAAAGCGGTGCAGGAGGCCTCCCGCTACTACGCCAAGTTGTACAAGATGGGCTTCCCGATTCGGTGGTTCGACGTCGGCGGCGGGTTGGGGGTCGACTACGACGGCAGCCGGTCAAAGAGTGACAGTTCAAAAAACTACTCCCTACAGGAGTACGCCAATGACGTTGTGTACCACGTTGCCGAGGTCAGCAACGGCGAAGGCGTGCCGCACCCTGAAATTATCAGCGAGAGTGGGCGGGCGATAGTCGCGCATCACAGCGTGTTGGTGGTTGAGGCGTTCGGGCGAGTGACCAAGGGCCGAACGCTCGAGAACATTACCTACGGGGAGAAGGAGCACGACTTCGTCCGCGAACTACTCGAACTGCGCGACCGGCTCGATTCCTCCGGCAAACTGGAAGCCTGGCACGATGCCAAGGAAATTAAGGAAGCCGCCCAAAGCATGTTCAACATCGGCATCCTCGAACTGGAGGACAAAGCCAAGGTCGAGTCATTGTACTGGGAGATTAGCCAGGCGGTGGTCCTGGATTTTGGCGACCGCACGATGGTGCCGGAGGAGATTCGGCAGTTGGACGAAAACCTGTCAGACCAGTACCTATGCAACTTCTCCGTGTTCCAGTCACTGATCGATCACTGGGCGTTGAAGCAGTTATTCCCAATCATGCCGCTGCAGGGATTGGAACGTGCCCCGGAACGCGAGGCGCGGTTGGTGGACATCACCTGCGACTCCGATGGACAGGTCGATCATTTCATCGATCCGGAAGCCCAGCGCGACACCCTCCCGCTGCACCTGCCGACTTCGGTTGGAGGTGGGCCGTACCATCTCGGTTTCTTCCTGATGGGCGCGTATCAGGACATCATGGGCGACATGCACAACCTGTTCGGCCGCGTGAACGAGGTGCATGTGTTTCTCGATCCCGACGAGGAAAACGGCTACTACATCGAGGAGGTGATCAAAGGCACCTCAATCGCGAGTGTACTCGACATGGTTCAGTACGACGAAAAAGCACTGGTGCGAAGCGTGAAAAAACAGATCGACTCAGCGATCCAGGACGACCGGCTCAAGCCATCGGAAGGCATGCGCCTGCTGGCCGAGTACTCCAACGGCCTGCACGACCAAACCTACCTGAGCTTTTGACCGTGGACGAACCGGAGACACAACCCGCTGACCTGCTCCCCTCGCTCGCGAAGGTGGCGCGAGGTTCGTCGATCCTCTTTTGGGGACTGCCGATCGCGCTCGTGATCAGCACCATGTCCAGAATCTCCAACTGGACGGATGCCGCCTACCCGATTGGCCTGCTCCTGCCGCCTGCGGCGTTTGGCATGCTTTGGTATGGGCTGTACATCCTCACCCCGTTTCAGCCGCAGGAACGCATCTGGCAGCAAGCGCTTGGCCAAGCGAAGCTGTGGGGGATCGTGAACCTGGGGCTGGCACCGTTTCTCCACTGGCACCATCGCGCCCCTGACGAAGCCTACTTCGGCTACCTGGTTTCACTGCTCGCCCTGACATTTATTTTCTACCTGATGACCCTCAACAAGGTGCTCGCCCGTCTGGGCGCCATGTTGCCGGACGAAACACTTCGGCTTGAGTCACAATTGTTCTCAAAAATGAACCGCGCCCTGCTGGTGATGATCCCGGTGGGGTACGGCTTCATGTTTCTTCTTTCGTTCATCAGCGACCCGCCGGAGTTTCTTTTGCGCCTGCTGGACTTCGCCCTCGGGATGCGCCCGTGGCTATTCATGGCCTTCGTCCTTGTACCCCTGTCGATGACCATGTCGCTTCTTTGGAAAACAAAGGAAGCCATCTACGCCAGCGTCTTTAATTCCAACGAGTGATCCTTTAACGGGAGCTCCCAAGTCTCATTTCTAAGCCTTGCCACGCTCGATTGGCGGTCTTACTTTCGGCGCTCAAGCGCAATGAAAACCATTACTCAACTTTGTTTGGCCCTGACACTTATCACCCTGACTGCGCACGCCGAGGAGGCGCGTTGGTGGAAGGGCAACCTTCACACGCATTCGCTCTGGAGCGACGGGGATGACTATCCCGAGATGATCGCCGACTGGTACCGCAGCAACGACTACAATTTTCTCGGCATCTCCGACCACAACATTCTCGCCGAGGGACAACGGTGGATCCATGTCGAGAAAAACGCGGGCGGCCGGGTGGCGTTTGAAAAGTACCTCAAACGGTTTGGCGACGACTGGGTGGAACACAAGGTCGAGAACAAGGTACCACAGGTCCGGCTCAAGACTTTCGCCGAGTATCAGGCGAAGATGAGTGTGCCGGGCAGTTTCCTGCTGATGCAGTCGGAGGAGATCACCGACCGGTTTCAGGGACTGCCCATCCACCTCAACGCGACGAACCTCAAAAAACACATCGCCCCACGTGGAGGCACCAGCCCGGCCGCCGTGCTGCAAAACAACGTGAACGCCGTGCTGGAGCAGCGCAAGGAAACAGACCAGCCCATGTTCCCCCACATTAATCACCCCAACTTCGGCTGGGCACTCAAGCCCACCGACATGATCGAGCTGAAGGGCGAACGGTTTTTCGAAGTCTACAACGGGCATCCGTCTGTACGTAACCAGGGTGACAAGGATCACCTGAGCACCAGCCAAATGTGGGACATCATCAATGCCTACCGCACCGGCGTGTACAAGCTGCCACTGCTTTTCGGCTTGGCCACGGATGATTCCCACAACTACCACCAACTGGCCATCGGCAAGAGCAACACCGGCCGCGGCTGGGTGATGGTCAAGGCCAAGTCGCTCTCCCCGGCCAACATCATTTCATCGATGGAAAAGGGTGACTTTTACTCCTCAAGCGGAATTACCATTTCAGAAATTAAGAGCAACGGCAGGGTGTTTTCGTTTAAAATCAAACCTGAAGACGGCGTGTCATACACCACCCGTTTCATCGGTACGCGAAAGAATTTCAAAAGCAGCCCGGATAAAGCCAAGCGCAACTCGACCAAGCCAAGCGATGCCGGCATCGGCGTGACCCTTGGCCAAGCGCAGTCTCTGGAGCCAAGCTACACCTTCAAGGGTGACGAGCTGTACGTCCGCGCCGAGGTCACGTCGTCGAAAAAGAAGGCCAACCCCTACGTCGCCGGCGAATTCGAACGCGCCTGGCTCCAGCCTGTGCAGCCTTCTAAATAATAAGCGAGTGAATGTTACAAAACTTTTTCTCTTAACTGCACTAGGAGTTGTTCCAACTAGCTCGTCTGCTGCGGGGGATTCCCCGGCGGATTATCAACCGGAAGCCCAGCGACTGACTCACGCAGCGACCAACAGTGTGTTTGGTTTCACGCGCCTAGCCACGATGTGCGACACGTTTGGGCCGCGCTTCACCGGCTCCAAGAATCTCGAGGACGCCATCGACTGGTGTCTTGCCGAGATGAAAAAGGACGGTTTCAAAAATGTCAGGGGCGAGGCGGTCCGGGTGCCCCGCTGGGTTCGCGGCAAGGAATCGGCCGAGATGATCGCTCCACGTCATCGCAAGCTGCCGATGCTTGGCTTGGGCGGCAGCATCGGCACTCCAAAGGATAGCATCACGGCAGAGGTGCTGGTGGTCAGCGGGTTTGATGACCTGAAAAAAAGAGCCGCCGAGGCCAAGGGTAAAATTGTCCTCTTCAACGTACCCTTCACCGAATATCGCGAGACGGTGATTGTCCGCACGCAGGGCGCGATACATGCAGCACGCGCCGGTGCCGTGGCCAGCCTGATCCGCTCTGTTGGCCCGTTCTCGATGCAGACCCCGCACACCGGCGGCATGTCGTACGCCAATGGTGTCAAAAAAATCCCCCATGCGGCCCTGTCACTTGAGGATGCAAACATGCTCACCCGCATGGCAGCGCGTGGCGAAAAGATCACCGTGCGGCTGAAGATGGAGGCTCACATGCTGCCCGACGGCATTTCGCGAAACGTCATTGCTGAAATTCCCGGCTGGGAAAAACCGGAGGAGATCGTGATCGTCAGCGGTCACATCGACTCATGGGACATCGGGCAGGGCGCGATGGACGACGGCGGCGGTTGTCTCGCCGCATGGGAAGCTGCGCGGCTGATGCTCAAGCTCGGCCTCAAACCAAGGCGCACCGTGCGCGTTGTTCTTTGGACAAACGAGGAGAACGGCATTCAGGGTGCGCTGCAATACGCCCAGCGGCATGAGGCGGCACTGGCCAAACACACGCTGGCGATCGAGTCAGATTCCGGCGTGTTCAAACCTACCGGGTTTGGCTTCCTCGGCAGCGGGCGCGGCATGGAGATCATTCAGGGGGTCGGTAAATTACTCGACCCCATCAACGCTGGTCGCATCGACAAAGGCTGCCGTGGAGCCGACGTCCTCAAGCTCGTGCGCGGCGGCGTGCCGGTGATGCACCTCGAGGTCGATCGGGAAAAATACTTTTGGTATCACCACACCGATGCCGACACGATGGACAAACTTGATGTTGGCGAGTTCAATCAATGCGTCGCCGCCATGGCCGTGATGGCCTACGTCATCGCTGACTTACCGGAAACACTTCCCCGCTGATTTCTCCAAATTAACACCATTCTGCAGTCCTCAGTTTGAATATACGGGCGTGCAGAATCGTTCTTTCTGCGCTACTTTTCGCCGTCGCAATGGATTCGAGACTGTACAGAATCACATTTTTATTCATGGCGGGATGCCTTGGCCAAGCGCTTGGCCAAGCGGAGGAATCCCAGCCAAGCGTTGTGCCAACCAGTCAGGCAGAGTTTGAGCGGGATATTTATCCGCTCATGAAGGACATTTGCTTTGGCTGCCACGGCAACAAGCGGGCCAAGGCGGAGCTAAACCTCGAGGCCTTTGGTGCCAACCCGGATTTCTTCAAGGACGGCAGGGTGTGGGAGCGCGTCAGTGAGGTGCTACGCCACCGCGAGATGCCGCCGGAAAATAAAAAACAGCCGACTGAAGATCAGCGGATTTTGCTGACGGAATTCATTGACAAGGAGTTGGCTAAGTTCGACTGCTCCAACCCAAATGTGCCGGTGAACCCGGGCCGCGTTACGTTGCGCCGGCTCAATCGCAATGAATACAACAACACCGTTCGCGACCTGTTCGGGGTAGACTATCAACCGGCTGCGGATTTCCCCAACGACGAGGTCGGCTACGGGTACGATAACATTGGAGACGTCCTCTCGATGTCACCGATCCTAATGGAAAAATACCTTCGTGCTGCCGAGGAGATCACGGCCCAAGCGATACGAACTGACATCCCGCCTTATCCGCCCGAGGATGCCATCCGTACCAAGCGCTGGGGAACGCGCAGTGACGACGGCGCGGTTCGGTTGGAGAACGACAATCTATGGGGGTTGTTCCGAGAGGGCAGCATAGATATTCGCTACCCGTTTCGGACAGACGGCGAATACCTGATGCAGATCGACGCCTACGCGACGCTTGCAGGGCCGGAGCTGCCCAAGCTGCAGGTGACGCTCGGCGGCAAACCGGTCAAGACGTTCGATGTGAAGATCACTGAGGAAAAGCGGCACAGTTTCATCGTGAAGCTCAAGCCGGGAAGGGGGAACCACCGTATTTCCATCGCCTACATGAATAACTATGTGAACAGCGATTCGCCCGACCCGGCACTTCGTGGCGATCGCAACCTGTTCGTTCGTGGCACAAAAATGATTGGCCCGCTGGATGCGCCCCAGCCGAAGCTGCCGGAATCCCACCGGCGCGTGATCGTCCGCCAGCCGAATGCGACGGAGATACGTGATGTTGCAAGGGAGTCACTGAACCAATTTGCGGAAAAGGCGTTCCGCCGCCCGGTCTCGGAAAAGGAAATCAACCGGCTACTGACGTTTGTCGATATGGCGATAGCTGACGGCGGATCGTTTGAGCAGGGCATGCAGTTGGCCGTTCAGGCGATTCTGGTTTCACCCCACTTTTTATTCCGCTGGGAACTGGACACGCGGCCAAGCGGCGAAGAGTCAATCCGTGAGTTGACCGATTGGGAGCTGGCATCGCGGCTCTCCTACTTTATCTGGAGCAGCATGCCGGACGACGAACTCCGGCGCTTGGCCAAGCGCGGCGAGCTTTCCAAGCCGGACGTGATGCAGGCGCAGATTCGCCGGATGATCGCCGACCCTAAATCTGATGCGTTGATTGAAAATTTTGCCGGGCAGTGGCTGCAGATTCGCAACCTCAACGGCGTCACGCCGGATCCCACCAACTTCCCCACATTCGACGACTCACTCCGCCAGGCGATGAAGCGGGAGACGGAAATGTTTTTTGGCGCGTTGATGCGCGAGGACCGGAGCGTGCTGGAATTGATCGATTCCGACTTCACCTACCTCAACGAGCGCTTGGCCAAGCACTACGGCATTGATGATGTGAAGGGCACTGAATTCCAGCGGGTGAGCCTGGCCAAGGGCAGCGGCCGCGGTGGCATCCTGACCCATGCCAGCATCCTGACAATCACCTCCAATCCCACCCGCACCTCTCCCGTGATGCGTGGTAAGTGGATTCTCGAGCAAATCCTCGGCACACCACCACCACCGCCGCCGCCGGACGTCGAGGAGCTGGAGGAAAACGAGGAGGCGATCACCAGCGGCTCGCTTCGTGAGCGACTGGAAAAGCACCGCGAGAAAACAGAGTGTGCCACATGTCATTCAAAGATGGATCCGCTTGGCTTTGCGCTGGAGAACTTCGACGGCATCGGCGCTTGGCGGGATGTGGACGGCAAATTCCCAATCGACCCCTCCGGTGAACTGCCCACGGGTGAGGCAATCAACGGCCCGGATGGACTCAAAAATGTGCTAAAATCCCGCGAAACTTTTATTCGCACACTTAGCGAAAATCTGCTAACTTTCGCCCTTGGCCGTGGATTGGAGTATTTTGACAAATGCGCGGTCGATGAAATCTGCCGGCAATTGAAGGCAAACGATTTCAGGTTTTCCGCGCTGCTAGGTGGCGTGGTAAACAGCAAGCCATTCCGGTTTAGCAACTTGCAAAGAGAGGAAGATGAGTAAAAGTCACATTCATAGGAGAACCTTTTTGAAAGGACTCGGGGCAGCGGTGTCACTGCCAATGCTGGAGAGCATGTCCCCGGTGAAGGCATTGGCCAGCGCCACGACGCAGCCGCCGGTTCGCATGGCGTTCATGTTTGTACCAAACGGCGTCCACCTTCAGGAATGGAAGCCAACGGCTACAGGTGCCCACTACGATTTGCCGCGCATCCTGAAGCCACTCTCACCGGTCAAGCGAGACATCACCGTTCTCAGCGGATTGACCCAGGACAAGGGCCGTGCCAACGGCGACGGAGCAGGGGATCATGCCCGTTGTGCCGGGGTGTACCTGACCGGCGTGCAGCCGCTTAAGAGTCAGGGCTCCGAGATTCGCGCCGGGGTTTCCGTGGATCAATTTGCCGCGAAGAAAATCGGGCACAAAACCCGGTTTGCCTCGCTGGAGCTGGGAACAGAGCCGGGGCGGCAGTCCGGCAAATGCGACTCCGGCTATAGCTGCGCCTATTCCAATAACATCTCGTGGCGCGACGCCACCACGCCGATGGCCAAGGAGACCAACCCACGACTGGTTTTCGAGCGGCTCTTCGGCAACGACTCGAAGGGGCAACGCAACGAGAGCCTGGCCAAGCGCAAGCGTTACAGAAAAAGTATTTTGGATTTCGTGCTGGAGGATGCCAAGTCTCTCTCAGGAAAAGTCAGCGGCAACGACCGCATGAAACTGGACGAGTATCTCACCGCAGTTCGCGAGATCGAGCAACGCATCGAGCGTGCCGAGGGCGAAAGCGCCCTGCGCCCCAACGTCCTCGCTGGCCTCGAGAAACCGGAAGGGGTTCCGCGCAGCTATGAGGATCACATCCGCCTGATGGGCGACATGATGATTCTCGCGTTCCAGACCGATGTCACCCGGGTTTCCACCTTTATGCTGGCCAACGCCGGCTCAAACCGCAGCTACCGCCAGATTGGCGTGAACGAGGGTCACCACTCGCTGTCGCATCACCAAAACGACCGCGCGAAGCTGGAGAAAATTTCAAAGATCAACACGTTCCACGTCCAGCAACTCTCGTACATCCTTCAGAAAATGAAATCGACTGCTGAAGGCGACAGCTCGTTGCTCGACAATACCATGATCGTTTACGGCAGTGGCATCAGCGACGGCAACAAGCACAACAACGAAAACCTGCCCATCCTGTTGGCTGGACGCGGTGGTGGTCTGGTTCGTCCTGGTCGTCACATCCAGTACTCGGAGGATACACCATTGAACAATCTGTTCGTCACCATGCTCAACCAGATGGGTGCCACGACAGATACCTTCAACGACAGCACGGGCCACCTCCCGTTCCTGTCCTGAGCCGGTGCTTGCATAACGAATTTACATCCCGCCACTGGCGGGATTTTTTTCGGGCATGAAGTTTTTCTACACCGTTTCCGTCCTGCTCCTTGGCGGCCTTTTGGCCGGTGCCGGGGAGGTTGAGGACTTGATTGCGGAACTCGACAGCGGCGACAAGGTCAAGCGCCGTGAGGCCGCCCGCTCACTCGCACTGCTCGGCCCGGACGCAAAGGCCGCCGTCCCCGCTCTCGTCAAGGGGCTCGACGATGACGAGGAACAGGTCTTCTTTTGGTCCGCAACCGCGCTTGCGAAAATCGGACCTGCCGCCTATGAGGCCACCCCGGAACTAATTAAGCGCCTCAAGCGAAGCAGCCGCCGTTACAAGGATCAGATCCATGTGCGGATCGTCCATGCACTCACGCAAATCGGGCCACAGGCCGTGCCCCAACTCACCGGAGCGCTTGGTTCGGAGGATAGCTCCGTTCGCCTGGGCGCAGCCAGAGTACTGGGCAACCTCGGCTCCTCCTCACGTGAGGCAGCTCCCCGGCTCTTCGGCCTGCTGGCGGATGAATCAAGTAGCGTACGCACTGCGGCCGGCTCCGCGCTTGGCCGGATTGGCCAAGCCGCCCATCCGCAAATTATGCAGGGCATTTCGGCAGAAAGTGCCAAAGTGCGCGCTGCCACCGCCGGAGCCATTATTTGGGTTCAGGCGAACTCACGCCCGGCGATGCACTTGGCCAAGCGCTTGGCCAACGAGCCAGACACCGGGGCAAAGGTCGCCGGGTTGAATGCCTTGAACCGAATCGGCTTCGACGGAAAAAAAATGCTCCCATTAATTCTGGCGGAGCTGGACTCAACAGAGTCTGACCTGCGGCAGGAAGCCCTCAGCGGCATCCTAAGTCTGCACCCCGACGGCCGGGCAGCCGTGCCGCACCTGGTCGAGCGGTTGTCTGCGGATGACCCGGCCAAGCGCGAACAGGCCATCGACCTGCTGGGTCGCATGGGCGATGACTCTGCCGCGGCTGTCCCCGGACTCATCGCTGCGCTTGCCCAAGCGGAGAAGGACGAGAGACAACTCATCCAAAATGCACTGGTCGAGATGGGGCCGGCGTCCATCCCCGCTGTACTCGAATCCGCCAAGGACATCCCCTTGGCCAAGTTGTCAGGAGAAAACTGGCAGGCAGAGTGCGTGGGCAGCATCGGTATCCAGGCGGTGCCCTCCCTCACGCGCGCCTTGAAGCAACACCCCGGCAATGGAGCCGGGCTATTGTCGCTCATCTCGCTTCAAAAAATCGGTGACAAATCACCCACGACACGCCAGGCGATCCTGCCATCGCTGGAACACGATCAGGCGATATTTCGTGGAGCGGCCCTCAGCGCACTCGTCGCCTCGACCGCAAAACCGAATTCACTCATGCCCCGGCTACAGGCGGCGATGGGTGATTCAAACTCTCTCGTCCGACAGGCGGCGATGAACGCACTTGCCAGCCTCGGCTCCAGCGCCAAGGGCGCCACCACGGCATTGGTCAACAGCCTCGACGACAAGGACGCCGCCGTTCAACTGAGCGCCATCCGGGCGATCGGAAAATTGGAAAGTGACGACTCCGCACTGGCCGAACGGCTTGTGAAATTTCTGGACGGAGCGAACGAAGAAACCCGGCTGGCCGTGGTTGTTTCACTTGGTGGATTTCGCAAACTCCCCGACTCGGCCGTCAACAGCCTGGTAGGAGTACTCGAGGTGGAACACGCCGAGACACAGTCCGCTGTCTTTGGCGCACTGGCCAAGCTCGGCTCATCCGCAAAACCGGCACTGCCTGCCTTGAACACAGCACTGAACCATGACAACGAATCCGTCCGTGCCTCGGCGCTGAACGCGCTGGCCAAGGTGGAGTCAAACGAAAGCAAGCTGCTCAACGCACTTCAAGCCAAGCTGGGCGACAAGGCCGCTGCGGTCCGGCACACGGCCATTCGCGAGCTGGGCGAACTGGGCTCCGACGCCCGCCCTGCAGGCCCCGCATTGTTCGCGCGGTTTGACACTTCCGACGACCGGCAGGTCACCATGGAAGCGCTGCGAAAAATCCGTGTGCGCGACGTGCAGCTTTACATTTCCATCCTCCACAACGAAGAGCCACTGGTGCGTTTCTTCGCCTGCCAGGCGCTGAGGCGGGCCGGTAAAAATGCAAAGCCCGCCGAGGAGGAACTCCGCAAATTGCAGAAAGACAGTTACGACTTTGTCCGCCGTGAGGCCCGCCGAGCGCTTGAGGCGCTGCGTTGAGTTGGGGTTAAGTATTTTCTTTACAGCACGATTCTGTAACCTGACCTGCCGTCCCGGCCGTCTCTAACCAGACGCTTGGCCAAGGGCCAAAACAACA
>DKGH01000242.1:0-2567 GCA_002453165.1 Verrucomicrobia bacterium UBA6775
AATGATTTGGGGAGTGGTCACGAACGTAATCCATCAGTTGTAATTATATCCCTTCAGCTTTCAATTCTTTACCTCTTTCGGCTGCAATGCTTTGGTCGGATTGGTCACGCTGTATTGAATTGCACCGATATCCCAGTTGCCGGTCTTAGGCAATGGGCGACCATCGAAGTCAGATTTATAGAACTCGCTTAGATTGATTGCTTTACCTCGCAATGGACTATCTACTTTGAGGTTATAATCTTGTTTTTCTAGATCTACAAGGCCTGGATCGCCGCTGCCGGCCTGCCTGCTATCACCTTTATATTTAATACTGGGGGATTTATATTTTGAGTACCAATTGGCCGTTTTTAGGGCGCCGCCAGATCGATTACCTGTATAAGGAGAGGACGAATAGATAAACAGATTGTTCCTGAAATGAGCCCCCGAAGGTTTACCAACAGGACTCCCTCCCCGTACATCAATTCGGGCACAGGTATTTTGGGCCCTCCCGAATCCATTGTATCGGGCTATCGTATTGTTATCAAAATAGATACCAGTGCATGGTGCCAACATGAACAGCCATGATTGTCCATCGTAGCACACATTGAAGGACACTCTCCAATTATAAATTTCCTGCCGATATCGCGGCCAATCGTAGTCCCAGCTGGACTCAATAAATCCAGCATTTCCTTCCGAATAGTTATGGTGAATATAGATATTCTTCTTATGATATCTGCCGCAATCTATTTCGATAGCGCCACCGTCTGAGCCCCAAGGGCTGTCTTTGGTCCCAAAATTCTTAATAGTGTTGTATGACACTTCCTGGTTTCCAATATTCAAGTGTATCCCCATTGGCCCCCAACTGCTTTTTGACGTTCGCCACAGTGCATAACTCGGGCCATCCAGATAATTCTCTGTTATTAAGGTATGCTCGCCAGCTGACATGATGCCCTGCCCGGTCTTGATGAATTCATTTTTTCGGATAATGCAATGATTCGCACCGTGTTCGATACGAAGCGCAGCCAATCTCGTCATGATGATCATCCCCGATACGTTTTCCCCCGGGGTATCGTGAAAATGCAGATTTTCTACAATGATGTAGTCGCCGCCAAGGGTAATCGCGTTGCCGTTGGCATCGCGGGTAGTGGGATTAGTAAACTTGGGCAGCTTGCCCTTTCCGTATGAAGTCAGCCGTATCGGTTTGGTCGCTGTACCAGACTCACTAATCCGAATATTGCCAGAGAAGGCTGATCCCTTTTTGAAGTGGACTACATCTCCCGCTGAAAGTGATACTGTTTCTGCTTTTCTATGCGACTTCCAAGGGGTGCCTATCGAGAGACCGTCGTTGTCATCTGATCCGTTGACCGAGTCGATGTAATAATCAGCACCGCTGCAATATGTGATCTGGACAAAAAGTATAAAAGGGATGAGGTATTTGAATTGATTCATATTATTTTCCACACTCCACCAGCGCCACGGCTGCGATTGTTATTAGTAGTTGTTTCATTACGCCAGTCTCTAACCCGTTGATTACTAATGACTTAAATTTTTAATTTTTTCTCGGTCACACCGTTAGTCACACTTTTTCGGCTTCTAAGCTAAAACCTTAAATCATTTGGAAAACGGTGATTTTCTATGTTTGCGGCAACGATTTTGATTTATCTGAACATCCAAAGACAGCCCAAAATCCGTTTTCTGTATCCAGTGTCAGGTGTGGAAGACTGATATTGCATGAAAATCACACTGTTGCCGTAGAACCAAAAAACGAAAGCGTTCAAATGGGTGATGGACTTGGTTTAGTTGCCATCGGGATTTAAAACTTCAGCCGTCTTGCCTCCGTGTTTACGGAGGAGGATGGAGTTTTTGAGTTGCTGGGCAAAGAATCAGGACGGTGGGTTTGCCGGCTTTTTTTTCCATTGTTGTTTTTGGTCGGTTGGATTCTTTGCTGCGAACGCTCGCGATGGTTGCGGCTTGGGCGTTCAGGCTTACGCTTGGCCAAGCGGAGAAATTGCCAAGCCGGAACGGCCGCGATCGCAACTGACACAGGGCCGACAAGGTAAATCCAAAAGTCGGGGAAGTTGCCGCTGGCCAGTGCCGGGCCAAGCGAGCGGGCTGGATTCATCTAGGCACCACAAATTGGTCCGGCAAAACCAGACTCAACCGCGATGGTTCCTCCGATGATGATCCCGACAACAGATTTTTTGTCGGGCGCGTTGATGGCGACGTTTAGGATGACGAACATCAAAATGAACGTGAGGAGGCCCTCGAGCACAAGGCATTGGAATGTAAGTCGTTGTTCATCGACCACTCGCGGCAGTGCAGCCCCCATATCGGCGTGATTTCCAAACAATGCAATAAGGGTGAAACTTGCCGCGATAGCACCAAGGCACTGGGCGGTAATATAGGGCGCAATTCGTTTTGTAGGGAATTCCCCAGAATCCGCCACTAGCCTCATCTGCATTAAGAAGTTTTATCCACCCCCTTGCACCCTCACGGCTTTCGAAGAAAAGCTGTTTACGTTTACCGTTTAACCGGGTGGTAACTCGCCACCGAATATTACCGTGGTTGACTACCTTCCTAAGCTGCAT
>DKGH01000242.1:2978-11253 GCA_002453165.1 Verrucomicrobia bacterium UBA6775
AAAAAAGCCCTTTGCATGAAACAAAGGGGTTTTTGAAAAAATGGAGCGGGTGAAGAGACTCGAACTCTCGACAGTCACCTTGGCAAGGTGATGCTCTACCAACTGAGCTACACCCGCTTCCAAAAAAGCGGAGGCGCAAATTACCGAAATTGCCGGCCTTTGCAAATGCTTTTTTTATCTTTTTTCGGGCGAATGCCGGTGCACGAGATCGGGGAAAACACAGTCGTCGCACAGGGCGTTTGTCCGGTTGCAAAAGTCGGCCTTCACCTGCAGCAGACCCTGCTGTGCGGCCGCGCCCCGCAGGCTGATGCGCCGCACCCCGAGCAGCCGCTGCCGGACGAATCGTAGGCGTGAGTTGTCCTGCCCCTTCGGCCACGCGAAGTAGCGCTCCACCACCCGCTGGCGCAGGCCGGTGTTGTCATCCGCCGCCGCCCGCGCATACAGCCACGGCAGGATGACGTTCACGGCAATGTCGTGCAGCCGACCAGCGCCAAGCAACGGTTGAGCCTTGGGAAATCGACCGGAGCGAAATGTCCAATGTGTCGACCAGTACTCGTCGCTGGCGGTGAGGTGCCCGAGTAATGCCGCCGCCGGGGTCGGCCTGGTTTCTGTCTGGCAAACCCAGTCGTCCAGCCATGGGACGAAGTCGGGGCGCGACAACCAGCACGCGGCCAGGGCCAGTCGGCGCTCGGGACGGTTGGCCGGGCGCAGTCCATGAAACGTCCACACGTCCCTTGGCAGGATGCGCTTGGCCAAGCGATCGCGGTCGCGCCACCACTGGTCCCAAAGTGTGCGGAGGTAACGATTGGTGAGTTTGTCGCGGTCGAGCTGATCCGGCAACAGGCCACCCACGCCAAGCAGTCGGGCGAGCAGCGCGACCGTCTCATCCGCTTGGCCAAGCTCGGGCAGCAGTTCGGCCAGGCGCCGCATGGGCCAACTGTTTTGCTTGTAGCCCAGTGCGGTAAACAGTCCCTCCCAGAGTGCCTGCCGCCAGTTGGTTCGCTTGGCCACGGCGGCCAGCGCCGCAGCCTTGGTTTGCAGCCTCGTCTCCGCCACTTGGCCAAGCAGGGCGTGGATGTCATCCGGCGGCAGGTCGGCAAGCGGAGCGGCACAGCGCCCGAGCGTGCCCGGCGGCGGTGCAGTCGGCGCTTGGCCAAGCGCCTGGCTTAACTCACCGACTGGGGCGTCGAGTTGATCCTTCAACTCAACCACCGGCAGACCGGTCGGCCCGCCGTTGCCGGCTTGCCAGACCACGTGCAGGCCGACCCCAGAGAACGCCGTATTGGTGTGGTGCCCGTGCTGTTGCCAGCCCCCGGACGCAACGTCGATCTCCACGTCGCACTCGACCGGCGCAGCACGACCCACCTGAATATACGCCCGTTGAAAGTCCGGCCCTGCCTCGAGGTTCATGAAACCGGGATGCAGCACCGAAATTCGGCGACCATCGGTGGTGCGAATTTCGCTGCGGCGAATGCGCTGAAACTGCCAGATTTGCTGCAGGAATTGCTCAGGCGGCGGGGTGTGCCCCTCTCGCAGGACGGCCGGCATCCCCTGTTGACGCCATTGTGAGTAGAGGCTGGGCACGGGGAGAGTATTCTGTCCTTAAATCTCGGTTTCAAGCCCCCAAAAAAAACACTTGGCCTCGGGAGCGGATTGGGGTTTCCTGCCGTTCGCATTTCGCATGAAAAACATGATGTTCACTAGAGGTATGGTTTTGGCCGGACTGGCGCTGGGACTGATCACCACCCCCGGGTTGATCGCACAGGAGGAGAAAAAAGAGGAGAAACCCAAGCCGCAGTCGGTCTTCAAGGACAAGGCGCTGGAGGAAGGCGTACGCAAGTTTGTGTTCGCCAAGCGCTACAACAAGGAGCCGTTGGTCGAGGGCGACCTGATCCATCTCTCCACCATTAAGGTCACCAACGCCGGCATCAAGGATCTGAGCGGCCTCGAGAAGTGTCGCGCGCTCGCCTCGCTGGATTTGGCCGGGAACGAAATCACCGACTTCAGCGCCATCAAGGATCTTAAGCGTATCCAGTACCTCAACCTCGCAAAGAACAAGATCGAGGACATCTCACCGATCGCCGGGTTGACTGCCCTGCAGTACATTGAACTGTCCAACAACCGCGTGAAGGACCTGAAGCCGCTCGAGAAGCTCAGCAACATGCGCTCGCTCTACCTGTCCAACAACCGCATCAGCGACTTTTCGCCCGCGCTCAAGCTGACCAAGCTGTGGTCGCTTTATCTGGACCACAACCAGATCACCAAGCTCGACGGCGTCGCAGCGCTCAAGGGCCTCACCACCCTCTCGGCCGGTAACAACGAGATCGCCGACCTTGGCCCGCTCAACGGGCTCACCCGTCTGCACTTCCTATTTCTCGAAAACAACAAGGTGGCCAAGCTCGACTCACTCGTCAGCATGGCCGGCGCCGACTACAAGGGGCCAAAAAACTTTGCCCCATTCCTGCGCCTCTACATGAAGGGTAACCCGGTTGACGGCGCCGCTGACAGTCGGTTGCAGTTTGCGCGCCTGATGAAGTTTGGCGTGCGAGTCGAGACCCCGCGTCAGCCCGAGTTGGTCACTTTCAACAGCACCGGCTGGTCCGGCGAGTTGACTGGCGACCAGTTGGCCGCATTCCAGAAGGACATCCTGCAGCGGTTCGGCCTCGTGAAGGATGCCAAGCTCAAGCTGCAACTCAGCGTGGCTCCGGAAGACGGCATCACCAAGCAGGAGGTCGACGAACTGAAAGCCGCCTTGAAAAAACTCGGCCTCAGCGACAAGGTCGACCTGAGCCTGTAAAAACGCTGATCCACTTTTCCAAAAGCCCGGACAGCGCGTCTGGGCTTTTTTTCGTAAACCAAGCGCTTGCCCAAGCGGGCAATTTTCATTCCATTGGCTGCGATTAGTTGGTAAGCCTTTCCGCCCGCCGGGATGGTTTTTACGGCGGATTTTTTCCCATGGCTGGTCATAATAAATGGTCCAAGGTTAAGCGGCAGAAGGGGGTCACCGATGCCAAGAAGGCCAAGGTGTTTGCCAAGCTGGCTCGCGAGATTGGTATTGCGGTTCGAGTCGGCGGACCGGAGGCGGACCTCAACCCGCGCCTCCGCATGATCCTGCTCAAATGCCGCAGCGCCAACATGCCGGCCGACAACATCGACCGCGCCATCAAGAAGGCGGCCGGCGATGACGACGGCGCAAACTACGAGGAGTTGACGTACGAGGTGTTTGCGCCGGGCGGCGTAGCCGTGCTCGTCCATGCCAACACCGACAACCGCAACCGCACCGCCTCGGACGTGCGCCATGCCGTCACCAAGGCCGGCGGACAACTGGCCAGCGCCGGTGCCGTGACCCGGCTGTTCGAGCGCAAGGGACAGATCATCATCGACCGCGAAGCCGCCGAGGAGGATGCGCTGATGGAATTGGCATTGGAGGCCGGTGCCGAGGATTTTGCCGCCGACGAAAACGGCTACGAGATCGTGACCGGGCCGAATGACTTTGAGCCGGTGCACAAGGCGGTCGAGGACAAGGGCATCGCGACACTATCAGCAGAAGTCACCTATATCGCCCAGCAGACCACCGCAGTGGACGAGGCCGGTGCATCGACGATTCAGCGGCTGGTCGATGTGCTCGAAGAAAACGACGACGTCAGCGACGTGTTCACCAACGCCGATTTCCCGGAAGGCAGCGAAGGTTAACGCACCAGCCCGGCGATGCGTTCCGGGTGGCTGTACACGTTGAACGTGTCGCCCCGAAGGAAACCGACCAGCGTCTGCCCGTTCTCTCGGGCGAACTCCACTGCCAAACTCGACGGAGCGGACACGGCACAAATCATTCCCACCCGACCAGCGAGGGCTTTTTGCAGAATCTCAAAAGAGGCCCGGCCGCTGACCATCAGTGCGCATTCCTCGAGCGGCAAACGGCCGGACGCCAGCTCGTGACCAAGCACCTTGTCCACCGCATTGTGCCGGCCGACATCCTCCCGCAACGCCAGAAAATTCCCGTCTGCATCGAACAGGCAGGCCGCATGGAGGCCGCCTGTTTTTTCAAAAGTCTGCTGCACCTCCCGCATTTGTCCCGGCATTGAGACGACCGACTCGACAGAGATAAGCCGCTCACGGACAGTCAGCGGCTCAAACAAACATTGCACCGACTCGATGGATGCCTTGCCGCACAGGCCGCAGCTCGAGCTGGCGTAGACGTTTCGCTTGAGCTTGGTCAGGTCGACCTCGACATGGGGCGACAGGAATACGTTGAGCACATTGCCGTGGAGTGCTGCTTCGCCCTGCTGACAATGAGCCACCTCCAGCACGTCCCCCGCACCGGTGATCACTCCCTCTGACAGCAGAAAACCAAGTGCCAGCTCCTCGTCGTGGCCCGGCGTGCGCATGGTGATCGCCACCGACTCGCCCTTGATGCGAATCTCCAGCGGCTCCTCACACGCCAACCAGTCCGGTTCCTCGACGGTGGCACCCTGCTTCCAACGCAGCACCCCCGTGACGGTGGCGCGCGGATCGGCCTCTCTGTGTTCTGCCGTAGGCATCCTGTGCCCGCCTGCTACCAGAAGCGACCCCGACAGGAAAGAAGGATTTGACTTCAACCGACACCAGCGCAACCGTTCGCGGTGTTATGATCAAGTGGACAACACTCCTCAGCAGTGTCGCCGCCGGTCTGTTATTGACCGCTTGCGGCGACGGTGAAAAAGCCGCCGCAACCAGCGAAGCCGTCGATCCCAACGTGATCGCCTACCCGCTGGACACCTGCATTGTGGCCGACAAAAAACTGGGCAGCATGGGCAAGCCTTACGTGTTTGTGCACGAAGGCCGCCAATTCAAATACTGCTGCAAAGGCTGCGATGACGAATTCCAGGCCAATACGGACAAGTACATCAAAAAATTCGACGACGCCGTTGCGGCAAACAAGGCCGCCGAGGCCAAGCCGGCCGAGGCTGCTGACACCACCGCCAACGAAACGGACGAGTCAGCCAAGTAGGCGACCCAACGCATTTGTTGACGCCCTGGCAGCCGGGCGTTTTTTTTGCACTTGACCAAGCGCTTGGCTTTGACATCGCAAGCGCTTGGCCTTCAAATTTGCCGCGTCATGACACAAACAACCCGGCGTTCCTTCCTCCATCAAACCACACTCGCAGCCGCAGCAGCCGCGGTCGGTGCCGGTTGCTCAAGCACCACATCGGCCAAGCACTTGACCAAGCGCGGGCCGGTCATCATCTCCACCTGGGGCTTTGGCAAGCCGGCCAACGAACTCGCGCTCCGCACTTTGCAGGGCGGCGGCTCGGCACTGGACGCCGTGGAGCAGGGCATCCGGCTGGTCGAGGTCTCCGGTAATTCCTCCGTCGGGCTGAGCGGCAAGCCCAACGCCGCCGGCGTTCCGCAACTTGACGCCTGCATCATGAACGGCCCGGGGCATCAGGCCGGGAGCGTCGCCGGAGTCGAGGGCGTGGTGCATCCCATCTCTGCCGCGCGGTTGGTTATGGAAAAAACCCCCCACGTGATGCTCGTCGGCCGGGGCGCCCGGTGGTTTTCGGAGCAACAGGGCCTAAAGGTACTCGACCCAGCCAAAGACGAGGCCAGCTACAAGGCTTGGCTTGCTGCCCGAGAAAAACCGTCGCCCGGCAAGGGGGACAAACCGGACAACCACGACACCGTCACCCTGATCGTGCTCGACACCAACGGCGATCTTGCCGGCGGCTGCTCCACCAGCGGCTGGAGCGGAAAGATCCCGGGACGCGTTGGTGACTCGCCCATCATCGGCAGCGGCCTGTACGTCGACAACGAGGTCGGTGCAGCCGGAGCCACCGGCCTAGGCGAAAACGTCATGCGCTACTGCGCCTCGTACGCGGTCGTCGAGAACATGCGCCACGGCATGTCACCCACCGAGGCCTGCGCCGAGGCGATCCGCCGCATCGCCAAGACCGACCCGGCCGGGATGGATCTCGCCATCAATTTCATCGCCATCAACAAGCAGGGCGAGTTCGGAGCCGCCGGCACCCAGGCCAACTTCCCCTACTCCATCACCACCCCGGAGTTCAGCGAAGTCCGCAAAGGCCAACCCCTGAGTCAATCCACCCAAAAAGAAGGCGGCAACGAGTAAGCCCTTAACAGGGCCAAGTGCGCTGGGTTGATTCCTTTTCCCTCTCCCCAATCCGCCTGAACACTACTTCAGCAGCTTGGCCACGCTGGCAGGGTGAGCATGGAGGCGCTTAATCTCCTTGTCGGTCAATGCCCGATTGAAGCAGGCGAGATCGTCGAACAGGCCCATGTAATAGAGGCCGATGAGAATGCGATGTGGTTTGCCTGACCACGAAAACTGCTGATTCCAGCCGGTGATGCTGCCCTCGTTTTTTCCGTTGAGATAGAGCGTGGCCACGCCGTCCTTTTTTCCGGTGTTAAACTTTTTCCACGTGAAAGCGACGTGCGTCCACTTGTCCTTGCTGAACGGGTTCGACTTGGCCGGCACGAGTGGTCGCTGCGGCTCCGGGACGTCCTTGTTTTCCGGATTCCACACCGGCTTGTCGGCAAACGCACCCAGCCGGAACGACCGGGGATTGCCGTCCTTGTTGAAGTCCACAAAAAAGGAAGCGTTGTTCCACGTGAAAGGTGTGACCTGAATGGGATCGACGTAGCCTGGGTCGAGTCCGTTGATCGGGTCGACCTTCATCCAAAAGCTCAGCGTGCCGCTCCAGTTTTTCTCTTTGAACTCGAAATTCTTTGCCCCGTCGTAGAACAGCCACTTGGCGTTGCGCTTGGTGAAGAGCAGTGCATCGCCGGTGAGGCCCTTGCCCTTGGCCAACTGCGTGAGGTTGTCAGTTTGGTTGCCGGCCTTGGGTTTTTTGTCGACGAGCGTGTGGAGCCGCTTGTCGCCCTTGGCCAGGTCGGCATCGGTGCCATTGTCGAACGAGGCATAAAACGTGAGGGCTGACTTGAGTGAGGTGTCCTTGGCGTAAACACCAGTAGTGACGGCAACCAAACCAAGCGCGATGACCAAGCGCGATAGCGATGAAAGGTTCATGCGCGGAGCTTGGCCAAGCGCTTGGCCAACGGCAAGCCCGGGCACAAAAAAACCGCGCGTTGCCGCGCGGTTTTGAAATCTTCTGGACCGCCGATGTTACATTTTACCGCCGTAAATGGCGTTGGCACCCAGCTCCTGCTCGATGCGGAGCAATTGGTTGTACTTGGCGGTGCGATCACTGCGGCTGAGCGAGCCGGTCTTGATCTGGCCGGCATTGGTGGCCACGGCGATGTCCGCGATGGTGGCGTCCTCAGTCTCACCTGAGCGGTGACTGATTACAGCGGTGTATTTGTTGCAGTGCGCGAGTTCCACCGCGTCGAGCGTCTCGGTGAGTGAGCCGATCTGGTTCACCTTCACGAGGATGGAGTTGGCCACGCCGGTGTCGATGCCCTTCTGCAGGAACTTGGTGTTGGTGACAAACAGGTCGTCGCCGACGAGTTGCACACGGTCGCCGATCTTGTCGGTCAGCAGCTTCCAACTCTTCCAGTCATTCTCGTCGCAGCCGTCCTCGATGCTGATGATCGGGTACTTGGCGGTCAGTTCGTCGTAAAACGAGACGAGGTCGGCGCCGGTGAGTTTTTCTCCGGTGCTCTTCTTGAAGACGTACTTGCGCGTGCTCTTGTTGTAGAACTCGCTGGAGGCCACGTCGAGGGCGAGGAAGATCTCCTTGCCCGGCTTGTAGCCGGCGTCCTTGGTAGCCTTGAGGATGGCCTCGATGGCGTCCTCGGCGCTGTTGAGGTTGGGTGCAAAACCACCTTCATCGCCTACTGCGGTGGAGAGGCCCTTCTTTTTCAACACTGCCTTGAGGGCGTGAAAAATCTCGGTGATCGCGCGCAGGCCCTCGCTGAATGTGTCGAAGCCCTTGGGCATGATCATGAATTCCTGAAAGTCGATCGGGGCGTCCGAGTGGGCGCCGCCGTTGATGACGTTGGCCATCGGCACCGGCAGCACCTTGGAGTTGGGGCCACCGAGGTACTTGTACAGCGACAGGCCAAGGGCATCGGCTGCGGCATGGGCGTTGGCCATCGACACGGCGAGGATGGCGTTGGCCCCGAGCTTGGACTTGGTGGCGGTGCCGTCCAGTCCGAGCATGGTGTTGTCGACGGTCAACTGGTCGGTCGCGTCGATCCCCTCGAGTACCGGTGCAATTTTTTTGATGACGTTGTTGACGGCCTTGTTGACGCCTTTGCCGAGGTAACGGCTCTTGACGCCGTCGCGCAATTCGAGCGCCTCATTCACGCCGGTGCTGGC
>DKGH01000242.1:11635-26461 GCA_002453165.1 Verrucomicrobia bacterium UBA6775
ACTTCCACTTCAACTGTCGGGTTGCCTCGTGAGTCGAGAATCTCACGGGCCTGGATGCTTTCGATTCTTGTCATAAAAACCACCCAACGCGGGCGGCCGGGCATAATAGGTTGGAATCCGCCTCCGTCAAGCGGCGGTTTGAAGACGGCGCTTGGCCAAGCGGGGGCGGACAAAGGCTATTTGACTGGGATCTCTTCGCCGGCCTCGTTCCACTTGGCCGTGGCGATGAACTTCCCATCCACCCAATTGCCCTCCTCTTTTATCTGCCCGTTCTTGTACCAGGTTTTAGCTTCACCGTCGGCCCTGCCGTTTTTCATGTTCACTGCAGTCCTTATTAAGCCGTTGTCCCACCATGTTCTCCAGCGTCCATCTTGTAGACCATTTTTGTAGTTACCATCTGCCACTTTCCAACCCTCTTCCGACCAGCGCTTTACACGGCCGGTGTACGGCTCCGATTCACCGGGGAAATGCCAGCGATTCTCGACCAATCTCAATACGTTTTCCTCAACGAACCGCTCCCTCAACGCGCTTCGGATGGCGGCGGTAGAACGCGGCTCAACCGGTGGCGGTTTCGGAGCCGCCAAGTCTTCGGATAGCTTGATCTTCGGTTCAGTCGGGTCGGAGGGCTCAACCGTTGCGGGAGCCACGGCCACCGGTTCCTCTTCCGCGGGAGCTGTGCCGACATCGACCGTCGGCTCGGCCGGAGGTGGTGACACCGGAGCGACGGGCTCCACCGGCTCCACGGCAGGTGCTGGAGGCTCAGTCTGGGCAACCGGTTCGGGAGCAGCGGCGGGAGTGTTGGTCTCGGCGGCCGGCTCAGTCGGCGGCGCGGTTGCCGGGGTTTCCCCCGAGCCACATCCAACCAACAGAGCTGCGCACGCACATGAAATTGGCAAAAATCTCATGCGGAGAAAATCAACGAGACGCCCGTTCAAATCAAGGCTGTATCTCCAAAAAGAAACAGTACCCCGCCAAAACGTACGGGCTGTCGGCCGGGCTACTTGCCGATGGTCGAGTTGTGATAGTCACTGGCACACCCACCGCCGGGTAGACCGATGGAGCCGCCATCGAAGCCGCCACCACCGCCGCCCAAGTAACCCATCGCTCCCTGTGAATCCCCAGCTGATTGCAACCAATCGGATTGTCTCCTCTCTTTATTAATTAGCCTGTGGAGCTTGGCCAAATACACGCTGTGCGGGATGACTTCGCCGTCCTAGGAATAGTAGACGATATTACCCGCCTTGCCCTTGGTGTACGTGGAAGTCATCTCCTTATGCCCGTTGAAATACCATTGGCCCCAGTCGCCATCGCGTTCGCCGTCCTTGTACTGGCCCTTCACGTGGAGGAGATCCTTCACCGCACGCCATTGGGTGTATTCGCCGTGACGAACTCCCTCCTTCATGTGACCCACCCAGGCCAGCTCTCCATTGGCATACCACGCCGTGTGTGTGCCGGTGTGGGGTTTGTCTTGGCCAGCGGCGTAATAGAGGCCTTTCGCCTTCTTTTCCAGCTTGGGCTCGTACCGCGTGACCTTTTGCTTGTTCGCAGCGAATTCGGCCGACGCACACCCGGCGCCCATGACTGCAGTCGCCGCCAACAGGGAGAGATGAATGGGTTTCATGTCATCACCATTATTATTTTTTAGTTTCTTGTTTTGCTTCTGGTGCTTCAGCAGGTGCTGAAGCGGAATCTGCCTTGTCGGGTGTCTGGTTGGCGGTGGGGTCGGCCGGCGCCTGCTTGACGCCATCGAAGTACGTGAATTTCTCAACCTGCTTGCCTGCCTCGTCGTACTGCACCCACTCCCCATCCTGTTTGCCCTCCTTGTAGTTGCCCTCCCAGTGTAACTGGCCGTTGGCGTGCCACTGTTTCCACGGGCCGGTGGGTTTGCCTTCGCTGATCTGCCCCTCCTGTGCCTTGGTTCCGTTGGGGTGAAAGACGGTACCGGGGCCGGTGTAAACGTTCGTCTCCCCGGCCTTGTAATACAGCCCGTCGTCGCCGCGTTTCACGCCGACTTTGCTAGGCTTAAGTTGCAGGAAAACCACGGCCGCAATGGCCAGCACTAAGAGAATCCATTTCATGAGCGGCGAACCATACGTCTGATTTTAAAGCCGTGCAAACGTAAAAAAGTCAACTTGGCCAAGCGCTTGGCCGGAGTGGATTTTCCTTCAACCAAGCGATCGGCTGGTGGAGACTGCGCGGCCATGTTGGAAAACTTGTTTGATTTGACCGGAGAGGTTGCGGTGGTGATTGGTGCCACCGGAGCACTAGGAGGGGCTTGCGCGATGGCGATGGCCGGAGCCGGGGCGAAGATTGCTGTGGTGGGCCGCAGCGCCGAGCGCGGCGAGGCACGTGTGAAGGAGATCACCGATGCCGGAGGCCAGGCACAGTTTTTCAGCTGCGACGCTATGGATCCCGCCAGCCTTGCGTCATGCCACGAGGCGCTTGGCCAAGCGCTTGGCTCGCCGACTGTGCTGCTCAATGCCGCAGGCGGCAACGATCCGGACGCGACGGTAACTCCGGAGATGCCGTTCGAAAACATCCCGCAACCGGCCTGGGCCAAGGTGTTCGACCTGAACCTCGTCGGGGGATTTCTGCTGCCGTGCCAGGAGTTTGGACCTGCGATGTGCGAGCGCGGCAAGGGCAGTATCATCAACATCGCCAGCGTCACCTCGCACCTGCCCCTCTCGAAGGTGATCGCCTACTCCGCCTCCAAGGCGGCCGTTCTGAGCGCCACCCGATTTCTCGCCCGCGAGTGGGCCACGAAAGGCGTGCGCGTGAACAGCATCACGCCCGGATTTTTCCCGGCGGAACAAAACAAGAAGTTGCTTTTCAATGAGGACGGTACGCCAAGCGACCGGGCGAAATCGATTTTCGGCCACACGCCAATGGGCCGTTTCGGCGACCCAAGCGAGCTGGCCGGTGCGGCGGTTTATCTGGCCAGCGAAAAGGCGGCGAGCTTCGTAACCGGCTCCGACATCGTGGTCGACGGCGGGTTCCTCAGCCAAACCATCTGACGCGCCGTGGGGGTCTTTTCCAAAAAAGTATCCGAGGGCAGACTGCTCACCGATGAGCAGGCGGTCGAGGTCGTGGCCAAGGCGATGCCGGAGGAGGAGTTCCGCGGTCGCAAGGTGCTGCTCATCGTCCCCGATGCCACGCGCACGGCGCCGGTGGGGACGATGTTTAAGGCGATCCACGAGCAAGTCGGGGGTGTCTCGGCGGCGATCGATGTCATGATCGCGCTGGGCACGCATCAGGCCATGAGCGAGGAGGCGATCGAGCAACGGCTGGAGATCACGCACGACGAGCGCACCGGCCAATACGCTGCGGTGCAGTTTTTCAATCATGCGTGGGACGACCCCAGCGCGCTCAAAAACATCGGCATCATTTCCGCCAACGAAATCAGCGACCTCAGCGGCGGATTGTTTGAGATGGACGTGCCGGTGGAGGTCAATGCCAAGCTGTTCGACTACGATCACATCGTGATCATCGGGCCGGTTTTCCCGCACGAGGTGGTCGGCTTTTCCGGCGGCAACAAATACCTCTTCCCCGGCGTCGCCGGGCCGCAGGTGCTGAACTTTTTCCATTGGCTCGGCGCAGTGATCACCACCCCAAAAATCATCGGCCACAAGTGGACGCCGGTTCGAAAGGTCGTCGACCGCGCCGGAGCGATGTTAAAAACCCCCAAGCTCGCCTTTTGCATGGTCGTCGAGAGCGACGGCATGAGTGGACTGTTCGCCGGGCCGATCGAGGAGGCGTGGTCTGCGGCCGCCGACCTGTCCTCCGAGCGCCACACGCGCACGATGGACAATCCGTTCCACACGATCCTCGCCTGTGCGCCGAAGATGTACGATGAAATTTGGACCGCCGGAAAATGCATGTACAAACTCGAGTCCGTTCTGGCTGATGGCGGCGAGCTGATCATTTACGCGCCGCACATCAGCGATGTCTGCATCGCGCACGGCGAAACGATCGAGAAAGTCGGCTACCATTGCCGCGACTATTTCCTCAAGCAATGGGATCAATTCAAGGACATGCCGTGGGGTGCGTTGGCGCACTGCGTGCATGTGAAGGGATTGGGCACCTACGAAAACGGGGTGGAGACGCCACGCGCCGAGGTCACGCTGGCCACCCAAATCCCCGAGGCCAAGTGCAGGCAAATCAACCTTGGCTACCGCGATCCCGCGACGATCAACCCGGAGGATTTTGCCAACCGCGAGGACGAAGGCATCCTGCTCGTCCCCCACGCCGGCGAACGCCTGTTCCGCTTGGCCAACCCACCCGCCTGGGCATAGCGCTTGGCCTGTTTGGGATGAATTTTGCTGACTCGCAGGCTCGTCACTCCACCTTCAGCCAAGCGCAAAAATGGAGGGACGAGCCTGCGAGTCCGGTTTGTGGCTAGAGTAATTCCACCCGGCCGGTGCTCAGTGAGTACTGTGCGCCGACAATCTCGAGGCCGTCATTTTGCACTTGGCTTGAGAGGATGTCGGAGCCGGCGCGGAGTTGCTCGACTGATTGGCGGATGTTCGCCTGCACAGCGCGCTGGAGCAACGCGGCCTCGTCCGCGTCCCCGCCCATTAACGGCTCCACCGCCGGGCGAACCCGGTCGACAATCGCGCTGAGATTTGGTGACCGATCTTCGCTTGGCTGTCGCAGCTCGCTGATTGTCGCCGAGACGGCGCCGCAATTCTGGTGCCCCAACACCACGACCAGTCGCGTGCCGAACTGGGACGTGGCGTACTCGATGCTGCCGATCTGCGATGGCGCGACGATGTTGCCGGCCACCCGGATGACAAACAGGTGACCGAGGCTGAAGTCAAAAACAATCTCCGATGGCACGCGCGAGTCAGAGCAGCCGAGGATAATCGCGAACGGCTCCTGACCGGACGCCAGCTCGCTGCGGCGCTCCGGATTCGCCAACGACTCCAGCAGCGGACTGCCGGAGACGAATCGTTCGTTGCCCTCCTTCAGCCGGGCGATGGCTTCCTGTGCGGAAATCATCCGAGCCCTCCGTTCGCCCAGTTTTCGACCACGCGCACGAGTGAACGCACCGCGATTCCGGAGGCTCCCTTCGGCGCGTTGGGCACCCCCTTGTCGAGGTTGGCCGTGCCGGCGATGTCGAGGTGCGCCCATGGTGTGCCGTCAACAAATTGCTCGAGAAACTTGGCCGCCGTGATTGTCCCGGCCTTGCGGTCCGTGCCAGCGTTGCGCAGGTCGGACAGATCGCCCTTCATCGGCTCGAGATATTCGTCGTTCATCGGCAGCGCCCAGAATTGTTCGCCGATCGACTGCCCTGAGGCGGTGATGTGCGACTGCAACGAATCATTATTACTCATCAGGCCGATGTTCACCGCGCCCAGCGCAACACTCACGGCACCGGTCAATGTCGCGGCGTCAATCAGGTGTGTCGCGCCCTCACGCACGGCATACGTCAAGGCATCGGCGAGGACGAGCCGGCCCTCGGCGTCGGTGTTGATCACTTCGATGGTCTTGCCGTTCATCGCCTGCACGATGTCCCCCGGTCGGGTGGCCGTGCCGCTGGGCATATTCTCGACGAGGCCAAGCAGGCAGCTCACACGCTGCGGCAAACCAAGCCGCGCGATCGCCGTGATCGCCCCGAGCATGGTCGCAGCGCCGGCCATGTCGTACTTCATTTTTTCCATCGAGTTCGCCGGCTTGAGCGACAGGCCACCGGTGTCAAACGTAACGCCTTTGCCGACGAGAAACAGGTGCGAGTCGCCGGTGGCATCTGTGGGATTCCAACTCAGGCGAACCAGCCGTGGCGGCCTCGCGGAGCCCCTCGCCACGCTCAGCAGTGAACCTGCCCCAAGCGCCTCAAGCGCCGGTTCGTCGAGCACCTCGACATCCAACCCGGCCGCTTTGCCCATCGACTCGGCCATGTCGGCAAACTCCTCCGGGCCAAGGTCATTCGCCGGCGTGTCCACCAGACGCCGTGTCACGTTCACCGACTCACCGACAATGCGCCCGGCCTCGAACACGCCCGTGTCCGCGCCCGGCGCCACGATCAAAATCTCTTCCACCGCAGCGGCCGATTCGTCGCTCTTGTACTTCGGCCGCTCGTACCCGCCGTACGCGCAGCCCTCCGCCACGGCGCGGACCAGCTCTCCATCGGCCAATGCGATCACGACACGCTTGAACTTGCGTTGCTGTGCCCCCCGCACCGCTTGGCCAGCCATGCGAAACGCTTGATTCGCATCGAGCGCATCACCGACCCCCAGTAGCATTAATCGCTTGGCAGCGAGTTCCTTTGGCTCGTGCAGGATGGTCAACTCGCTTGGCTTGCCGGCGATCTCGCCCGACTCGCGCAGCGCGGCGATCTGCGCCTCAGCCGCTTGGCCAAGCGCCGCGCCGCCGGCCAACGGTTCGACCAGGGCATCGCACTCCAGTTCCGCCAGCGGCCCATCGTGTAGACTAATATTCATAAAACGCGCTCATCATCCGGGGCAGACGACGCATTGTAAAGCGGCGAGGTTTTTCTGAGGGAGACGGAGCAGGGGCAGCAGTGACCACCGAACGCGCTTGGCCAAGCTGGAGAAAGCACCCAACTTCGTCCTCCTACTCGCCCCTCGTACTTCGCCATCGAGAAGGAATCGATTGCGAGGGAGGAGTACAAAGGATGAGTACGAGTTGATCTGCCCGCTTGGCCAAGCGCTACTTTGCCGGCAGCTCGCGGCGGGTCTTGAGATCGTAACGATCGCCGGGGTCGAGGGTGATGTAGAATTTTTCGCCGAGCGTCTTCTCCAGCGCGAGGTCGTAGAAGAGTACCTTGCTTTTGCCGATGACCTCGGCGGTGCGGCCCTTCACCACGATGGCCGTTGCCTCATCGATCCCGACGCCCAGCAATTGCGGGTGCCTGCGAATGACCGGCAGCAGATCGTTCTCCCGTTTTCGCGCAAGCAGATGCTGGTCGATGGCTGAGTTGCGCAAAAATCCGAACCCCTCCTCGTGGCCGGGAGACATCATGATATGATTTCCCTCCGGCGCACCGCGCACGAGGTACGAGCCCTGAATCGTCGCCCCGGCGGAGCTGCCACCGATCACCCCGCCCCGATTGAGCACGGCGTGAAACGCCGCCTCGGTCTTCGTGTTCAAATAGGAATCGGCCAGACGCCATTGCCGGCCGCCAGCAAACCAAACTGCCTTCGCGTCGCTCAACATCGCGACGAACTCATCCGTGTCGGCTTCCTTGGGATCGCGCGTGTGCAGCAGGTGCACATTCGTCGCCCCGGCCGCCTCGAACATTTTCACCGAGCGATCGGAGTCATCGTAGGTCGCTTTTGTTCCCGCCGAGGGCACAACGACCAGCTTGGCATCCCGTCCTCCGGCCGCCTCAAAGAAGCGGTCAAAAATCACCTTCGGCATCCCGCCGCCCCCAACGATGATCAGCGTGCCGTTGTCGGGGCCTAGCGATGCCGGTCGCTTGGCCAAGCTACCCGTAACCGCACAGCCCTGCAGCAATGCTGCCACTAAAACGAGGATCGTCAAAAATTGGATTCGAGTATTCATTGTCTGCGGCGAACCACGACCGGTTCAGCGTTTACGGCGGGCAGCCGCTTGGCCAGGCGCGACTTCACCTTGGCCAAGCCGGGGTCGCCGGCGAGGTTGTGCCATTCGTGCGGATCGGTCTCGTGATCGTACAACTCCTCGCTGCCGTCGGCGTACCGAATGTAGCGATACCGGCTCGACCTCACTGCGTGGTTGCCCCTGCCCTGAGTGGTAATGACGACACGATCAGTTTTAGCGCCCGGCTTGGCCAAGCGCTTGGCCAGACTGCTGCCCTCAAGCAACTGCGGCGGCTTGCCAAGCCCGCACAACTCGATGAGCGTTGGGTACAAGTCGAGCAAACTGACCGGCGAATCGCAGTGGGTGCCTGGCTTGGTTCGGCCCGGATCGACGATGATGAGCGGCACGCGGGTGGTGTCCTCCCACAGGGCAAACTTCTCCCAACTCTCCTTCTCGCCAAGGTGATAGCCGTGGTCGCCCCAAAAAACGATCAGCGTGTCGTTGGCCATCGGGCCGTTGTCGAGTGCGTCGAGCAGTTCGCCCACCATTTCGTCGGCGAACGCGAGCGAGGCGAGGTAGCCCTGCACCGCTTTTTTCCACTGGCCATTTTCAGTGATCCACTCGTGCCAATGCCGCTTGGCCATTTTTTGACCGGCAGCGGGAACGTCGCCAAGATCGCCCTTCAAGTGTTTCGGCAGCTGGATTTCATCAAGCGGGAATCGGTCGAAATATTTTTGCGGCGCGTACCACGGCACGTGCGGCCGGTAAATCCCGACCGACAAAAACAGCGGCTGCTCGTGTCGCTTGGCCAAGCGCTTGGCCGCCCACGAGACAACCTTCGCATCAGCCATTTCGGCGTTTCGGATTTGCAGCGGCGCCCAATCGAAATGGCCCCGATAAAACTTTCGACTGCTGTTGACCGGCCAGTTTTCCGGCACGGCCTCCTCCGGCATCTGCTGAGTCTTGGACGGAAAATAATCGTGCCATGCCCCGGGATCGGGGTAGCCGCTGAGGTTTTTCTTATCGAAAAAAGTGTGCGCGTGAAACAGCTTGCCAGCACCCAATGTGAGGTAGCCGGTGTCCCTGAAATGCCGCGGCAGCGTGACCGCCCCCTTAAGCCGAGGCGTCTGCCGCCAGTCGTGGGCATTGGCATAAATACCGGTGGTCGACGGCCGCAATCCGCTGAGCAAACTCGAGCGTGAGGCGTTGCAACCCGGCGCGGAGCAATGGGCGTTGGTGAAGAGCGTCCCGCGCCTGGCCAGACGATCGATGTTCGGCGTGCGCGCCTGCGGATGCCCACCCAGCACCCCAACCCAGTCGTTAAGATCATCCACCGCGATGAACAAAACATTCGGCTTAGCCGCCTCCGCCGCTTGACCAAGCGGGAGCAACAACAGGAAAAACAACAAAGTCTTCGCCAACTGGGGATTTTTTCTTAGATTCATCTCATTAGTGACCAGAGGTTGGTACTTGAGTTATTCGTTCAATTCAACTCTCAGCTATCGCCTTCCAGTCGGGCGCTTGACCGAGGTCGTGGTGGCGCGTGGGTTCCTCGATGAGGTCGGGGTATTTCATCGCGCCGCCGGTGTTGAAAACGAGCACGCGCTCGCTTGGCTGGATCTCTCCCTTCGCAAGCAACTGGTCGAGCACGCCCATGCAGATGGCGGTTTCGGGACAGATCGCCAGCCCTTCCAGCTTGGCCAAGCGCGTCATCCACTCTTCGATGCAGCTCTCCGGTGCGGTCACGGCGCTGCCGCCACTTTCGCGGACGGCGTTGAGGATCATGAAGTCGCCCACCGCCACCGGCACGCGCAGTCCGCTGGCCACGGTGTGGGCGTTCTCGAACGGCGGCGCGTGTTTTTCGCCCGCCGCATACGCACTCGCGATCGGGGCGCACCCTTCGCTCTGGCAGGAGATCATCCGGGGGCGTTTGCCGTGCGGCAACCAGCCGATGGACTCCAGTTCGGCAAACGCCTTCCACATGCCGATCAGCCCGGTACCGCCGCCGGTCGGGTACAGGATGACGTCCGGCAGTTCCCAGTCGAGTTGCTCCGCCAACTCGAGCCCCATGGTTTTTTTGCCCTCAATGCGGTACGGCTCCTTGAGGGTGGAGAGGTCAAACCAACCCATCGGCTCACGCCCCTCGCCCACGAGTCGGCCGCAATCGTTAATCAACCCATTCACCCGCACCACGGTCGCCCCGGCAAGGTGCGTCTCCTTCATGTTGATCACCGGGGTGTCGTCCGGCATGAACACGTACGACTCCATCCCGGCACGCGACGCATAGGCGGCCATGGCGCCCCCGGCGTTGCCGGCAGTGGGACAGGCAACGCGCCGGATGCCAAACTCGTTGGCCATCGTGATCGCCAGTGCCATGCCGCGCGCCTTGAAGCTCCCGGTGGGCAACCGGCTCTCGTCCTTGAAAAGCAGATTGCCCAGGCCAAGCTCGGCGCCGAGCCGGGGCGTCGAAAGAATCGGCGTCATGGTCTCGCCCAGTGACACGACATTGGCCGGGTCGGCGTACGGCAGCAGTTCGCGGTAACGCCAAAGATCCGCCGGGCGCTTGGCCAAGCGCTCCCTCGGGAACGCCGACTTCACGACATCAAGATCGTAGCGAACCCAGAGCGGCCGCTGGCAGTCGATGCAGAGGTTGTGCGGCTGGCCAGCGGTGAACTGTTTGCCGCAGTTGGCGCACTCAAGATGGGTGACAAAGCTCACGCAGCGAGTGTGACGCACCCGCTTGGCCAAGCGCAAGCGCCCGGCTACCGGCTATGCAGGCGGTAGAAGCGTTGCGGTTGGTCTCCGCTCGGCGTGGCGACATATTCCGCCTGCCCCTCGTCCAGCTCGATGATTTCCGGCTCGGCAAAGGTCGCCTCGGTGGCGGCCTCGAGGACGTAATCACCCGGCTCCCAACTCAGCCACAGTCCGCCTCCATCAATGGGTGCGATCGTCAGCACAGGCTGTTCGATCACCAGCCGTTCGCCACGCGCGACGATCGTGCCCTCGGCCGAGACTTCTACGGTGATGCCCTTGAATTCGTCGCTCTTCAACTCCTGCTCGATGTCAAAGTCAAACGTCAGTACGGGCACGTCGCCGTCCCAGATCAACTGCCCCTCGACATCGAATGGCTCCGGCTCGGGGGCGTCCTCCGGCATTTCCTCCGGGTCGCTCAGATCCATCTCACCCTTGCGCTTCACCGCTACGGTGTCCAAGTCGTATTTCACCAGGCCAGTCATGGACGGAACATTTTCAATCTGGTTAAAGTTGCCGTCCTCGTCCAGCTCCGCCGCCTCTCCCGCGTCCTCTGGCTCAAGCATGATCCGGAAATCTGTCATCGTGAAATTCGCCTTGCCGAGAATACCAAACGGCCCGAACGAGTATTTGAGTTGCAGCTTGGACTTGGTCGGCTGGGCGTCGACGTGAGTGATGCGGATGGTCTCCGGATCTTCATCCGGCTCAAGCTCGGCAATGATCGTACCCTTTACTCGGGTGAAGTCGTCGTCCGATTCCTTGACAAGGCCAAGGTCGAGTGTCACCTCAATGTCGAACTTCGATTTCTTTTCGTCAGCGGTAAAAAGCCATGGCCCCGCCTGCGCTTGGCCAAGCGCCCAGCACCAAACACACAACGTCAAACCAAGATCGATTACTCGTCTCATGAACGGGAGCCTTTCATCCACGATTGACCAAGGCAGTTTCGCCTCCAGCTTAGGCTGATTGATCCTTGGGCAATGGGAACATCTGCTCGTAGGCCTTGACCATCACGGCGAACGACCAGGGGATGGTAACTATCAACCCAAGGCCACAGGGAATCACCCCCAGTATCCAAGCCAGACTAATCACAAACATCAACCCCAGGGCTGCCCATAAATTCTTTATGGTTCCCTTGTAGCCCACCGAGAATGCCTCCCCAAACGTCCCTCGACGGTCTGCAACCAGATAGAGGGCGAAATTGGTTAAGGTAACGGCCGGGATCATCAGGACAAACATCAAGATTCCGCCCCCCACCATCAAACCGACACCCATTTCTCCCGACTCTTGTGTCATCATGACAGCCCCGATGATGAGCATAATAAGTCCGGGAATTAATGCAGCAAAAATCACCGCTCCTTGGACGACGGTCACCAACAGCAGCCACCCGTAGTTTTGGAAACCCAAAAAAACATCACCCACCTCTGCATGACCCTCCCGCGACAGCTTCAGGATCATGAGAATCAGCCCACCCATCAGCGGCCCCTGAACCAGCAATTGCGCTGCGGGGATTACCGCGCCGATTAACCCAGCCACCGTCAGGATTCCTAAAAAAATCGCCCCGGCACCGACTAGCATTCCCGCGTGCTCCTTAAATAACTGCCAGCCTTCGCTGACTGCCAACCCGACCTCCAGCGGTGTATCACTCGGGACAGCTGCCTCCAGTTGCTGAGGTTGACTCACCACCTTCGGCGCAGCGATCCTGAGGAGGTTACCCAGCGGTTGCCACGACTCGTCACCCACTCGCCTAATCTTTGTCTCCGAGTTGGCTCGGCCCTGTGAAACGTACGCCCTCAACTCCGACTCAGTAAGCGGGCCGTACTGCTTACCGTCGATACCCATCATCTCAAACTGCTTTTCGTCACTCATCGCTCACTATTTCCGACCACCAATTCTCTGGCAGCACAGCGCATCATCCTTCTAAAAAATCCATTAAACATAAAGCTAATTCATCCAACAAACCCATCACCGACCAGCACCGGTTCGGCTTGTCCGGAAACGCCCACACAGCTACCGTTCCCCGCCATGAATCCAGTTCACATTCTCAAGGGTTTTTTTGCCGCTGGCCTGCTGCTTGGCATGTCCACCGGCAACGCGGCGGCCAAAGGAGCTCGTTCGCTCACGGCATTCGGCTACGAAAACTGCATCGAGCTGAAAAACAAAACCACGCGCGTCGTCCTCGCGCCCTCCGGCGGACGCGTGCTCGCCTACGAAATCAACGGCGTGAACACGCTCTACCTCAGCGAGTCCGACAGCAAGGGCAAGGGCGGCTCAAGCGCCGGGCGGTTCGACATTGGCCCGGAACGCGTCCTGCCCCGGCACGACCTGCTCTGGAGCGGCCCGTACGAGGGCGAGATCACCGGCACACGATCGGCACGCTTCACCAGCGGCAAGGATGAGGCGACCGGCTTCCAGATCGTCCGCGACTTCCGGCTCGCCGCCAAGGGCACGCATCTGCGCATTAAGCAGACTGTCATCAACATCTCCGACAAAACGCGGCAGGTCTGTTACTGGTGCCGGACTTTCGTGCACGGCCAGGGCATCTGCGTTGTGCCGGTCACCGAGCACAGCCGCATGCCACGCAAGCACGTCATTTACGAGAACGGCACCACCATCAACTTCCTGCCGGACGACGAAAAAATCAGCCAGCGCGACGGCTACGTACTCGTCGAGGGACCGCCGCGCATGCCCAAGCTCGGCTTCGACAGTAAGGCCGGCTGGATGGCCTACCTCATGCGCAACGACCTGCTCTTCGTCAAGGGCTGGCCGACCTACCCCAAGCGCCCGTACAATGAGATGGCCGGGTTGACCCTCTCCATTTGGTACCCCGACGGCCCGATGTGCGAGCTCGAGCCGATCGGCCCGCAGGAAATCCTCAAGCCCGGTGGCAAAGCCTCCTTCACCGAGGACTGGTGGGTGGCCGAGCAGAAATTCCCCGGCAACTCCAAGTCCGTCGACCTCGGCCAACTCGAAGCCAAGGTCAAAAAACTAACCGGCCGGAAGTAGGGTTTAGAGGAGAGGGATCAGGGGTTGGAGGCGCTTGGCAGCGGGCCGTAGATGTGCACTGCGAACGGTTCGAATCGATCGACCACCCATGAGCCGTCGGTGATAGCGGCCCTGCCCTCGAAGGTGACCGGCACCTTGTCGGCCGTCTCCCACGGCAGGCGAAAGCGGTAGGTATGAAACTGCGGCGTGCTGTTCACCGCAAGGATGTAATGCCCGGGCGGGATTAGTTTGCTGCCCTGCTTCACCCGCAGCAAAACCGACTGCACACTGGCCTCCAGCGCAGCGTTGAAGCGCGTGTCCTGATCCTCGAAATGATGCGCCTTGGGCCACCAGACGTGTTCCGCCTCGAACAACGCCTCGCGCGAGCGCACCTCGGCCACCACCCGCTTGAGCGCGGCCCACAGTTCCGGGTACTTCCGCTCTTTCAGCCGCATGTCGGCGTAGCTGTAGTAAAAAATCCCGTTCGCCCCACGGGCCAGCGCGCTGTACGTCATACTGCGCAGCTCATGCTTCGTCGGCGGACGTAGATTCTCCTCACCCGGCAACACATTCTTATGCGCTGTCCAGTCGAACGACTGGATCACCGCGATCACCGGCCGCTTGGCATCCGTGGCCAAGCGCGTCTTGTGAATATGCTGCGAGAAATTGGCCAACGGCAGCCACGGCACCGGGTAGCGATCCACCATAGTAATGTCCGCGATGTTACCGTACCACTGCGCCTCGTCCCCCCGGTATAAAACCAGACTCGTCGGCTTGCGCGCGCCGGCGCGTTTCACCACTTGATGCGCCTCAGTCACCAGCTCAGGCGAAACACGTTGCATGTCCGGCTCATCGATCAGGTACCATGACCATAACGCCGGGTGCCGGTCGTGCTTGGTCACGGTGGCCCGGACCTTGGCCGCATCGAATCCCTTCCCCGCATGCGACCCGGGCGAAGCCAGCACACCAATGCCGTTGGCCTTGGCGGCGTCAAGAAAACCGCGTCTAGCCGGGCCGGTCACGAGGTTGAACCCGGCGCCGGCGATGTCGGCCAGATTCGTCTCACTACCCACCGAGTAAATTCCGACCGGGTAGTCCGCCTCCGGGAGCACACGGCAGCCAGCAGAGCCAAGCGCAAGCAGCGCAACCGCAGACAGGCCAAGCGCTTGGCCAAGGCGAAGACATCCATTCATCGCCCGCGATTCAAGGCCAAGCCGCCTAGCCAGGCAACCGCAAAGCATCGATCACACACGAACAAAAAAACCGCTTGTAAAACACCGGCCATTTCTTCACGTTGTCCGCCCCTCGGGTGCACTCGTGGTGGAATTGGTAGACACGCAACCTTGAGGTGGTTGTGCCCCTAAAGGCGTGAAGGTTCGAGTCCTTTCGAGTGCACCATTTTTCTTAGGGAAATCCTCTTTTCTAAAATCCATACATTCATAGCTCTAGCTGCCGTTTGCATTTTTTTGGCAAAACTGGTTAGCGAAAGGTTAGCGAAATGCGTCTCACAAAGACGGTAAATCATGGGAAAATTAGATGGCGAGTAAGCACAAAACTTAACGGGAAGCGCAC
>DKGH01000242.1:26868-27880 GCA_002453165.1 Verrucomicrobia bacterium UBA6775
ACAATGCCTCCATCGAGGATTTTTGGCGGTTTCGGAACTCAACAGAGAAATTACAAATCGTAGAGTTGTTTCAATTAGCCGAAACGAAAGGAGTGAGATTTAAGGATTTAGCTTCAACTTTGGTTCAATACCAAAAACTCGTTCAAATACGGCTAAGCGAAGCAGTCAAAATCTACGTTTGCGAGCTTTCAAAAAGATCACTCCGCCCATCCTCAAACAAACAATCACGTATCAATCTCAACCAACTTTCTGAAGAATTTGATGGCCGAGATTGCCATTCAATTACTTCAAGTGATTTAGAGCATTGGTTTAGAGAACGAAATTGGAAGCGAAGCACTGTGGATGGAGTTATTGCCAAGATAGGGCCATTCTTCAATTGGTGCATTCGTGAAAAGTATTCTAGGGAAAATCCAGTCAAAGGAGTCATTCGCCCCAAGGAGGACGAGAGCGAACCTTGCATTCTAACACCCGATGAAGTTTTTCGAATTTTAACCGTGGCACAAAGGAATAGTCCAAAGCTAATCCCCTATCTTGTACTCGGCTTGTTTGGCGGAGTTAGACCTGAGGAAATCAACCGCCTCCAATGGCAAGACATCAGCATTCATGGAATCACTATTAGTGGGCATAAAGCCAAGACTCGTAAACGAAGGCTCGTAAGCATTTCTGCCAACATGGCTGAGTGGTTGAAGCTGGGAGGTGAACTGCCGCCAAGAAATAAGCGCAAGCAACTTGATAAAGTAAGGAAAATGGCAGACGTCACTTGGGGGCATGACATTATGCGGCACACCTTCGCCAGTTACCACCTCGCCTACCACGGATCACCGGACAGGACAGCACATGAACTGGGCCACCGAGACACCAATATGCTCTTCCGCCACTATCGGCAGCTTGTGACGAAGGAAGAGGCTGAGAAGTTTTGGGACATAAGGCCAGAGCTCTAAAAAAATGAGGTTGAATTGGCAGAAAGGGTTTGAGCAAATTTCTCTGTTTTGCCGAGAATACAATTATTGGA
>DKGH01000066.1 GCA_002453165.1 Verrucomicrobia bacterium UBA6775
GGGGGATTTTAAGACGCAATTGAGAAGTATTCCTTTACCTGTTTCGGCTCCACTCCAGCAGCAATATAATTCTTGTCCAAAGACTCGATGCCAGTACCCATCTCCATCTTTAAATATTCCTTCGCGTGATTGCTTCGTGCATCATCACTACCTTTAATCTAATCAAACAAATCTCGATAGCGGTAAGTTACGAAGCTGTGGCGAGGGCCGGAATCCAATCCACTTTTGCGGCACTGGCCATTTTGTTTCAAACCTGACCTGCGTGATCCGAGACAGTTTAAAATTTTTTTCTTTTTGAGATTGAGTTTCAATTTCAACAAGGTAAGATCCAGCCCATGAAAGGTATTTTTACTTTTTTTCTACTAGCCGCTTCAATTAATTCTGTTGTTAGTGAAAGCAATGATATAAATTCAAAAATTAAAGCAATCAGAATTGTTATTAAATCCGACGATTTGATGAAATTTGATAAGTCTTCCATAAATGTAGAAAAAAATAAGCCTTATGAAATAATCCTTAAAAACGTTGGGAAACTGCCCAAGGCTGCTATGGGGCATAACTTAATTATATTAGATACAGGTAATGATGCATTAACATTTGGTGGTAATCTTATTACTAAATATGGAGCGACATTGCAGAATCAGTGGAAACCAATAAAAGCCGGTAAATTAGTATTAGCACAGACAAAAATGTTGGGACCAAATGAACAAGATACAATTAAAATAACTTTTAAGAAATCTGGGGTTTATCACTATTTATGTTCATTTCCCGGTCATTTTGGACAGATGAGAGGAGTAATAAATGTTAAATAGTAATTTAAGTTTTTATTTTAATAATATTCTATCAATGCGTTATGTTTCATTATTTTTATTTTTCTTAGTTTGTAATGATTTATTTTCCGATGAAAAAATTAAAGTCGGTGGTTTAAATTTTAAAATACCCAAAGATTGGGTTTCTCAGTCACCTGACTCACCAATGAGGATCGCACAGTATTCGATTAAGAATCCAGAAAAGAAGAAGAGTGGTGAAGTTCTATTTTTCTATTTCGGTAACAACAATGCCGGTGGAATAAAAGCTAATGTTTTAAGATGGTTATACCAGTTCAAGGAAGATCCTCAAAATCTCAACCCGATAATTGTTCAAGATAAAATAAATGATGTAAACGTAACATATGTATCTGCTTATGGTACTTATTTAAAAGGCCTACCTTTAAGAGAAAAAACCCCTGTTGATAATTGTCAGCTATTTGGGGCTATAATTGAGGGTCATCTCGGGACTGTATTTATAAAGGCAACTGGCGATAAGAATGTAATTTTAAATAATAGAAATAAATTTAAAGAAATGATTAAATCTGCATTGAATAGCTTTTATAAAACACTTCTTTAACAAAATTATGTGTACTTTTTATTTTTAAATTAATATATGAATTATAGCATTTTATTTACTTTTATATTTATGCTTAGCTTTGTTTTATACATTCTATGGCTAGCTATAGCACGTAAAGAGTAGGGCGATTCAAAATACGAAAAATTATCAACAAATTTCTAAATTTCATTTTCTAAAATAATTATATACTATATGCCGCAATCTTAAATCCAAGGGTTAACTGGGTTTATTTTACCCGATGGGAACATCAATGGTTAAAAGAAAATGAATAACCCCGCCAGCCTGCACGAAGGTTGGTGGGGTTTATTATTTAAAAAGTAATATATCGACAGGTTTTAATATTTTTAAGGGTCACTAGGTTATTTTCGTAAAGGGCTACAACAATTCAGCAAAGTACAGAGAGTAGGAGAACGCATGGGAACTCCTTGAAAAGTAAAAAATCGTATGGTAATAGTATGATATTATTTTTCAGATTCATTTTTGAAGGGCGTAAGTAGTTGTGCCACAATTACATATAGATTTAACATCGGCGGCCTTTTATGCCGTTGGTTGAGGGTTCGAGTCCCTCCCGACCCGCCACCTTCTTTTTCTGCTTTTCCAGCCTCAACAGACGCTCGACGTGACTTGGGCGAGTCGCTAACTTTCTCTGCGTGAAAACTTGTTTGCGCATAGTTGCTTTATTTTCGTTTATATTCGTCTCGGTCGCTGTTACCGCGGAGCGGTTGGTCCTGGTGAGTGCCTCCTACGGAAAGAACATCCTCGCGATTACGGAGAGTGACGGAAAGGTGATTTGGTCGCACAAGACTGGTGGGCCTGAGCGGGGTCACACCGGGCATCACGATGTGCATCTTCTGCCCAACGGCAACATTTTGTATCACGACACGTGGACCAAGCTGACCGAGATGACTCTCGATAAAAAGGTCGTGTGGACCTACGACTCGGCGAAGATGAACGGCAACGAGGGCAAGCGCGTTGATGTTCACGCATTCGCCCGTCTGAAAAACGGCAACACCTCCATCGTGGAGAGCGGTGTTGGGCGCATCATTGAGGTCAACAAAAAGGGGAAGATTGTCCACCAGTTCAACATGAAAAAGGATGGCCGCGAAAACACCCGCTGGGCGCGGTTCACACCGGAGGGGAATTATCTCGTGACCTCCGAAAATCCGGGTGTCGTCACCGAGTACAATCGCAAGGGGGAGATCGTCTGGGATTACCTCGTGAAGACTCGTTGCTACGGGGCCATTCGTCTAAAGAACGGCAACACGCTGATCGCGACTGGCTCCGGCAAGAGTGTCATCGAGGTGTCACCCGACAAGAAGGTCGTCTGGGAGATCAAGGGCAAGGTGCCGGGAACAGAGATCGAGTTGGGCTGGATGACTGCGCTGCAGGAGTTGAAAAACGGCAACTACATCATCGGCAACTGTCATGCCGGCGAAAATAATCCGCAGATCTTTGAAATCGACCGCAATAAAAAGGTGGGCTGGGAATTCGACGAGTGGGAACTGGTCGGCAACGGCCTCGCCGTGTGGCAGATTTTCGAAGGCCGACAGGCCAAGCGCCTCCGCAAACAACTTGCCAAGATTAAAAAATAATCCCCGCTTGGCCAAGCGCTTGGGATGAAGATTTTTACCCAGACACTCCTGCTGTTATTCGCGGCGGGAGTTTCTGTTTTTCCGGCAGTCGATATTGAGCAGGTTCTCAGCCTGATCGATGACCGTTGCCTCGACTGCCACGACGCGGAAACACGAAAAGGTGGCATCGACTTGGAGCAACTTTCATCGGGGTCAACCCTCGCTGATTCGAAGATTCAAACGCTTTGGTTACGGGTTGAACGGGTGGTCCGGATGGGTGAGATGCCCCCGGCGAAAAAAAAGCCGCTGACGGCTGAACAGAGGGCGCTGGTTCAGGGGTGGTTTCGGGATAATTACATTGTCAGAAACGGTGCGGAGCACATTGGCGCAACACCGCTTCGGCGATTGTCCCGTTATGAACTGATCAACACGCTTGAGGATCTGCTCCATGTTTCGCTGAAACGCCCGTATGTCTTCAGCCCGGAGTTCCCGGCGTTGTTGGATTCCACACTCGAGTCAATTTTGCCGCCCGACGTGCCCGGGGAGTCCGGTTTTTTCAACGATGCCGACCAACTTGCCAGCGGCAAGCTGCCGGTGTTGAGGTTAACCCAGGCATACGACTACGCGCTTCAATCCTTCGTTCAG
The DNA here is from genome assembly GCA_002453165.1 of Verrucomicrobia bacterium UBA6775. Lineage (GTDB taxonomy): Bacteria > Verrucomicrobiota > Verrucomicrobiia > Limisphaerales > UBA1096 > UBA1096. The sequence continues at coordinate 3,600 of DKGH01000066.1, forward strand.
TCGGCCGAGGCGCGTGAACGGGTATTTGGGTTTGCAAATGAGCCGAAGGAATTAAGCCAAGCCCGTGCAGGGGAGATTTTGCAACGATTCACGCTTCGGGCGTTTCGAGGTTATCGCAACGAAGCCAACGAGCAATTGGTTCAGCAGGCGTACTTGGCCAAGCGCCGGGAATCTCCACCGGTGGAGTCGCTGTTGCACGCGATGAAGACGGCGCTTGTGTCACCGGCGTTCCTTTACCGGATGGAACAAGCCCGAGACAGCGAGATTCCCTACGCTGTCAGTGGCGAGGAACTTGTCGTGCGACTGTCCTATTTTATCTGGGGCAGTATGCCGGATGAGGAACTGTTCCGCTTGGCCAAGCGCGGTGAGCTGGACGACGACGAGGTGTTGCTTGGCCAAGTGCAGCGGATGCTTCAATCGCCCAAGCGGATTGCGTTGTCGGAGAATTTCGCAGGCCAGTGGCTTGGCTTCCGTGATCTTTGGCACAACAGGGAATTCTACCGGAACGAGGCTTGGAACCGCGGTGTCTACGATGAGTTGCTGTTCTTTTTTGACGAGTTGGTGAAGTCGGACCGCAGTGTGCTGGAGTTGATCGACTCGGACTGGGTGTACCAGAGCAACTACACCGAGGTTAGCACACCCGGCAAGGGGCATGCGTTTGAGAATCGGCACGACGATATCCTGGCTGCGCGCCGGAAACGGCCGCCGGGAATTCAGGAGCGTTTTTATGATCCGCCCCGGCTGCTGAAAGTGAACAGCGAACAACGGGGCGGGGTGATCACGACCGTGGGCATCATGCGGTTGACTTCGCCCCCCGAGAAAACCAACCCGATCCGGCGCGGTGTCTGGATGCTCGACAAGATTATCGGTCGGAAAATGCACGCGCCGGAAAACATACCCGCGCTGAGCCAAAGCGAAACGGTGAACGGCAAAAAACTGGATGATCTGGCCGATATCCTGAAGGCGCACACGAGCAAGGCGGTTTGTGTGAGCTGCCACAAGCACATCGACCCGATTGGACTGGGCCTTGAGCAGTTCGGTCCCTACGGAAAGTGGCGGGAGCAGTACGGCAACAAGCGTCCGGTCAAGGCCAGGGGTGAGTTCCCAAACGGAGGAAAATTTACCACGCCAAAGGGAATGAAGCGGATGCTGCTCGATGAATACCGGGCCGAGATCGTGCAAAACATCGCGAGGCAAATGTTTGCCTATGCGCTTGGCCGCAAGCTGGAGCCGCACGATCGGCCGGCGGTGGACCGAATTTGTGAAGCGTTAAAATCGAATGGCTTTAGAATGAACACACTCATCGAACAGATCGTTTTGAGTAAACAATTTCATCAACGACAGGACGAATCATGAGCAGGCAATCCTATCTCATTCCAAGGCGCACGTTCCTGCGCGGCATCGGGGCGGCACTGGCTTTGCCATCGTTGGATATCATGTCGCCGGCGGTCAGTTACGCCAAGGCGAAGCCGGCAACCGGGCAGGGTAACCTGAGACTTTGCGTTCTATTTAAGGGCGCGGGTGTAAATCCGAGTTCGTGGGATATCACAGGGGGAACCGAGACGGATTTCGAGCTTTCCAAAATTCTTTCGCCAATTGAGAAAAACAAGGGCGACATCGTTATCCTAAGCAACATTGATGCGGATCAACGGGCCAATGGCGGGCATGAAAATGTGGCGCTGACGTTTATGACCGGCGAGTTGCGCCAGTCGCGCCTCGTGCAAAAGCAGTCATTTGATCAGGTCATCGCCGATCATGTTGGTGGTGAGACCCCGGTCAAGTCGCTTGCACTTCGGAGTGACACCTACCTTGATGCGAATGATCCGTCCGAGAATTTCCTCTCCTATGACGCGGAAGGTCGCGCGTTGCCGGTTGAGGACAGGCCGGAGCTGGTGTTTAACCAGTTGTTTCGCGGACTCAACAGTCGGAGTTACCGGGACAAAACTTCAAGTGTGCTGGATCAGGTGAGGGACAGCTACCGGTCGATCGCACGAAAGGCAAGCCGGCGCGACCAGCAGGTGCTTGAGCAGTACTTGCAATCCGTTCGCGACGTCGAACGGGAGGTTGAGCAGTTTCAAAATCAAAGCAATGCCGAACGAGACGCGAAATTGCGCCTTGTTAAACCCATTCCGGCAGCGACGAATTTAGCCCAGCGGATGCGCGCGATGCTCGATTTGGTTGCGTTGGCGTTCTGGACGGACATGACGCGCGTCAGTACGCTGATGATGTCCCACACCGAGAGTCGGTCAGTTTATGATTTCATCGGGGTGAACGATGAGTTGCATGCCTTGTCACATTTTGTAAGGACACGAAACCGTTCATCCGGATTGGACGGCTACGACCTGATCAACCAATGGCACACGGAGCAGTTCGGCTACTTTCTCGACAAACTCAAATCACTGGAGGACGGCGAGGGGACGGTGTTTGACAATTCTATCGTGCTGTACGGTTCGGGAATCAAGCATGGGGATTACCACTCGGTGAGCGACCTGCCGTTGGTGCTTGGTGGTGGAGGAGGCGGGCAGATCAAGACGGGTCGGTTTGTGAAATACCCGAACACACCGAACAGCAACCTGCACCTGAAAATCATGGAGATGATGGGCGTGCAACGGGGGCAATACGGCAACTCAACCGGCGTCCTTCCGGGCATCAGCGAAATGGCAGGGTTGGCCCCGAAATACGTTGATGACGGCTCATGGAAAATTACCCGAGACAAGGACGGCGAAATTGCCTTGAAAGGAATGCTGAAAATCAAGGTTACCGCAGATGACCTGAACCTTTACCTGTTGCAACTATCGACAGGCGACGAAATCGAGGTGCGTCTCAGCTTTGGCAATATTCACAACCTGAAGATCGATGCGTGCGTTGGCTCAGTGGTCGACATGGAGGGACAGTACACGGTCAGGGACGGGAAAAAAGTGATCACCAAGGTCACCCGCTGCAAACGGCTTTAGCGCCTGGCGGAGTTTTAATTCGTTTTATTTTTAAGGCTGACGAGCGCAAAGACGGTCACGTTTACCACCACGCCGCAGAAGCCGATATCGGCGAGTTGTTTCAGGCGGGCAAACAGGCCGACCACGGCGGAGTCGCTGCCGGTGAGGATAGCCGGGATCGGGCTGAACATGAGGACGACCAGCATCCCGGCGATGATCCCTGCGATGGCGCCCTGACGCGAACCGCGTTTGAGGAATAGCACATCGATCGTGACGGGCAGCAACTGGCTGGAGAAGGCGATTGCGAGGATGCTCATTGGCATGATCATGCCAATTGGGTCGAAACTCTCGCTGCTGCGACTGACGAAAACCATGCCAAGCGACAACACCGTCGCCGCGGCGATCACGCCGCGACCGACCCACAATCGACTTTTCTCCGAGGCGCCCGGGCGCAGGACGCCTCCGTAAATATCACGGGTCAGCACGGCACTCATTGCGTGCAGATTGCTGTCGGCTGTGCTCATCGCCGCTGCCATGATTGCGATGATGATCAGTGTGCCGAGCAGTAGTCCGACGGGGCCAAGCAGCTCCGGGAGGTGGCGCTTGAGGACGACGACCATGATTTGATCAAAGTCACGAGAGTCGGTGCCGACGTCCGGATGGGGAAGGGGTTTGGCGCCGTTGTCCAAGCGCTTGGCCAAGTCGGCTTCAGTGGCTGCAACCGTGTTCGTGTCCTGTTGCAATCGATATTCAAAAACGCCGTCTGTGTTGGGCTTGGCCAATGGGTAGAGCACCTGGCCACCAAGGCCGACGAGCATCACGCCGAACAAGAAACAGGCGGTCAGGCCAAGCGCGAAAATGACCGCACTACGCCGGAGTGCATTGGCGGACTTGGCCGCGTAAAATCGCATCCACTGCGCCGGTTGAATCATCGAGCCAAGCGCACCAAAGATGCAGAGGGTGAACATTTTTTCCGGCGTGAACGATCCGGTCGTACCCGGTACGGAAAGGGAGGTGTGCGGTAGGTCGTTGACTTTTTCAAAAAATGCCGACGGACCACCCAGTGCTGCCACGGCGGCTAATCCTGAGAGGAGCATCCCGGTCATCAGCAACGCCCCCTGCAGTGCATCGGTCCACGCCACGCTGCGCATGCCGCCTATCATGATGTAGAGCATCGTCACCAGCGACAGGAGGCAGGCCCCGATTTCGAACGCGTGTTCCCCGGCGAACAGTCGTTCGGAAATGATGCCGCCGGCCTGAATTTGAATGACCACGTACGGCACGGCGTATAGGAAACCGATCAACGCCACGAGACAGCGAAGAGCCACCGAGCTGCCGTAATGCTTGCAAATCAGGTCGGCCGGGGTCACGTGTCCATGGTTGTGGCCGAGTTTGCGGATTCGATTCCCCAGTACATAAATTGCGGCGCCGCTCAAAGGGACATTCAATGCGAACAGGGCGAACACCACGCCCTCCTTGTAAACCGCCCCGGGGGCGCCCAGCATGGCTGCGGAACTGAAGAATGTCGCCATGATGGTCAACGACGAAACCAGCCAGCCCTGACCGCGCCCGGCGAGATAGTAGTCCTCCTCGCCAGAGCGGCTTTTGCGAACGCCCCAGATGCCGATCCCGAGGAGAAAAAGGAGATAACCTGCGAGGCAAAAATGAGGCAACAAACCGAGATCTGGAGTGGTCGGATCGGGCATCACTCGTCGTCCGTTTTCCAAAGGGTGAGGCTTGCTGTGACCACCGCGGTAGCCTGTATGCCGTACCAAAACAATCCCCAGGCATAGATCACCGGCAGGCCGAGAAAACGGAGGGCTTCGCTGTCGGCACTCGGTTCCGGGTTTACCAAGCGCAACCCCGGCCCTGGCCCCATGAACATCGCAAGGGCGAACAGGAGAATCAAAACCAACCCAAGCCACTGCCAGCGCTTGGTTGGTGTTTTGCTATCGGCTGCCATTGCTCCTTGTGCGGCAAATTGTTTTTACAGCTTCAATCCACCTTCCACCAGTCATCGATTCGGGCGGCGAGGTCGCGGACGACTTCGGGGTGGGCGTTGGCCAGATTGTTGGTTTCGTGCGGGTCGGTGAGGAGGTCAAACAATTCCAAGTTCGTGTCGGGATTCTTGTGTCGATGGCCGCCGGCCCAGGGACGGACTTTCGGCGGGTTTTCGATCCATGCGACCAGCTTCCATTTGCCGTGGATGCAGGAGCGCGTCCAGAGACTCTTTTCCGGCTCGGTGGCTGATACCATGTCATGGGCGAAATTAGACAGGAAGATTGTGTTGCGCTTGGCCACTGCCTTTTCATCGAGCAAATTGATACCGGGAAGGGACGCCGGTGGCTTGATGCCGGCTGCGGATAGGATCGTCGGCACTATGTCGATGTTGGAGACGAGTTGCCGCTCGTCCTTGCGCGGCTTGATCTTGCCCGGCCAATGCGCAATGAACGGGGTGCGCACGCCATTTTCGTAAGGATGCGCCTTGCCGTATTCGTTCCAGCCGTTGTCGGCGAGGTAGAGTACAAGCGTGTTGTCGGCGACACCTTTTTTGTTGAGTTGCTCTATCAGTTCGCCGCAGGTCTCGTCAAGCCACTCGATCATTGCCATGTACTTGGCCTTGGCGGGATTTTTGATGGCAGTGTATTTTTTTAACAGGCGCTCCGGTGGATTGTGTGGGGTATGTGGCAGGAAGGGGGCGTACCAAACGAAGAATGGCTTCTTTTGTCGTTGCGCCTTGTCGATGAAATCGTAGATCGGTTTCATGGACTTGCGGCCGATGGAAAGGGCTTGTCCCCCATGGCGGCCAGTGGAGCCCATGTCATCGGTGAAACCAGCGTGACTCGGATGCTTCATCCAGTATTTCCCCGTTTGCAGGGTCAGATATCCGGCGTCGGCGAGTTGTCTGGGCAGTTGCGGCTTTTTGAAAAACGGCTCGATCCAATCGGCTCGATCCTGCCCGCGGACGGGATCGTTGCCGGTGATGCCGTGCTGATGCGGGTACAAGCCGGTGAGCATTGTCGCCAGCGAAGGACTGCAGATCGCGGTGGTGACATAGCCTCGGGTGAAAGTCAGTCCCTCGGCAGACAGCCGGTCGATGTTGGGCGTCCTCGCGTGAGGATGCCCAGCGAAGCTGTAATCAGTCCACGCATGATCATCGCTGATTATCAGCACCACGTTGGGCTGCATGGAGTCTGCTGCAGTGGCCGGAAATACGAATACCGTGAAAACAAAAACAACGCTTAAAATGGAAGTTAGTTTTTTCATGTGATCACAAAGTGGCGTAGCAATTGTTTATTCAAGCCCCAGCACGAAGGTCTCTGAGTAGCGCAGTTTGCCGGTGTAGGCATCGTGGAATTGAAAGATCACCTGCGGGTGTGGGAAGGCAAACCAACGTTCGCCGTTTCGCTCGATTGGGTTATTGAACACGTTGTTGACCTGCACGACGCAGTAGTGGGGGAAGGTGCGGTTGGCGCGTGGGATGTCCTCCATCGCGTAGCTGCTCCAGCGGATGTCGCAGGCGCGAGGGCCGTATTTGAATCTGCCGTTGGCGGGGCGGCCGCCTTCGTCCTTCATGGGTGCGTGGTTGATGGAGTTGTGCGGGCCGCTGGCGAATTCGTACACATTGTCAGTGATCTTGATGGCAAAGCTGTTGTGCAAATCGCCGGTGAGCACAAACACGCCCTTGTCGAGGCCGTCCCAAAACTCAATCAGTTCCTCGCGTTCTTTCAGAAAAACCGTCCACGCATCGTCTTTTTTGATGGTTGACTGCTTGTCTGCCCCGCCGCCGCTGCCGACGTGCGGCACCATGAAGTTGACTGACGAAACGACGAAAATGAAATCGGCCTTGCTGTTTCTGATGCCGTCCTTGAGCCATGCGAGTTGTTGTTTGCCGAGCATGGTGGCCTTGGGGTTGTCGGGGTTGTCGACGTTGTGTAGGCTGCGATGTGACCGGGTGTCGAGCAGGAAGAAATCGCAGTTCGAGACGGTAAACTTGCCGTAACAGCGCCGACCGATGGAGTAAGTCTGAGAACCGTCCGCCTTGGCCGGTGGATTGATCCGGAGCCGGTGCGGCCCGAGAACTTCTACGATCTCATAAACGGCAGAGTTGGGATCGCCCGGTTCCGTGTCGAGATTGGCGTCCTTGACCCCGGCCGTCATGGTGCCCCAGTGCACGTGGAGATTTGCGAGTTCCTTGAGGTTGAGCTTCGTGAAATCAGCGTCGGTGTCCTGCAGAACATCGCTTCCCTTCTTGAATCGGCCTTTGCCAAACCAAGCGGGAGCGGTGTGTTCGGTGGGGTTCGCCCAGGCGAGGTAGTCAAACCAGGCGCGCGTGGCGATATCGCGAAACACCGCGCGGCGATTGACGTAGCCGACCTCGCCGGTGCCGTAAATATCGTTGAGCAGTTCGTGATCGTCGGCGGTGTAAAATGATGGAACATGCCGGTGCCACTCGCTTAGGTTGCGTCCGCGCTCGAGATAGATTTTGTAGTTTTCCCACACCCCGACGACAGTCGGTGCCTTCTGGACGATGTCGGGCGCTTGGCCAAGCGAGGCGATGCCAACCTGATGCAGCCACTCGCTGGCCGGATAGGCGCGCTGATCCTCGTAGAGCCAATCGCCGTTAAGGATGGCGAAGTGAATCTCGTCACGCACCTGCCTGTTTAGAGTGTCGAACACCGGCAGGGTGGGCCCGGCGCTATCGCCACCGCCGCGTTGGTTGTTGCCGCAGGCGAACTCGAACTTGAAGTTGAAGAGTCCCTCCGGATTGCCTGTGGCATTCCTGAAATCATTCGCGTGAGGCAATGTGCGGAATGAACCGCTTAGCTGATGATCCTCCACGCGATAGAAATAGCGCGTGTTGGCCTGCAGCTTGTCGAGTTTGAGGATTCCGGTGTTGTCATCCTCGCTCGAGGTTGT
>DKGH01000165.1:0-32690 GCA_002453165.1 Verrucomicrobia bacterium UBA6775
TTTTCACACGCACACTCACGGGCACGACGCTATTGCGATTGTGGCGCGTGTCAACGCTGCTGTCCGGTTTCGGGTTGCTTTGGCCAAGCGGGCAGGGCAAACCAAGCGCGTGAGTGCAGAGCCAACAATGGCATACGTGGCGCTGGGGGCGAACATCGGCAAACCGATGGAAGTGATGCGCCGGGCTGCAGCCGAGATCGCCGGTGCGTCGCTTGGCCAAGCGCTTGGCTCGTCTCTTTGGCAGACCGAGCCGGTCAACTGTACACCGGGGTCGCCGTTGTTCATCAATGCCGCGCTTGGCTTTGAGCCCAAGCCGGGCACAACACCGGAGTCGCTGCTGGAGCAGTTATTGCAACTTGAGGCGCGCCTTGGCCGGGAGCGCACCGGCTTGGCCAACGAGCCTCGGAAAATCGACTTGGATTTGATCGCGTTCGGGGATGAACAGCGCAATGCCGAGACGTTGATACTGCCTCATCCTCGTGCCCACGAACGCCAATTCGTTCTCTCGCCTTTGGCGGAAATTGCGCCCGGGCTAACTTTTCCGGGACAAACAAAAACAGTCCAAACGCTACTGGATGAGCTGCCTGGTCAGGGCGCTTTAAAATTGGACGAGTTGTTGCTCTGAACTACCCGATGATGTCTTGGATGGCGTTGCCTGTGGTAATTGGCAGGGGACGGTCACCGACGCCGATGACCTCCGTGTGCGGATCGATGCCAAGCAGTTGATACATCGTCGCGGCGATGTCGTCCGGTCGAACCGGGTTTTCCGCGGGGTAGGATGCATTCCTGTCGGACGCCCCGTAGACGTAACCGCGCTTGATGCCGCCACCCGCGAGGAGGACGGTGTAGCACTGCGGCCAATGGTCGCGGCTGGAGTTGGCGTTGATCTTTGGCGTGCGGCCGAATTCCCCCATCCACACCACGAGCGTCTCGTCGAGGAGGCCACGGTCGTCCAGATCGTTGAGGAAAGTCGGGAGCGTTTGATTGGTGATCGGCAGGTGGCGCTTTTCGACGATGGGATACATTCTGGTGTTGTTGAAGCCGTGCGTATCCCAACCGCCGGAGGTGGTGCTTTGTCCGCCGATGCTGTCGGAAAAGTAGACGTTTACAAACTTGGTGCCGGCCTCGACCAACCGCCGGGCGAGCAGCACGCTTTGTCCGTACGTATGCCGGCCGTAGGTGTCGCGTATTTTATCCGGCTCCTGTGTGAGATCAAAGGCGTTGCGCATCTTAGGCGAGTTCAACATTCCAAGCGCTCGCTCGTAGTAAGCATCCAGGCCGCGGGCACTGGCGGAGTAGTCGAGCAGTCGCGACTGCTGATCGACGAGTTGCTGCAGTTGGCGTCGCGAGGCCAGTCGCTTTGGATCGATGTTTGCCGGCAGGCTCAACTCCGGCAGGGCAAAGTTCTTTGAGTTGGGATCGTTCGTGAACAGGAACGGATCATGAGCCTTGCCGAGGAAGCTGGCGTGCTGGCCCGGGGGTGCGGAGCCGTCGCGCATGATGTAGGGGTACGAGACAAAGGTCGGCATGTCGCCCTTGGCCGGGGTGAGGTGATCGACCACTGAGCCGTAGGCCGGGTACATCTCCTTCGTGTCGCGCAGGCGCTGGTCATCGAAATCCGGCGCGCTGCCGGAGAGGGCATAGTAACCGGCAGAGTTATGGTTCTTCATGGTGTGGTGAACGCTGCGGACGAGCGTCACCTTGTTCATGATCTTGGCCACCGCCGGCATGTGCTCGTTGGTGATGACGCCGGGCAGGTTGGTGTCGATCCACTTGTGCGGTGAGCGAATGCCGTCCGGCGCGTCCGGCTTCATGTCGAACATGTCGAGCTGGCTCGGGCCGCCCCATTGAAAAAGAAAAACGACCGACTTGGCTTTGGGCGCGATCCTGCTCTTGGCCTCCTCGGCGGCGAAGAGCTTGCGCATGTTCAGCCCTAGCAGGCCCAAGCCGCCCACGCGAAGGGCGCTTCGTCGGTTGAGTGGATGGAATGCGTTCATGAAGCTATCGGCGCAAAATAAATTCCTTTGAGTTCATCAGTGCCCAGGCGATGTCTTCCAGCCGACCGCGCTTGGCCTCGGTAGTCTCGGCCTTGGTCAAGTGTTGCAGGCCGGCCTCGAGTTCGGTGGCCGTGGGTGGGCGTGACAGGGCGGTCCAGTAAAGTGATTCCAGCGTCTGCTGCGCCGGTTGGTCGGCCTTGGCCAAGCGCTCGAGCCGGTTGGCCTTGCCGGTCAACAGACCGTTCAACACCGGGCCGCTGATCATCTGGAACGCCTGCGCGAGGGTGGTCTCGTCGGAGCGTTCGCATTCGCAATTGAGCAGCCGCTGTGGTTTGCCGAACGCCTCCAGCACAACGTCGACGATGTCGTCTTTGCTGCGCCGCCGTTTTTCCTTGATGGTGTTGGCCACCTGCACAACGCGCGTGCCGGGCGGATGATCCCGGATGGGGAGGGGCGCATCAGCCACCTGCGCCTGTGTGTCGAGCAACTGCTCGGCGCTCAGGCGGCGGGGGATCGCGTGGGAGTAATTGATTTCATCATCGGCATTTGTGGCGTTGGGCTCGGAGGCGAGCTGGTATGTCGCGGAACTCGTGATCAGGCGGATCATGTGCCGGAGGTCGTAGCCGCTGGCGATGAATTCCGTCGCGAGCAAATCAAGCAACACCGGGTGGGTGGCTGGGTTGGTTGGACGAAAGTCGTCGATCGGGTTCACCAGTCCGCGGCCCATAAGGTGAAACCAAATTCGATTCGCCTGCGCACGGGCGAAGAACGGATTATCCGGGGCCGTCATCCACTTGGCCATCTCGCGCAGCGGATCGTCGCCTCCGGCCACCGGTTGCCCCACGGAGAGAAAACGCGCAGGGGCGGTCTTGCCCGTCTTGGGGTTTTTCACGCTGCCGCTCGTTTTCATGTAGATGACCTGTTCGCCGTTGAACTCGTGCTTGTCCAGTCCGTCCTTTCGGATGTTTTTCAGCACCTTGTAGTCAATTTTTGCGAACGCACTGGCCCAGTCGTAGTAGTCGCCCTGCGTCCAGCGATCGAAAGGGTGATTGTGGCACTGCGCGCATTGCAGCCGTCTCCCGAGGAAAACCTGCGCTGTGGCCTCGGCCAGTTCCTGCGGCTTGCGGATCGCGCGAAAATAGTTGGCCGCCGGGTTGGTGTATGTGCTGCCGCGGGCGGAAATGATCGACCGGGCGAATTCATCCATCGGCGTGTTATCGGCGATGCGATCGCGAATCCAGCCGTGAAACAGTTGCACACCTTTGGGGTCGAGCGTGCGCACCTCAACGTTCAGCAAGTCGGCCCACTTTAGCGCCCAAAACTCGGCGAATTCCTCCCTCTCCATCAGCCGGTTTACTAGTTTTTTGCGCTTGGCCGGATCGGTGTCGGTGACGAATTCGCGTGCCTCGTTTTCAGTCGGCAGCAGGCCAATCAAGTCCAGATAGGCGCGGCGCATGAATACCGTGTCATCCGCGACAGGCGAAGGGTTAATCCTCAGCTTTTTCAATTTGCCGAAGATCATCGTGTCAATCATCCCCTGCGTGGTGGGCGGATTCCAGGCGAAGCCAACACGTTCCGGAACGTAGGCCAGCCGCACCGGTTCCTGCCGATTCAAAAAACGGACGAGCACGGTGGTTTCCCCCGGCTTGTTGAACATCCCCCGACCGAGCGCAGTGACCTCGAGCAAATTGTTGGACGGCTCGTAGACCGCCTGCGACGTGACGTCGCGTTCGCTGCCGTCGGCGAAGCGGGCCTTGGCCGTGATTTGAATTTGGTTGTCCGGCGCGTAAAGCGTGCGATGGGTCGGTGCCACTTCCAATGCGGTGAGCTTGGGCGCTTGGCCGGTATCATTCTTCGCGCCTTCGGCGATCCATTGGCGGAGGATGCGGTACTCCCACGAATCCACCTCGAATCGTCGTCGCCCCTCGTGCGGGATTTGTGCAGTGGCTTTTTTAAGGAGTAGGCTTTCGTCCGGCTCGATGAGATTGAGGCGCCGACCCAGCTCGTTGCGGGAGATTACCTTCCAGTCCTCGGCGGGGGATTCACCGCGCAGGCTGATCTTGAAGCCGCCCTTGCCATTTGCGTTGCCGTGGCAGGTGCCCATGTTGCAGCCGGCCTTGGCCAACACCGCCATCACCTCGTTTTGATATGAAACAGGTGCGGCCATCGCCACGGGCAGGCAGGCAAAACCAAGCAGGAAAAGCACCCTGTTAAGCAACTGATTCAACCACCCAAAAACGCCGCAATGGGCCGGTTTTTTCAAGTTTTTTCCGGTTGGCCAAGCGGATTATTCCCGTGTCAAATAGGCGATGAGATCGAGGATTTGCTGTTTCTCCAGCGTGTTGACCGTGCCGGGTGGCATGTTGGAGACGTTGAGTTTTTTGCGGCTGACGATGAGCGCCTTGGCCAAGCGCAACGACGCGCCGGTGGCGGAGAGGCTGCGAAGGACCACCACGGCGTCAGTCTCTTCCTGCACTTGGCCAAGGTGCACCTCCCCGTTGCTCATGTTGAACTGCTGCAAAACGTATGCCTCGGGGATGATGCGCGAGGGCTCGAGGATGGACTCGAGCACCTCGGCCGGTTTCATCCGCTTGGCCAAGTCGGTCAGGTCCGGCCCAACGCTGCCGCCGATGCCGTCCAGCCGATGGCATTGGGCGCAGCCAACCTTGGCATAGGCGCTACGGCCGCGGGTGAGGTTGTCCGGTTCGTGAGCGATCTCAAATCCGGATTCGAAATCAGTCGGCTTCCAGTTTTTCACGAACACCGCGCTTGGTTGCATGCCGCTGATCCATTCACGAAACAGGGCCACGGCGGCGTCATCGACCGCGCCGCTGACGAGTGGCGGCATCTGGCCGCGACCGCGCCGGTTCAAGCGGCTGAGCAGTACGGACTGATCCGGTGCGCCGGGGGAGACGAGCATGGCGTTTTGAATGCCGAACGTGTCGTGCTGGGGCCGGGCACCGATCAGGCTCATCTGGTCGTTCGCCGTGCCAAGGCTGAGCAGCATTTTTGAATTGCCGCCGCCGGCGTGAATGTGGCAGCCGGAACAGTTGATGTGTAGATAGGAGCGCGCGCGCTGCTCAAGGCTGGCGGTCGGGTCGTAGGGGTTGGCCAGCGATCGTGGCTTCCTGTCCGGTCGCTCGTAAGGTTTGTTAAAGAGGCCGATGTGCGAAAAGGTGCGGAGTTGATTGTCGCTCACGCCGGGAAAGTCGTGGGCGCGATCCGTGTTCAGGCCGGTCAGGCCAAGCACAAACCCTGCGGCCCGACTGTGGCAGGTCATGCAATCGGCCCGGCTGGGGAACACCCAGTCGTGTCGACGAAAACCGCCCGGCGATTTTTGATCTGCGATCCGCAGCGTGGTTCGGTCCCCGCCTTTGCACACCAACTCGGCGTTGGTTTGTGCCTCGTTCCATTTATACGAGTAGCCGACCCATTCGTTTTGCTGCCGAAGCATTATGCGAGTCTCGATGCGAAACGGCTCGGCCAGGCCAAGCGCGCTTTCCCGTTGCACAGTCAGGGTCTGGACGAGTGCCGTTCCGTTGGGAAAACTCCACGGCCCGTTTTGGTTGAAGCCCACTTTTTCCTCACCCGGCACGGCCATCCAGCGTTCGGTGGTCGCACCATCGTTCCAGCCGGAGGCGATCACGGAGTAGCCCAGAACGCCCGGGTGCATTTCATGAGTTTTCGAGTCCAAGAACAGCCCGGTCTCGCTGAGGCGTTGCGGGAAAGGAGCAGCGGGGCGGGTGCGGGGTTGGCGTTCCAGTCGATAAAATCCGCTCGCGTGGTCGACGACTAGTAGCTCGCCGGAGTGAGTCGTAGCGAAACCGGTGATGGCCAACGGTGTATCGGCGATTTCCTGTAAAGCTAGTTGCTTTTCGCCGTCGTGTTTGATGCTCCAGATTTTGCCAGTGCCGTAGTCGCCGTAAATGTAGTGGCCGCGAAGCTCACTCCACTTTAGCCCGTAATAAACGACACCTCCGGTGATCGATCGTGCCTCGGAGTGGGGATGCTCGGCGGTGGGCAGGGTCAATGGATGCGGCCCCATCCTGCGGTTTTGGTAAAACGGATGGCTGCCCTCGTAGACGCTCCAACCGTAGTTTTCCCCTGCGCGCACGAGGTGCACTGTCTCCCACAAATCCTGCCCGTTGTTACCTACCCAGACGTGGCCGGTCAACGCATCCACGGCCAGCCGCCATGGGTTGCGCAGGCCGTAGGCATACAGCTCTCCCCGCGCGTCGGGGAGATCGATGAACGGGTTGTCAGCGGGGATGCGATACGGCTCTTCCTCGCTTGTTTCGCTGATGTCAATGCGCAGCACGCCGCCGAGTAGGTCGTCCAGCGTTTGGCCGGAAACCCAGTTATCGGAGTCGCTCGTACCGTCGCCGGTTGAGATGTACAGCATACCATCCAGCCCGAAGGCGATACCCCCGCCGTCGTGCCCGCTGGAACGCCACTCGATAATCGAGTGTTCCGAAGCTGGGTCGATCGCCTCCGCCTCCCGGGGCAGTGTGACTCGTGAAATGCGATTGGCTTTTTTACCATCGAACGCCTCCATATTCAGGTTGCTGAAAAGGTAGAGGAACCCGTTCTCGGTGTATTCGGGATCAAAGCAAAACGAGTAGATATTCCGTCCCGGCAACTCGAGCAACACCTCGCGTTCCTTAGCCTCGGGATTATCCTCGAACGCAATCAGTTGAGTTGGCTTGCCGCCGCCGTGATGGAGCAGGGCGAAGAGTCTCGATGACTGGGGTTCTGCGGCGATGAACATCGGCGAACGCCAAACCTGATTTGTGTACGCTGGCATGGCTCGGAACGGAGGTGGCGGCTCCGGGGTTCCGATGAGCCGCATGTTCTCCCAGATCTCCCGCTTGACCAAGCCGAACGGCTTATCCTTGTCAGCCCAACCCCGACTGTCGAGCGAAAGCCAAGCCATCAGAATCGTGATGGACAGAGTGGCTTTTAGATGGTTTGAAAATGACTGGGTCACGGCCACGGGCAAAATAAATGTCACACTGCGACAGGGCAAGCCAAGCGCTTGGCCAAGCGGAATGGGTTGGCAGCCGTGCCGCCGTCAGCGAAGATTCCGGCCATGGACTTGAACGGAAAAGTGGCACTCATTACGGGAGGCAGCCGGGGCGTCGGAGCGGCAACGGCTTTGCAGTTGGCCAGGCGCGGCTGTCATGTGGCGATCAACTGTAGTCGCACGGCAGATCGGGCCAGACAGGTGGCTGAGCAATGTCAGGCGCTTGGCGTTCGCGCGGCGGTGGTGCAGGGAGACGTGGCTTCTGATGCAGATTGCCGGCGAATTGTTGCGGAGTCCATTGAGGCGCTTAGCCAGTTGGACATCCTCGTCAACAACGCCGGGACGACTCGCTTCATCGATTTTCAAAACCTCGACGATGTGACGGATGAGGACTGGGATGGTATTCTCAGCGTAAACTTGAAGGGGGCGTTCCAATGCGCGCGAGCTGCACGGGCGGCGCTTGAGGCGAGTGATTTCGGTGTAATCGTCAACACTGCCAGCGTGGCCGGTATGACCGGGGTGGGCAGCTCGATCCCGTACTGTGCCTCCAAGGCGGCTGTCATCAATCTCACGCTCTCGCTGGCGCGGACGCTTGGCCCGAAGATTCGAGTCAACGCCGTCGCGCCCGGATTCATTGAGGGCGAGTGGCTCCAGAATGGTCTCGGCGAAAACTACGAAACCGTGCGAGCGAAGAAAGCAGGGGAGGGACTGTTGGACGCCGTCAGCACACCGGACGATATCGCAGACGGAATTCTCTCGATGATAACCTGCCAAAAAGTGACCGGCCACATACTGACCGTCGACACCGGCCACACCGTCGGCCCTCGGATTGGTAGTGGGCTTTAATATAGCAAAAAAAACGCGCAACAAATTGCGCGTTTCGAGAGTGGCTTGGCCAAGCGCTTGGCTTAGCGATCCTCCACCGGGGCGTACTTCAGGTCGTCCGGCCCATCGTAAAGACTCTTCGGACGGATGAGGCGGTTGTCGGCCAACTGCTCCAGCACGTGCGCCGTCCAGCCCGAGGTGCGGGCGATGGCGAATATCGGTGTGAACAGGTCGGTCGGAATACCCAGCGAGTAGTAGACTGTGGCGGAGTAAAAATCGACATTCGGGTGCAGGTTCTTTTTGGAAACCATGAGGTCTCGAATGCGCTCGCTCATGTCCAGCCACTTGGTTTCGCCGAGTTCACCGCTGAGTTTCTCAGCCATTGCCTTGAGGTGCGGCGCACGGGGATCGAGCACCTTGTACACCCGGTGGCCAATACCCATGATTTTAACCTTGTTCTTCAGGCAGTCCTCGACGAAGGCATCGACCTTGTCGACGCTGCCAATTTCCTGAAGCATCTTGATCACGCCTTCGTTGGCACCACCGTGCAGTGGCCCCTTGAGAGTGCCGATGGCGGAGGTGATCGCCGAGTACATCCCGCTCAGGGTGGCGATGGTGACCCGGGCGGAAAATGTGGAGGCATTCATGCCGTGATCGGCGTGCAGGATGTAGCACATGTCGATCGTCTTCTCCTTGGCCTCGCTCGGTTTTTCGCCGTCGATGAGGTAGAGGAAGTTGGCGGCCTCGCCGAGTGTCGGGTCGGATGCCGGAAGCGGCTTGTCCTGACGGGCGAGGTGAAAATAGGCGGTGATGACTGGCACCTGCGCGATGAGCTTGATGGCGCGAGCGGCCTGATCCTCGATCGAATCCTGTGCTTCCGGTGGCTCGTAGCAGGCTAGTGCGGAGACAACGGTACGGATGGCCCGCATCGGCGAGGCGTCCTTGGGCAATTGCTTGATCAACTCGACAACACCGTCAGGAAGATTGCGGGCTGCGGCCAACTCGGCCTTTAGTGCGGCCAATTCATCTGCGTTGGGCAGTTTGCCGCGATGCAGCAGGTGGACGACCTCCTCGTACGTGGCCTTGCCGGCCAGTTCGTTGATGTTGTACCCGCAATAGATCAGCTCGCCGTCCAGCCCGCGAACGTCACTCAATTTGGTGGTCGCCGCGACCACACCCTCTAATCCCTTGCTGGATGCCGGTTTCTCCGTGTCACTCATTCTGAAAAAAATGTGAAATCCCTGTTGGGGCCCGAGAACTTTAAATTATTGCGCGTTTCAGGGCAATGGTTTTCGGATTAGTCTGGCCCGATTCACACTTGGCCAAGCGCTTGGTCGCCACGATAAACACAGCGGGCGGTGCAGGTTTCCGCGACCTCCACGGCGGCCAAAAGCGGCAGGGCTGGCTTCAAGCGATCCCAGATCCACACAGCCACGTTTTCGCTGGTGGGATTCTCCAGACCGTCAATTTCGTTGAGATAATGGTGATCCAGTTGCTCCCAAAGCGGCTTGAACGCTGTGGAGATATCGGCGTAATCGATCACCCAGCCAAGCTTGGGATCGCACTCGCCCTCGACCACTATCTCCGCTTGAAAACTGTGCCCGTGCAGCCGGCGGCATTTGTGATCCTCCGGGAGGTGTGGCAGATAATGCGCTGCCTCGAACTGAAATGTCTTGCGTAGTTCCATTATTGAATTGTCTCGAGATCGGTCCAGCGGATGAGGTCGCCAAGCGCCGGTCTTCCGTCGTGACGCCATGCCAGCGGTGGGCGCTGCATCTTCCCGAGCGGGCACACTCGGGGCACGCCCCATGCGCCGAGTTTCAGTGCGAACTCCCGCAGCTTGGCCTCACTGGCGGCGATGCCCACGGTGGAAATGCTTTCCCGGTACGGCTCGAGGATGTGCATCAACTCGTCGAGATGTTCGATCGGCTTCACGAAGACAAACCGGTTAAGCGGAGAATTTTGAAACTGTTTTTCGTCCTCCTGCACGACGGTCCACTCGGTGGAATCTTCGCTCTCCCAGAGGATGGCGCCGACATTGTTGGCGGAGCGGATCTTGTAAAACCGCCGCATGTTCGCGATCGCACCGGCTTCCTTCGTCGAGAGTTCACCGCGGGGGATCGTCTCGCTGCGGGCGGCCAGTTCCTCCGCGAGCATTTCGGCGAAGCGTTCCGGTTTCAAATTTCCGAATTCCTCGACGTAAATGACATGAGGGGACAGGCAGCCCTGCTGATTCCAAGCGACCACATCGTGCGCGGCACGGTTGATGATCGTCTGTGTCCCCATCACCTCGTTGGCAAGCTGCTCCACGTAGCCAAGACTGACGCGGTGTCCGTAGCCGACAAATCGCTTGCCCAGCGGAAGCCGACCGCGAATCGCTCCCACGGTCTTGTCGCTGCCGGTGGCCACGACGCAGTCCGCCTCCTTGTATAGTTCCCCCTCAAGCGTTTCGTTGCCTCCGTCCCATTCCGCGATCTCGAGTGCCGATGCCAGGCCGGGATCGACGTAGTGGAGCGTGTGACCGAACAACCGCGGGAGCAGTGACTTACCGGAGGCGCACTTTACAAACTGTGCCGAGCGAAGCAGCAGGCCAAACGCGATCGATTGAAAAACCGGCACCGGGAGATTGCCCGGGGCCACGTGTGCGATGAGCTGCGGCCCATGCACCATCGCCAGTGAGTGACTCGATAAACTGCCGAACGACTGCAGCCGGGTTGCGTCGCCGAACTCCTGACCGAGCAATCCGAAAAAATTCTCCTGCGTCCATTCGGAAAAACAGGCATCCAGCCCGGCGGCGAGAACTTCGCGGGGAAACCCGGTCGTCTCCGGGTCAGCCGCCAGCGCCATTTTGCGCAACTCGTAATCCGGCGAGAGCCAGAGCGATGCGGCCTCGACCAGCTTAGAGATAATCGTCTCGTTGCCAATCTGCACGAGATACTCCTCGCGATTCGTGCGCAGTGTCTGGCACGCCTCCGTGATCAGCGTGTCGCTCAGGACGGCGCCTTGTTTATCAGCCAGGAAATAGTCCAGTGATTGCTCGAGCATGGTTCAAGTTCATCAGCGAACACCCGCG
Source organism: Verrucomicrobia bacterium UBA6775 (assembly GCA_002453165.1). Classification (GTDB taxonomy): domain Bacteria; phylum Verrucomicrobiota; class Verrucomicrobiia; order Limisphaerales; family UBA1096; genus UBA1096. Next base: position 10,919 of record DKGH01000165.1, read on the forward strand.
CGACTCGGCGAGTTTAGCTCGGCCAAGCAGTTCAAAGCCGTCCTCATGCCGCTTGGCCAAGTCCTCGGTCAGAACGCAAAGGGCCGAGCCGACGTTTGCCAAGTCGGTGATCTCCAACAGCCCCGCTTGGCCAGGCGCGACCTCGTCCAATGTCTCCGGGGAGACGACGCAGGCGCGTGCCCAGGGCGGAAAACGAAACAGCCGGGGAGCGGGATTCGCTTGGCCAAGTTTGCCGTCATACGCCTGCGAACTCAATTCGCACATGCCGTATTCGCACAGGATTCGTTCCGGCAGGATGCCAAGCCGCTCGACGATGGCACGGTGTAACTCCGGCTTGGTCACCTCGCGCGATCGCCCCTTGTAGCCGCCGGTCTCCATTGCGGCGGAACCGGCCGGGAGCCGAAGTTCGACATTCTCTGCCTCCATGAAGTCAAGCAGGTGAACGAAGGAAAACGCGGTTCCCAGAACAGTGGCCGGCTCGTTTTGAGTGGTGGCATCATGCAGAAAATCAATGGTGGCCTGGCGGTCGATCCGCCACAGGGCATCGGCGGCGAAGAAGTGCTCGCGCTTGGCCAAGTGCTTGGCCACGGCCCCCATCATCTGGCAAAGCGACGACTCCGGCGCCTCGCTTGGTTTTGGAAAAAGGAACAGCAACCGGCCGACGGCTTCATCCACCATGTGCTCATTGAACCAACTCCACAGCGATGCCTTGTACACCGAAAGAGTGGCCGGATTGTGATGATGCCGGCTTCGGTTTGAATGGGTGGTTCCGCTTGAGCGGAAAACAGTTTGCCGATCTGCCTCCGGCAGGACGGTGATGTCGAACGACTTGAACGCCCGTGTTGGCACGGCGGGAATCTCCTCCCAACGTGTCACCGTGTCCGGGGTCCGTTTTTCGCTTTGGCAAAGATTGGCGTACGCCTCGTTTTGCGTGAATTGAAAGCCGAAGAGGCCGAGCGCGAGTTGATTGAATTCAACCGCCGGTGGCGATTCGTTGCCCCGGGAGATGAACGTCATCACGGCCTCACAAGCGTCGGTCAATGTGGAGAGGGATGTCATGCGGTTTTTTATACGGACAAGCCGCGCTGGCTGGTTTTCCGCCACAGCCAAGGCCGGGAAGCTACGGGCAAAACGGTCGGCTGGCAACAAATGGTTTTGTCACCGATTGGCGGCTGTGTTTTGATTCTGCCCATGAAATATTTCGCAGGATTCGGAATGTTGGCAATCGGCTTGGTGAGCTGTGGCGGTGATGCCCCGGCACCAGGTACATCGACTACTGACACCAACGCCGTTGAGCAAACCCCGGCCGCTGTAAACACGAACACCGCGACGACGAACCCAAACATTTCCATCAAGCCGACCACTGAGATTCCCGCCGCGAAGCCGGTGACCAAGCCAAAGCCCACGCCTCCGCAGGCAGGCACCCCCGCTGCAACACCGGCAGCAACCAACAACGCGGCTACTGCGCAGGCCAATTCTGGAACCCCCAACAAGCCGACGCAACCAGACAGGGTCGAGGGCCAGGGAAATCTTACGGAGAAAAACGGGGCGTTCTTTTCCGGGGACTCGCCTTTCAACGGCCAGTTTGTCGATCGCCACGACAACGGCGTGAAATCGGTGGAGGGACGATTTGAGAACGGAATACAGCAGGGTGCGTGGACGTATTACCACGAAAACGGGAGTCGTTTTCGTACCGGTCAATATGTCGACGGCCGCGCTGACGGGCAATGGACTTTCTGGCGGGAGGACGGCTCCAAGTGGTCGGAGCAAACCTACGTGAACGGCCAGTTGAACGGGCTTGAGACACGTTGGTATCCGAACGGTCAGAAGCAATCCGAGACGACATGGGAGGGCGGCAGGACGATCGCCAAACAGGAATGGGACGAATCGGGCGCGCCCAAGCAATAGCAGCCTGGTTGATGGGCAGGCCAACGGGCGAAGCCGAGCCGGAACTGCAACGTACCCCAGGTGGCGCTCGGCTTGTGCAGAACGGCTCCGTGCTGAGTGAGGTGCTTTCCCAACCCGGCCCGACGGACAGCGTTTTCGATGTGTTGGCTGCTGCGATGAATTTATCCACTGGAAACCGCGCAGGAATCCTTGGCTTTGCCGGGGGCGGAGTGATCGCCCCGTTGCGTGCGATGGGGGGGCAGCACGACTTGGCCGGGGTCGATCTCGATGATGCCGGCTACAAGTTATTTTGTGAGGTCAGCGATGATTGGCGGGGTGCGGTGAAGTTTTCGAAGGCGGACGCCGCTCAGTGGCTCCGGTCCCGCCGAGCCCCATTCGATGTATTGCTGGAGGACTTGTCGATCGCCCGCGATGGCGATGTGTTCAAGCCGGACGTCTCGATTGACACGCTCCCTCGATTGATTCGCAGCAAACTCAAGCCCGGCGGTTTGGCCGTTTTCAACTTGTTGCCTGCCGACGACCGGACTTGGACGGAGATGACCAAGCGGGTGAGCGATCCGTTTCGGCACGGCATTCGGATCACGTTTGAGAGTTTTTACAATCAGGTGTTGATCCTGGGCAGTAGGCCGTTTTCCGACGCCCGGGAGGTGTCCCGACGAATCCGGGCGTCATTGACGGCGATTCAATCTGCGATGTCGAGTGACATTCAAATACGCGCGATGCGCTTGGCCAAGCGATGACGCTCCGTAGGCAAAACGGTTTTACGCTGATCGAGTTGCTGGTGGTCATCGCCATCATCGCGATCTTGGCCGGGATGTTGTTGCCGGCCTTGGCCAAGGCCAAAGGCAAGGCGCAGTCGATCAAGTGCGCTTCAAACATGAGGCAGATCAGCCTTGCAGTGACGATGCACGCTGATGCACTTGACGGCGCGTTGCCCATCGCGACCAACTTCGCCGAGCCCATGGAATCTCCGCACCGCATCTGGGTAACAGCCGTGGCTGGATTCATCGGCAGTGAAGACGTGTTTCTCTGTCCATCGGCACGAGATGCGAAGTTCGGAGGCAACTGGGCCAAGCGCAACTGGCATCCGATCGGCTACAACGGGGCGACGACTTTTGATCCAAGGGGAGTGGAGGGATCCACTGTAAAACCCAAGTTGGTCGCAGTGCCGGAACCCAGTCTGGCCGTGCTCTTCGCCGACACCCCCTGTGGGCCAAACGGAAAAAAATATCGGGGCTACGTTTTCAGTCCCAAAAACGGGAAGCGGAACAAACTGGATCCGCGTCGGTCGACGCCGCTTATCTCTGACCGCGATCTCGTGGCTGAACTGGGCGGCAGCAAAAATCCGAGCCAACTTAAGCCGGTGTTCGCGAGGCACGGAGCCACAGGCGAAGACGCCGGCCGCACGAATCTCGTCCTAGCCGACGGCCACGTGGAAGCCAAGACCGCAGCTTCAATCCTGAGGCAATCCGAAGGCGCAAACCTAATCTGGAATTTCGGCCGAAACTAAAATCAAGCGCTTGGCCAAGTGGGAGTAGGGGAAAAGAGGGGATCAGGAGCGGGTGCGGACGTGGCTGTATTTGCCGTTCCGACGGGTGCGCGTTTCCTGAAAACGGGGTGTGTAAATCGTTTTGCTATTGGCTTGTGAGAGGTACATGGTCATCAACTTGGACTGGTTGAGCGGCGGCCTCCGGGTGGATAACAACCGGCTGCACGCTGTAATCAAGGTGTAGATGATCCGCTTCACAAGTAATGGGTCACAAACGACCGAACTCAGCTTACGCCATGGGGGCTGTGTTTCCAATCGGAAAGTATTCACAGGCCTTTTTTTTTATTCACAATCGACTGTGAACGACCTGCAAATTGTGGACAGGCTGTGAATGAGCCGGAGAAAACCGGGCGAAAACAAAGTGAACAATCGGGACAATTATCCGCCCACGATGGTTACACCGGATGAGGTGCCGATCCGGGAGGCGCCAGCCTCGATCATGGCCTTCGCGGTTTCGGCATCCCGGATGCCTCCGGACGCTTTCACGCCGCAGAATTGGCTGACGGTCTCGCGCATCAACTTGACGTGCTCGATGGTGGTTCCAGCGGGGCCGAATCCGGTGCTGGTCTTGACGAAGTGGGCTTCGGCCTGCACGGCGATTTTACAGGCGGTGGCGATCTGCTCGTCGTTGAAAAAGCCGGTCTCGATGATGACCTTGACGCGCCGGTCGTCCGCAGCATCGATGACGTCCCGAATCTCGCGGCTTACCGCCCTGTGATCCCCGTCGATGAATTTGCCGAGGTTCATCACCATGTCGATCTCGTGGGCGCCGTTGTCGACGGCCACTTCGGTTTCGTAGCGCTTGGCGTCCGGGTCGGATGCACCCGAGGGGAAGCCCACGACTGTGGCGATGGAGACGTCTGAGTCGCCAAGATGATTCCATGCATGCTGCACCCAGCAACCACTGACACACACCGCAAATAGCTGGTGCTCAACGGCTTCGGTGCAAAGTTTTTCGATATCCCGCGCGATGGCATCGGGACGCAACAAGGTATGATCGATGTATCCGTTGAGCGGCGTTTCCGTTTGATCAGCCATGGATCAACCGGGGAGCAGGTCCCTGACCATCTCGCGTTCCTCTCTCAACTCGTTCACCGTGGCATCGAGTTTGCCTTGGCTGAATGCGTCGAGCTGGATTCCCTGCACGACTTCGAGTTGCCCACCGACGTTGCGGGTTGGGAAAGAGGAGATTAGGCCTTCGTCAACACCGTAGCTGCCGTCGGAGCAGAGGCAGAGGCTGTGGGTGTCACCGCCGGGGGTAGGGTTGATCACGGAGGCAACCGAGTCCACCACGGCGTTGGCGGCACTTGCGGCACTGGAGGCGCCTCGGGCCTTGATGATTGCGGCCCCGCGCTGTTGGACGGTCTTGATGAAGTCGCCCTCGAGCCATTCCTGATCGTTGATCACGCTCGCAGCGGCTTCGCCGTTGATCTTGGCGTTGGTGAAATCCGGGTACTGGGTGGCGGAGTGATTGCCCCAAATAGTCAGGTTGGTCACGGTGGTGACGTCGACGCCAGCCTTCTGCGCAAGCTGTGTCTTGGCGCGATTTTCGTCGAGGCGTGTCATGGCAAACCAGCGGTCGCGCGGGACATCGGGCGCGTTGTTCATCGCGATGAGACAGTTGGTGTTGCAGGGGTTGCCGACGACCAGCGTGCGGACGTCACTGGCGGCGTTGTTTTGGATGGCCTGTCCCTGTCCGGTGAAAATCTTGCCGTTGATGCCGAGCAGATCGCCGCGCTCCATGCCCTGCTTGCGCGGAACACTGCCGACGAGCAGTGCCCAGTTGACGCCGTTGAAACCGGCAGCCAGATCGGCCGTGGCCACAGTGCCCTTGAGCAGCGGGAAGGCGCAGTCGTCCAGTTCCATTCCAACGCCTTCCAGCGCAGGCAGCGCCGGCTCGATCTCGATCATGTGAATAATGACCGATTGATCCGGGCCGAACATCTGGCCGGAGGCGATCCGAAATAGCAGGGCATAACCGATCTGACCGGCCGCACCGGTCACCGCAACACGAATTGGTTCTTTACTCATTCTAAAAAAGCGGCGGCGAGTATGGATTTCACACCTGTTTACGACAAGTTTTTCCGCTTGGCCAAGCGCTTGGCCAAGCGCGTCAGTCTTCCGGTGCATCGCCTGCAGGCGGCTCCGGTTCGTCCTCGGCGGGGACGATTTCCTTGTGGAGACACTCCGGGCACTCGATCTCCTTTCCGATCAGCACAGCCGGAACCTCGAGTTTTTGGTTACAGTTGTCGCAGTAAATGATGACCGAGCCGTCCTCCTCCGACTCATGCCGGATGATGGGCGGGAGAGCCGTTACTTCCGGCTTGGTTTTGTCCGATTCATCATTGTTCTCGATGATGGGCGGCAACCGGTCGAACTGCACGGCGTTGGTCGGGCGCTGGATGCTCTCGACGACTTCAATCTCGGCGTGAAACAGATCCGCCTCCTCAAACTTGAACAGTCTGGCCAGGAACAGGTCCGGGATTTGGCCGATACGGGTGTTGTGTCGCTCGACGCTGTCGTTGTAGCCGGAGCGCATCAGGGCGACCTCGTTCTCGAGCAGGACCAACTTTTCGTGAAGCTGCACCATCATCTGGTTGCCCTTCAAGTCGGGGTACTTTTCCTGCAGGCCAAAAAACTTTTGCATCACGGCAATCTCCTGCGTGATGAACAGCCCGGCCGCAGCAGGGTCAAAGTCCACCGCACCTCGGGCGGAATCCCTCAGCTTGGCCAAGTCGGTTTGCAGTTCCTTCTCGTGCTTCAAATATTTCTTGGCGATTTTCACGAGGTTGGGGATGAGGTCGGCGCGTTTCTTGAGTGAGACGCCGATGTTGGACCACGCGCGCAGAACGCGGTTGCGAACAAATACGAGGTCGTTGTACATCAGCCCGACAAAGCAGCCGGCCAGAAACAGTGGCGCGATCATCGAGGCGAACAGGAAATCCGTCGCTGCGTACGAGGCGGCGGCTCCGAACAAGCCGAAGCCAATCAGCACGAACCCGTTCAGCCCGAGGTTCAACCAACCCAGTCCGCGCCGGCTCTTTCGGCCCATCAACTCGGTCTCGGTGTAGTTGGTGGTGATGAGGGGAAACTTGTTTTTGCCCTTGGCGATCATGAGGCGATCGCCGGTACTCTCGTCGATGATCGCGGTGCCGAGCACGTACAAAGGGTCGCCGATCCGAATGCTGGTCTCGCTGTATCGACGCCTGCCTGATCCGCGCGAGAGGCTGTGGCGTGTGTGAATCTCAGCGCCGTCCAGATTGACTGGGACGATTCCTTCGCTGTCGCGACAATAAAAGTCGATCAACCGCGTTTCGTCCGTGACAGTTACCCACTTGGCCTTCTTGCCGGAACCCCGTTTTTCCTTCACGACATAGTGGTACTGGACGCATTGGGTATTGCTGAGCGGCCCGGTCAGGCTCTCGGTCTTACGCTCGACTTTCCCCTGAATCTCCGCCGGGCCGTAGGCCAAGCCGGTGGAAAGGGAGGTTGGGATATTTTCGATGTAGCGCTTTTCCTTGATTTTTCTGAACCCGACAAACGTCCCCGTGATTGCAACCAGCCCGCCACCCCCGAGCATGAGCAGCAGGTTCCAGAAATTGACGCTGACCGACTGAATCGCGAGTTGCTCGGCCGACTGCGGCGCGAACGACTTGGCCAAGGCCAGTTCCGGGATGGGCTTGATTCCGAACATCGGGGCGAGATACCGCTCGGGGAAACGGTTTCGCACCGAGTTGTATCGGGCGACGTTCGCGGCCATGTCGCCGTAAATCCCCTGCAACCGGTCGAACTGCCGCTTGGCCAAGCGCTTGGCCAAGCGTTCGTTGAAGACCTCCCGGTCATCCCAGTAGCCGGACCAGCGAATTTTCGCCTGACCAAGCAGGCGCTGGAATTCCTGTTCTGCCCGGTCGCTTTGCCGGAGGATCCGCGAGTGCGAGGCACCGAGATCAAGGCGCATCATCTGCAGCCCCAGCAGGATCAGTCCGCCACCCTGAATCATCGAGACGATGGTTAGAAAAACGAGCAGCCGGTGCACGCCAACCATCCAGCAGGTGAACATAATGCCGCAGGAGAGTGACAATAGCGCAAACGAAAATAGCCAGATGCCGCCCGAGGCCATGTCGGCCCTCTCGGACGCCTCGCCGTAGGTGGACACGATGGGCGTGTAGTCGCCCTCGTCCGTGAAATTCACCTTTGTGCTCTCGGCAGATTGGTTGGCGTACCCAAAGATAAAGGTTTCATCTCCCGGTTCGAACCTCGCTTCGGTGTAGCGGTAATCGCCGCTGTAATAGGTGTGCGATGGGACACTAAAGTTGGCGTTGTCGGTGACCACCGTGACCCTGCCGCTTGAGTCCGCGAGTCGAAATTCCGGCACCCGCCGGCTATACCGCTCAACCGTCACCCAACGGGTCTGTCTGTCGCCGTCGGAGTCGGTATACACTTCTTCACGTTCCTCGTGGTAGTAAAAGTAAATGCACTCATTACCTGTGTATGGTGCACTTACCGTTCGCCCCTTGGTCTGCGAAGTGCCTGAGAGATTAACCTCCCCGGTAATGATTGAAACGACCTGACTTCGAGGGGTGCGCTCGAGGTTCCGCATCTCGGTCAGCGAATTGAAGCCGCCAAGTTGCGATGAGAAAGCGACGATCGCCAGAATCGGCGTCGCAATTGTACAGAGCGTTTTATGCCAAGCTTTCCACATGTCGCTGAGGCCGCTTGGCCAAGCGCTTGGTTACTCGATTCGCCCGTTGACGAGGGAGTCGACTACGGCTGGGTCGGCGAGGGTGCTGGTGTCGCCGAGGTTGCCGGTGTCGCCCTCGGCGATCTTGCGCAGGATGCGGCGCATGATTTTTCCGCTGCGTGTCTTGGGCAGACCGGGGGTGAATTGGATTTTCTCGGGCGAAGCGTGCGGGCCAATGTCGGCTCGGACCTGTTTCACGATCTCGCTGGCCGTCGTGTCGGTGACTTCCTCGCCGGTCTTGAGCGTGACGTAGGCGTAGATGGCGTTGCCCTTGATGTCGTGTTCGTAGCCGACGACCGCCGCCTCGGCCACGGCTGGGTGGCCGCCGATGGCGCCCTCGATCTCGGCGGTACCGAGGTTGTGGCCGCTGACGATGATTACGTCGTCAACACGGCCGGTGATCCAGTAGTAGCCGTCCTCGTCGCGTCGGCAGCCGTCGCCGCTGAAGTACTTACCCGGGAACCGCGCGAAGTAAGTATCGAAAAACCGCTGATGATCACCGTACACGCCGCGCATCTGGCCGGGCCATGTCTCGAGCATGCAAAGATTACCGGAGACGCCGTTGCCCTCGATGACATTGCCCTCGTCATCGACGAGCGCCGGCTTGATGCCAAAAAACGGCAGGGTGGCCGAGCCGGGTTTGGTCGCGATCGCGCCCGGCAGCGGTGAGATGAGAATGCCGCCGGTCTCGGTTTGCCACCATGTATCGACGATGGGGCATTTCCCCTTGCCGACGACCTCGTGGTACCACGTCCACTCGGGCGACTTGATCGGCTCGCCGACGGTGCCAAGCAGGCGGAGGCTGGAAAGGTCATGAGCGCTTGGCCAGGTGTCGCCCTCCTTCATCAGCGCGCGCAATGCGGTGGGTGCCGTATAGAAAATGTTCACCTTGTGCTTGGCCACGATTTCCCAAAAACGGCCAAAGTCCGGGTAGTTCGGCACGCCTTCGTACATCATCGTGATGGCGCGGTTGGCCATCGGGCCGTAGACGATGTACGTGTGGCCGGTGATCCAGCCGATGTCGGCCGTGCACCAGTAGACGTCGCCGGGGTGGTAGTCAAAAATGTAGTGTTGCGTGGTGGCGGCGTAGGTGAGGTAGCCGCCGGTGGTGTGCAGTACGCCCTTCGGTTTGCCGGTGCTGCCTGAGGTGTACAGGATGAAAAGCGGATCCTCGGCGTCCATCGGTTCGGCGGGGCAAACGGGTTCGGCGGCATCGCAGGCCTCGTGCCACCAAACGTCGCGCGCGTCGGTCATGTCCACCTCGGTGCCGGTTCGCTTGACGACGAGAATCTTCTCGATGGACGGCGTGCTTTCGACGGCCTTGTCGGCGTTGGCCTTCATCGGGATATCGAGCTTGGTGCCGCGCACGCCGGTGTCCTGCGTGATGATGGCCTTGCACTCGGAGTCGTTGATGCGAGTCACGAGGCTGTCCGCGCTGAACGCGCCGAACACGATCGAGTGGATAGCGCCGATCCGCGCGCAGGCGAGCATGGCGATGGTCAACTCCGGGATCATCTGCATGTAGATGCAAACGCGGTCGCCTTTTTCGATGCCCAAATCCTTCAGCGCATTGGCGGCCTTTTGCACCTCGACCTGCAGTTCCGCGTAGGTGTAAGTGCGGCTTTCGCTCGGGTCGTTGCCTTCCCAAATGAGTGCGGTTTCGTCGCCTTGGCCATCGTCTACGTGGCGGTCGACGCAGTTGTAGCAGGCGTTGAGCTTGCCGCCGATGAACCACTGAATCTCCGCCTTGTGATAGTCCCATTCGCGGAGCGTGTTCCATTTTTCAAACCAGTGCAGGCGCTCGGCGTGCTCCGTCCAAAACCCTTCCGGGTCGTTGATCGATCGGTCGTAAAGTTCGCGGTATTGCTCGAGGGAGGAGATGTGTGCGTTGGCCGAAGCCTCGGCGCTGGGCGGGTAGATTTTGGTTTTGGAGTCGTCGCTCATGGTTCAAATCGGGTCGGGGAGTTTATGGAAGCCAAGCGCCGGGTCAACGCCGGAGCTTGCGATCGTAAAACTGAAAATCCTTCGGCGGCCGAATCGGCATAGTCAGCCCGCCCATCTCGCCCAGTTCGGTGAATAACTGGTTTTTGAGTTTGTCGGCCAACTCGGCAAAGGCCGGCACACGGATCAGGTTGTGTCGCTCGTGTGGATCGGTCTGCAGGTCGTACAGCCCGTTTTTGTCCCAAATCCCGTGGTAATAAATGTATTTGTAGCGGTCGGTGCGGATGGCCAGCGTGGTCGGTGTGGCTGGGAAATTCCATTCCCAGTGGTATTCGTAGAGGAGATGTTTGCGCCAGTCGGCCTGCGCCTGGCCAAGCAGCATCGGCAGCAGCGAGCGGCCGGACATCTCCGGCGTGCCGTCCGGCTGGGCGACCTCCATCGCGGTGAGGACCGTCTGCGCCATGTCGAGGTTGAGGGTCATGCGGTTGACTTTCGTGCCGGGTCGGATCCGCCCCGGCGCGTAGGCGAGCATCGGGATGCGGATCGACTCCTCGAACGCATCGCGCTTGTCGTAAAAACCATGTTCTCCCAGTGCGAAGCCGTTGTCGCCGAGGTACAGCACGAGCGTGTCCTTGGCCAAGCCGGACGCGTCAAGGTAATCCAAAATGCGGCCGACGTTTTCGTCGAGTCCGTGAACGGTTTCGGCGAAGCGCCGGTATAGCCCGGGGAAGGATGGCACCGGGTCGTTGTCCAGCGGGCCGGTCTCCATGTGGTCGATGCCGTGGATGCCGTAGCGGCGTTCGCGCACCCAGTTCGGCTGTGTCTCATAGTTGCGCTCGGTCAACGACATCGTCTGGGGTAAGGGCACCTTGAATTTGTCGTACCGACCGTGGTGCCGCTTGGCCGGCTGGAACGGGTAGTGCACCGCCTTGAAGCCGACCTGCAGGTAAAACCGTTTTTTGCCAACACCCTTCAGGTAATTGAGCGCGAGGTCGGCGGTGACGTCGGCGTTGTAGCCCTCGAATTTTTTCCGGCTGCCGTTGATGTTGAACTCGGGATCGAAGTACACGCCCTGACCCTTGAAACTCGCCCAATGGTCGAAGCCCTTGCGCGGGGAGTCGTTGTCGTGACCCATGTGCCACTTGCCGATGTAGGCCGTCTCAATACCGGATGACTGGAGGTACTCGGGGAAAAAACGGGTGCCCTTGGGCACTGCGCGCTGGTTGTCGACGACCTTGTGCCGATGCATGTATTGGCCGGTGAGAATGGTCGCCCGGCTGGGGGAACAGAGCGACGTGGTGACGAAGGCATTCTCCATGTGCGCCCCCTCACGGGCCATGCGGTCGAAGTTTGGTGTCTCGATGAATTCCGGTCCGTCCGGGTGAAAGCCGAGGAAATCGTACCGGTGATCATCGCTCAGGATCAGCACGACATTCTTGAACGGCGCCAAGTCCGCCGCCGCTTGGCCAAGCGGCAGCAGAATGGCGGAGAGCAGGCCAAGCGCTTGGCCAAGCCGGGGGAGAGCACGCAGGTATCGGGTCAACGAGTGCATGGGCGCATGCTACCGGGCAACGCTCGCGCTGCAAACCCGGAACTTGTCGGCTGCACGGGGTTGCCTGCGCTGGGGTCATCTCGTAGGCTGCCGCGCCTGCCCAAGCGGGGCGAAGTAACATGGTTGAACTGGAAGGATTGGAAGTGGTTGTGGACCGGGTGGTGTACCAGCCGGACATGGCTACGCCGGAGGATCGGCCGCACTGCTTTGCCTACTTCATTACCATCCACAACAACTCGGAGAAGACGGTCACCATCAAGGGCCGGAAATGGGTCGTGGACGAGGCGGACGGCAACAAGACGGTGGTCGAGGGCGATGGTGTCGTGGGGTTGTTCCCCGAACTGGAGCCAGGGGAGACGTTCGATTACCACAGCTTCCACTTGTTCGGCGGATCGTGGGCCGTGGCCAAGGGCAGCTACATCGGGCTGGACGAGGACGGGCGCACTGTGGTCACCCGCATCCCGGAATTTCGGATGGACGTGCCGGTGCAGCTCAACTGAATTCCAGTTGCCTAGGCATCCGTTTTTTCACTTCCGCAAGAGTCGCGTCCCATCCGGTTTGTTTGGACGCCCGGAAAAGCGTGGCGCTCGGGTACCAAACCGTTTCGTCACGCTCCATTCTCCAACGCCAATCCGGCAGGGCGGCAATCAATATCCATGTTGGCTTGCCAAGCGCGGCAGCGAGATGAGCCACGGCGGTGTCGACGGTGATGACGAGGTCCAGTTCGTTGACGATTGCCGCCGTGTCGCTGAAGTTGGTGATCCTGTTGTGGAGCGGTATCAACCCACCGCCGCAGTCCGACGCCCGCGGTCCGACCTGCAGATTGTAAAAGTCGATTCCGTCCAACTCGACGACGGCCTTGAATTGCTCCCATGGGATGGAGCGTGAGCCATCGGATTTGTGGTTGGGATTTCCCGCCCAAGCGACGCCGACTTTTGGTTTTCCGTTGTTCGGAAGAGCCGCGTTTTTGTCGGTGAACAGGTAAGGCTCGGATTGGAATTCAGATTCCGTGTGCAGGCCAAGCCTGTCCCCGAGACTGAGCAGCGGGAGGTGGACGTCGAAATCGGCCACCGATTCGTCCCCGGCCACCACATCAATTTGCGGGAACGAGTGTTTGATGAGCGACAGGAGTGGTTTTTGACATGCAAAAGTTAGTCGGCCGCAATGCTCCCGAATCCTCGGCAAAAAACGGCTGAACATGATGGTGTCTCCCAGCCCCTGCTCGAAATGGACAAGCAGGTGTTTGTCGTGAATGGGTTCACTGCGCCAGAGCGTTTTTGCATGGTGCTGTTCGCGGGTGTCGGTTTGAAAGCGGTACTCGAAGTCGGCCCAACCCTGTTTGAACTTGCCCTGCAACAACAGGACCTGCGCCCGATTCCGGTGGGCGGGCGGGTTTTCTGGATGGTTCTCGATGACTGAGTCGAGACAGTCCCTTGCCTGATCGAGATTAAGTTCACCCATGTGCATGCAGGCAAGGTTATTCCCCGCGAAAAGGTGGCCTGGCTCCATTTCCAGAGCTTTCAAATAATCCTGTTTCGCAGACTCGCTGTTGCCGTTGGTCTGGTGGCACAGGCCAAGGTTGTATCGACTGTCGGCGTGCGCGGGATCCAGTTTCGTTGCGAGGATGAAACATGCCTCTGCCTCGTCGATGCTACCCATCCCGAAAAATGAGACTCCGAGATGATAATGGGCAACGGCGCTTTTGGGTGCGGCGCGTGTGGCCCGGGTGAAACAGTCGTGCGCCCAGTCCGGTCGATCGGCGATTGACCAAGCGTTCCCAAGGCGTTCCCAGGCATGCGCGGAATCGTTAGGGTTTGCCGAGATGGTGTTGGCTGTTCGGAGGATGCTGCCGATGGTGTTGTGCAGTTCGGCCGGAATCTTTTTCAGCCAAGCGGCCTGGGCGTTTTCATCGAGGAGCAAAGCCCAGTGGAGGAAGCTGTCCTGAGCCTTGGTTTCTTCGCCGGATTGCAGCGCATCAAAAGCGGCTTCCCAAACCTGCTTCGGGGTCGGGCTGTCCGGGGAATCCGTCATGGGCCAAGCGCTTGGCCAAGCGGGTTACTGCGGCCACTGGCCCTGGACGATCGGCACCGTCTTCAGCTTGGTCGGATCCACGACCACATGCTTGATGTTGGTGCGATTGTGCGTGTAGGTAATGTGCACATTGCCGTCGCTGGTCTGGATGACTGCGGGATAGGAGTACTCACCCGGTTGATTCTCGAGCACCAGTGCGCCCTCCCATTCCTTGCCGTTGGACGAGACCGAAACATTCAGCGGCGAGCGCCCGTTGTGCGTGTGGTTGTAAACGAGCAGTGCCCGGCCGTCGGCCAACACGGTGCCATCCGCCCCGGCGTTGGGGTTCGGCAATGACGTTCGGCGCATGCGGGTCCACTTGCCGCCGTTGTTGGTACTCCAGCTCTCGGTCAGGCGTCCGGACTTGGAGCGGCAAAGCGCCTGAATGGAGCCGTCCGGATATTGCAGCAGGGTCGGCTGGATGGCGGCGAAATCGAGTGGGGAGTTGAGCGGTTTGCTTTTGGTCCAGTAACGGTTCTGGATGAATTTTTCCACCTGCACACGCCAGCCGGCGTCCTCAAGGCTGGAGCCGCAAAGCAGCGTGCGGTTCGGCAGCTCGATTGGTTTGTTCTTAACCGGGCCAACAAAGCCATCCGGCAGGCGAACCGGTTTTTTCCAGGTGACGCCGTCGTCATCGGAGCGTTTCATCATGCCCCACCATCTGGTTGGCGAGGGGCCGACCTTGTAAAAGAGAATCAGCGAGCCGGTGGATTGCTTGAACAAAACCGGGTTCCAGCAGGCCTGCTGTGTGCGGTTCTTGGGGCTGATGCCATCGGCCACTACTTCCGGCTTGGACCAGCCATTACCGGTATTGCGGGACATCCAGATGACCACGTCGCGCGCCTTCTCCTTGGTGCCGCCAAACCAAGCCGTGGCGAGTCCACCCTCTATCTCAACGATCGTGGACGCGTGCACTTCGGCGACCGGCATTTTCTCTGCGATCATCTCGCTGCCATAGAGGCCGGGCTGGTTGTCGAGTGGGTTGGCCACGTCGATGTCCACCGTCGCCGTGTCTGCGCTGACGATTTCCACGTTGTCCTGAGCGTTGGACAGGGCAGGCAACATCGTCAGCGCGGCAAGGGCGGCCAAGCGCTTGGCCAAGGTTGAAATATTCCGGATCATAACAGGTTTATTGGGACGCACGGCGGCGGGGACTGTTCAAAAATCCGAACCTCCATGCATGGCGGTGCATGCTGCCAAATTGGGAGCCAAGGTCAATTCAGAAAAGCCTGTTTCTCCGATAAAATGCAAAAAAGTTGGCCAAAGACCGGTCCTCACGCCAGAATGCGCCGCCTTTTGCCCGATGAGTACAGGCGGAAACAACGGCAGCCGCGTCAGCCGAGACGTGGTCGTGCAGAACAAGCTGGGCTTGCATGCCCGGCCGGCTTCGATGTTTGTCAAGCTGGCCACCCGGTTTGAGTGCGAGATTTTCATCGAAAAAGAGGGCGAAGAGGTGAACGGCAAAAGCATCATGGGACTGATGATGCTCGCGGCCGGCCCGGGCACTACGCTGACGCTGCACGCCGAGGGGGGCGATGCCGATCAGGCCATCAGCGAGTTGGAACAACTCGTAAACCGAAATTTCGAGGAGGAATAACGCTTTCAAACCCATGTCTGACAGCGAATTTGACATCAAATACGTCGCCAATCTGGCGCGAATTGCCCTGAACCCCGAGGAGGAAGAGCGGCTCGGATCCCAATTGGGCGACATTCTGGGCTACGTGAAGAAACTGGAGGAACTCGACGTCAGCGACGTGGAGCCAATGGCCCACGCCGTGCCGCTCGACAACGTCCTGCGCGCGGACGAGGTGCAGCCATCCATCAGCAACGATGAGGCCTTGGCCAACGCACCCAAAGTGGCAAACGGTCTGTTCGTGGTGCCGAAGATCGTCGAATGATGCTGCACGAACTCACCCTCAACGAGTTGACGGCCAGGCTCGCGGCCGGGGAAGTCTCCTCCCGTGAGGCCATGCAGGCGTGTCTCGACCGCATCGACGCCGTCGATGGCAGCATTAACGCATTCATGAGCATCGACCGCGATGATGCGCTTGGCCAAGCGGACGCCGCCGACGAGCGCTTGACCAAGGGCACGACCCATGCCGAGCAGCCGCTGCTCGGTGTACCGATTTCGCTCAAGGACATTTTTTGCGTCAAGGATCAGCCGGCCAACTGCTCATCAAAAATTCTCGGCAACTTTCGTTCGCCTTACGACGGTACAGTCGTTCAAAAACTTCGCGAGGCCGGGGCAGTGATCTTCGGCCGGGTAAACATGGACGAGTTCGCCATGGGCAGCTCGACGGAAAACTCGGCGTTTGGCCCGACCGGCAACCCTTGGGATGCCGAGCGTGTGCCGGGCGGCTCCAGCGGAGGCTGCGCTGCCGCGGTCTCGGCGCAGGAATGTTTCGGTAGTATCGGCACCGACACCGGTGGTTCCATTCGCCAGCCGGCCGCGCTTTGCGGCTGCGTTGGCATCAAGCCGACCTACGGGCGGGTATCGCGCTACGGCGTGGTTGCGTTCGCCTCGTCGCTCGACCAAGTCGGCCCGATGGGTAAAACCGTGCGCGATACGGCGACGCTGCTTGGCGCCATCGCCGGGCATGACCCGAGGGATTCCACCAGCGTGCCTGCCGACGTCCCGGACTACGCCGCCGGACTGGAGGGGGACATCAAGGGCGTCAAACTGGGCCTGCCGAAGGAGTACCTCGGCGAGGGCATCGACCCCGAGGTGCGCGCTGCGTTTGAGGCGGCGGTGAAGCAGTACCAATCGCTTGGGGCGGAGATCGAGGAGGTGAGCCTGCCTCACGCCGAGTACGGCGTGGCGACCTACTATATTTTGGCCACGGCCGAGGCCAGTGCGAACCTCGCACGGTTCGACGGTATACGCTACTGCGACCGCGTCGAGGGCGACGATCCGTTTGCGCTCTATTGCAACACACGCGGCGCCGGCTTTGGCGAAGAGGTGAAACGCCGGATCATCCTTGGCACGTACGTGCTGAGCAGCGGCTACTACGACGCGTATTACATCAGGGCGCAAAAAGTGCGGACGCTCATCAAGCGGGACTTCGATCGGGCGCTCGAAAAAGTCGACGCACTCATCACGCCGACCGTGCCGTACACGGCGTTCAAGGCCGGTGAAAAAACAGGTGACCCACTGCAAATGTACCTGTCCGATATTTACACCATTTCGTGCAATCTGGCCGGCACATGCGGTATCAGTGTCCCGTGTGGATTCACCAACGATCCCAAGTTGCCGGTGGGGCTGCAGTTGCTCGGGAAACCGTTTGGCGAACAGGAACTGCTCAAGATCGCCCACGCCTACGAACAGTCCACCCCGTGGCACAACGAAAGGGCCGCGCTCTGATGGAATACGAAACCGTCATCGGGTTGGAGACCCACTGCCAGCTTAAAACCCAGTCGAAAATGTTCTGCGCCTGTGCCAATGAATTTGGCGCGGATCCAAACACGAACGTTTGCCCGGTCTGCCTCGGCATGCCCGGCGTGTTGCCGGTGCCGAACGAACGTGCACTGCAACTCACGGCGTTGACTGGGTATCTGCTAAACTGCGAGGTGCCCAAGTTTGCGAAGTTCGATCGCAAAAACTATTTTTACCCGGACGTCTGCAAGGACTACCAGATCACCCAGTTTGATTTTCCGTCCACCACAACCGGGCATGTAGACTTCGAATTCGAGGGCGGCATCGAGCGCGTGCGCATCACGCGTGCCCATCTCGAGGAGGACGTCGGTAAAAACAACCACTTTGATCAGCACAGCGGCGTTGATTTCAACCGGGCCGGCGTACCGTTGCTGGAGATCGTTTCCGAGCCGGACATCCGCAGCGCGGACATGGCGTACGAATACCTCAACGCGCTCAAGGACATCCTGATCTATGGCGGTGTCAGCGACTGTGACATGGAAAAGGGCATGGTGCGCTGCGACGTAAACATCAGCGTCCGACCCAAGGGTGCCACCGAGTTGGGAACCAAGGTGGAGATCAAAAACATGAACACCTTCAGCGGGGTGCGCCGGGCGATCAACTACGAGGTGCCGCGCCAGATCGAGACCCTCGAGTCTGGAGGATCGCTCGTTCAGGAGACCCGTCGCTGGGATGACGATGCCGGTATCACCGAGACGATGCGCTCCAAGGAGCACGCCCACGACTACCGCTATTTTCCCGAACCGGACCTTATGCCGCTGCGCCCAAGCGAAGAGTGGCTGGCCGAGGTGCGCACGCACATTGTCGAGTTGCCGCTCGCCCGCAAGCAGCGCTTTGTTGCCGACTACGGTATTCCGGAGCAGGACGCCGAGGTGTTCGTGGGCAACGTGCTTCTGGGTGACTTTTTTGAAAAAGCCGTCGATGGCTCGAAGAATGCTAAGGCGGTCGCCAACTGGGTAATCAACAATCTGCAGGCCCAGTTGACTGAAACGGAGACTTCGGTTGACGATCTCAAGTTTGGTCCCGAGGCCATTCGCGAACTGGTCGAGATCATCGACGGCGGCACGATCAGCAGCAAGGGTGGACAGGAAGTGTTTTCTGAGCTGTTTAAAAATGGCGGCTCACCCAGGGCGATCGTTGATGCCAAGGGACTCACGCAGGTCAGCGACACCGGCGAACTCGAGAAATGGTGTCAGGACGCCATCGAGGCCAATCCCGGCCCGGCTGATGACGTCCGAAACGGCAAGGAAAACGCCATCAACTTCCTCAAGGGACAGGTCATGAAGGCTAGCCGCGGCAAGGCTAACCCTCAATTGGTGGGCGAAACCTTGGCCAAGTTGTTGAAAGATTAGGGAAAGTTAGGCAGGGTCACTCCTGTTATGCCTCGAGGATGTATCAACCGGCAATTGTTCAGTTTCGCGCTGGGCATGCTGTTGCCACTTGGCCAAGCGCTTGGCCAAGCGGACGGCGATCCGAAGGCCAAGGCCAAGCCGGTACTCGAGGAGCAACTGACCGAGTCGAAAGACGGCCTGCTCCTACTGGACGGCAAGCCGTTCAGCGGTGAGGTCGCAAAATATCATCCCAACAAAAAAAAAGCCGAGAGCTACTCTCTCAAAAAGGGCAAACTGCACGGGCCGTTCATCACCTATCGGGAGGACGGCAGCCCCGCATTTCAAGTCACATTCGCGGATGGAATTGAGCACGGCCCGTTCAAGCGCTGGTTCGAGGATGGCAAACTTTGGGTGGAGGAAAACTACGCCGCCGGCAAACTCGAAGGCATCAGCCAAACCTATTTTTCAAACGGCAAACTTCAGGTGCAGTCCCTTTATCGGGGGGGAAAAAAGGAAGGACTGGAGATTGGCTGGTACGAGAACGGCCAGCAACGCTGGGAGGTAATTTATGAGAAGGGCCGGGTGAAAAACAAACTGCTTTGGGAGCGGGACGGCACGCCGGCCGGAAAAAATGCACCAACAATTCTTTGAGATGAAAACATACAAATCCATCAAACTTGGCCAAGCGCTGCTCGCTCTGGCCGTGAGTGTAGTCGCTTGGCCAAGCGCAAGCGCGGAGGAAAACCCGCTCGACCGCTACGTGGCCAAGCCGGATCCGGCCTACGAGTATCGACTGCTCTCCACCGACAAGGGCCGCGGCTACACGGCGTACATCCTCGAGATGACGTCGCAGACGTTTTTGACCAAGGCCGATGTCGATCGGACGTTGTGGAAGCACTGGGTGATCATCGTCAAGCCCACCAAGTTGCGGCACCAGACCGGCATGCTGATGATCACCGGCGGCAGCAACGGCAAGGAGCCGCCGACCAAGGCCAGCGATATGGTGGTGCAGACCGCCGTGAAAACCGGATCGGTGGTGGCGGAGCTCAAGATGGTGCCGAACCAGCCGCTGCGTTTCACCGGCGAGGATCGCGACCGCTACGAGGACGCCTTCATCGCTTACACATGGGACAAGTACCTGCGTACCGGCGACGAGCGTTGGCCTGCCCGTTTGCCAATGACCAAGGCCGGCGTCCGCGCGATGGACACAATCACCGATTTTCTGGCCAAGCCGGAGAGCGGCTCCGTGACGGTCGACAAGTTCGTGGTGGCTGGCGCGTCCAAGCGCGGCTGGACCACGTGGAGCGTGGCGGCGGTGGACAAGCGCGTGGTGGCCATCGTGCCGATCGTGATTGACATGCTCAACGTGGTGCCCTCGTTCAAACACCACTACCGCGCTTACGGCGGCTACTCGCCGGCGGTGAAGGATTATCAGGAGATGGGCATCATGGGCTGGCAGGACACGCCCGAGTACAAGCGGCTGATGAAGTTCGTTGAGCCGTACGAGTTTCGTGAGCGGTTCACCATGCCCAAGTTTTTGATCAACGCCTGTGGCGACCAGTTTTTTCTGCCGGACTCGTGGAAGTTTTACTACCACGACCTCATCGGCCAAAAGCATCTGCGCTACGTACCAAACACCGGCCACTCACTCGGTGGCACGGATGCCGTCTACAGCATGGTCGCCTACTACAACGGCATCCTTAACCGGGCCAAGCTCCCGGAATACGAGTGGGCCGTGCAGGAGGATGGCAGCATCAAGGTGACCACTGTGACACAGCCGAGGGAAGTTTTACTGTGGCAATGCTCCAACCCGGAGGGACGGGATTTTCGCATCGAGGTGACCGACAAAACGTGGACCAGCAGCCGGCTGCGCCCGGAGGCCAGGGGCATGTACGTGGGCCGGGTGCCGGTGCCGGCCAAGGGCTGGACGGCATTCATGGTGGAGCTGACTTACCCGGAAACGGCCAAGCGCTCGCGTAAGGTCAAGCTGGGCGGTCGGCTTGGCCAAGCGCGGGAGACAATTGGTATCCCTTACAAGTTCACCACCGGCGTGCACGTGCTGCCGGAGAAGATGCCGTTCGAGTTCAAGCCAAGCCCAATCCCCGGGCGATAGCGCTTGGCCAAGCGCAGACTCCTTTCAGGAATCGGTGTCTTCTTTTTATTCGGAAAGCGGCGTCGGCGCTACGCTCTGTCGCCGCACTCCAAATGATCACTTGGCGCGGACGAGCTTCATGATTCGGCCGTCCTTGTTCCAGTCTTGCACGTAGAGGTTGCCGTCGGCGTCCCAGTTGGAGCCGTGCGTGCCGCTGAATACGCCCTCAACCCAGTCGGCTTGAGCCACGCCGTAGCTGCGCCCCAGCTTGGCATCAGGATTGTGCCCGAGCACCGCCATGATGGTGTTGCTCTTGTCGAGGATCACCACGCGGCCGTGCAGGTCCGGCACGGAAACGTAGTCGCCCTGTACTGCAACAGAGGTCGGCATGCCCAGCCCGCCGATGACCTCGTTGATGTATTCACCCTCGAGGCTGTAGTGTAACAGGCGGCCCTTCGGTTGGTGGTTTCTGTCGCAGATCAGCAGCCGCGGCGGGTCGTAACGGGTGTCGAGCGTCATGCCGTGCGCGGTGTTGAATTGCCGCGGCCCGTTGCCCTTGGCACCAAAATGCTTCAGGTATTTGCCGGCCTTGTCGTACTTGAAAATGATGTTGCTGGCGTAGCCATCGGACAAATAAATGTTGCCGTCGGGATCGACCGTGATGGCCGTCGGGCTGAAACTGGTGAGTTCGAGACCGGACTCCTTGGGGAAGGGCAATTTGAGTGCGACCGTACCATCGGTGGCGTTGAACTTGATACCCTCCTTGTTGGCGTTGCGTGCGCCGTAGATGAACTCCGTGCCCCCTTCGTCGAAAATCTCGATGTCATGCAGCTTGGTGTATGGCTCGTCGAGGAAACTGCGCAGTACCTTGCCGTCCGGGCTGAAGGCGTACACGCCGCGGTCGGCGCTGGTGTAGATCGTGCTGTCCTTGCCGATGGCCACGCCGCCGTGCGTTGGGCCGATCTGGGATTTGCCATCCTCACCGAGACCCCAGCCGGGAATGGTGTCGAAGGTCATCAGGCCGGTGCCAAGCCGAACACCCTGCGGTGCCTGGGCGGCATCCTCGAGCGACTTGATTTTGGCATCCTTCTCAGCCGCCGCCTTTTTCAGCGAGGCAATTTCGTCCTCCAATTTTTTCGTTTCCTCCGAATGATC
>DKGH01000165.1:33049-35946 GCA_002453165.1 Verrucomicrobia bacterium UBA6775
TGGTCGTGGCTGTGATCGTGCGCGTGTTCTTCACCGGTCGGGCCGCAGCCCACAAGAAACAACGCCGCAATCAGGAACGTAAAAAGAGGTTTCATAGCGCAGGAACTGTTGGCGCAGGCGCACGGTATTTCAAGCTGAATTCTTTGCCTGTGCGTAACCGTGTAAATAAACCGTGCGGTACGGTGTCGCTTCAGGGGTTTTTTTTGCCGTTCAGCATCAGGCCCACCCACGTGTTCCGGACGAGAAAATGGTAGGTGAGGATGCACACCGCCGAGACGATTGCGGTGACGATCGTGAACTTGACCACTCCCGGCATGTCCCATCGTGTGAACAGCACCGCGAAGCCGACACACAAGGGGCGGTGGAAAAGATAGACCCAGTAGGATGAATAAACGATGTAGGTGGTCTTTTTGTTTGGCTTGGTTATGTATTTTTCTGTTAATCCAACCAGGCTGAATATGGCGACCCAGACACAGCAAGCCTGAAGGATGGTCGCCACGTTCATGTACATGGCTTTTTGGGCAAGCAACTCCTTGGCGCCTTCGTTTTCTTTCAACAACTTTTCGTAGTGCCAGTGGGTTTCACCTGCCCAAACTATCCCCCCTAAAAGAACAATGGCGATGGGCGTGTAAAACCAGACCCATTTCTTGAAGTGCTCGATGACATCCCGTCGAGCGTACATTATCCATCCGGCAACAAAGAAAACGAAAAAATTCAAAAGGAATGGAATCCCGGGCAAGAAATCAAACGAGACGTTAAAATGGAAGCTGCCCTCGTTTTTTAACGTCAAAAAACTCAACAGAATCAGGACAGGAATGATCAGCACCTTCGCCCGTGTTGAAAAAACAAAATCAAGTGATCGGTTAAGGCAGCCTGCGGCGGAGGGGATTTTACTTTTTACGAAATGAATGACCGTAATGGAGACGAAATAAAAAATCACGAGGTAATGGATGAACCACAAATGCATCGTGTGCGGTGCGGTGTCCCCGATGATCGGGAGGTGATCCCAGCTCAAATTGTTACGGAGAAGTTCGAGCAGGGGAATCGTGTTGGATACATCCAGCATGACGTCATTCCCGGCCGACCAGGCGAATCGATCGATTGGCCAGAGGAAAAACCAAAACAGAATCAGCGGGACGAGTATTCTTTGTGCCCGGTTTTTGATCAGGTGTCCCGTGCCTCTTTTTTCCATCAACAGCGCAGCAAAAAAACCAGCCAGAAACATGAAGGCGGGCATGCGAAAAAAATGAATCACCCAGACGATACGCTGTGCGGTCATGTTGTAGCCGCTGACGTCCCGGAATGGGTCTCGCTGATGCTCCGCGATGGTCAGGATGTCCATCTCATCCGGGAACGGCATGTACATCACCCCGGCATGGAGCACGACGCCGAGGAACATCATTGCCGCGCGCAGCAAATCGAGACCGTGATATCTCATCGTGTCACTGCGTTTGCCAGAGCGGCGCAGAGCGTTAGTCCTGCAAAATCATGCGCACGCAAACCGGGCTGGCGACTTCGATGGAATTGCCGGTGAATTTCAATTTGCCGGTTTCCGAATCGATACGAAATACGTTCACGTTGTTCGACCGTTGCCCGGCCGCCAGCAGGAATTGCCCGGTGGGATCGATGCCGAAGTTACGCGGGATTTCGCCGCGAATCGGTTCGTGACCAAGTGCCGTGAGTTTGCCGGTCTTTCCGTCGATGCGAAACATGGCGATGCTGTTGTGGCCTCGGTTCGAGCCGTAAAGAAATTTACCGCTGGGATGGACGAGAATCTCTGCGGTGCTGTTGCCCTTGACCGGCTCGGGAACGGTGCTGATCGTCTGCAGCGTGCGGAGCTTGCCGCGCTTGGCCCGGAAGCCGAAGGCGGTGACGGTCTGCTTGATTTCGTTGATCACGTAGGCGTACTTGCCGTTGGGATGAAATCCGAAGTGGCGCGGCCCGGAGCCGGGATCGACGCTGGCTCCGCCAAACTTGGTTTCCCGAATCTGCCCGGTTTTTTCGTCGAACTTGAACACGAGCACCTTGTCGATGCCGAGGTCGGGTGCGAATGCGAATTTATTGTTTGGTCCGACGTGAATGGCGTGCGCGTGGGGTGCCTTTTGACGCGGAAGCACGCTCGAGCCCTTGTGCTCAATCTGCGATGTCACCGGCCCGACGTGGCCGTCTTTCTTGATCGGCAAAACGGTGGTGCTGCCACCGCCGTAGTGGGCCACGAGCACGTATTTGCCGGTGGCATCCACGGTGAGATGGCACGGGCCTGTGTCGCCGGATGGCTGCTGGTTGAGCTGCGTGAGCTTGCCGTTTTTCACGTCCAACCCGAACGCCGTGACGCCGCCGCTCTTTTTACCCTGAAAATCTCCAACCTCATTCACGGCGTAGAGAAACTTGCCGTTCGGATGAATCTTGAGGAACGAGGGATTGCGCAGTCCGCTGACGGCGCTGAGTTTTTTCAGGCTGCCGTCCTTCAGATCCAGTTGGTAAAGATGGACGCTGTCCTTGTCAGCTGCCGAATAGCTGCCGATGCAGACGAGTGCCTTGGTGGGGGCGGCGTGCGCTTGGCCAAGCGCGAGGGTTGCCAGTACTGTAATTCGAAAAAATGTACGGAGTGTCATGTGGCCCGATAAAACGGAAACCAAGCCGCACTGGCAAGCTGTTTTACGTTTCATTGCCCCGGTTGGGCTGCTAGGAATAGCCGCACGTGTATTTGCTTTCACGAATTATATTGTATCCGATCTGCCTCGGGTTTGGCATTTGGTGTGCCATTCAATTCAAGGACGCCTTTGAGGGGAGCGAGATTCGCAAATACCGGATCGACACCGATAATCCCGGCGAGCTTACCGAGAACAAACCGGTCGAGGAAGAGCCGGAGGACGGTGTGGACGAACCCGGCGACC
>DKGH01000218.1 GCA_002453165.1 Verrucomicrobia bacterium UBA6775
TGTTTCTGCTGGGATTTTTTATCCCGCACCTGATGTTGATCACGGACCTCTTAATAATGATGGACAGTTTTTTCTGACAATTCCCGACTGACTGCACGATGGAAATATTCGCTCAAATCATTTCATTGCTGGCCGGCTTGCTCTCCATAGTTGGGATCGGGTTTGTGGCGTACTTTATCCTGAGCGGCCCATTCCGGCGGATCGACTGCGCAAACCTCGTGGNNTGGCCAAGATCGAACAAAACCTCGGGGAAGGACACGGGAGCTACGAGGCAGCGGCCAGTGAGAGCCAGGCAATCCCCGGTTTTTTCAACTGGGTGGTCGGGCAGACGGGGGAGGATGTCGCCGCCGGCTTTGGCCATGCCCGTTCCATCTACACCAGCCGCGCGGAAAACCGGATGCAGGCGTTCCTCCACTGTTTCCTGCCGGTCAACATCCTGATCATCGGTGTGTTTCTGCTGGGATTTTTTATTCCTCACCTGATGCTCGTCACGGACGTCCTTAAAATGATTCAAAATATTTCATGAATCATTCCGACTAGCTATCAAGATGGAAGAATTGATATTGATATTCATTTTTTCTTGGCTGATCGGCTTAGTCTCGCTGATCGGCATCGGATGTGTGGCATACTTTATCCTGAGCAGCCCGTTCCGGCGAATCGACTGCGCGAACCTCGTCGTTGAGTTGAACGAATTGGCGGCGGCCTCGGGGCAAACCCCGGAGGAGCTTTTTCAGCAACTCGGCTCCGGCGAAGTCCGCAGCGTGCCGTATGCGCGAAAGTTCGCACACCTCAACAGGCTGATGCGGGATGGGAACGGTTTCGTCGAGAGCCTGCGACGGTTTCACTCGCTGCTCCCAGGCGAAATATTCGGGACAATGGAGCTGGCCCGGAACGAGCGGGGTGCGGCGTTGTTGGCCAAGCTCTGCCGGGCGCATCTCGAGGACGGCGTGTCGCGGGCGCAGCAGTCGTTCAAGCTGTTCGCCTCCTCGCTTTTGTTTCTCATCCCCACCTCACTGATGATCGGGGTGGGCATTCTTGGGTTCATTCTTCCCAAGTTTAAAGACGTCTTGGGAGATCTCATGTATTATGGGACAATCGATTCGCAGGGTCCCCCAGCCTTGTCTGAATTTTTCATGAGGATTTATGATAGCGGGGTGCTGGTGGTGCTGCCGGTGTTGTTGATTTTGTTTTTCATCTTCCTGACGGTTTCGCACCTGTTCGGCCTATCTGTCTCGCACAACACCGGGCTGCACATGAACCAACTGTTCAGCTCTGTCGGCTGGTTGATCCCTTGGCGCCGCAACCGGGTCAAACGCAACTTCATCTGGATATTGGGTGAGCTGCTCGACAACGGCGCAACCGAGGCCGAGGCAATTCGCACCGCCGCAGCCGCCACGAAAAACAGCGTGATTCAGTCCCGCGCCGCCCTGGCGTTGAGGGATCTCGAGAAAGGCGCGACACTGGCTGTTGCGCTGCGGTGGTTCGACCGCCGGGCAGATCTGGCCTGGCGCGTGGAAAACGCCGCACACGGGAGCACCCGGTTTCGTGAGACACTCGAGGGTTGGACAAGCCATCTGTCCGCGCTGGCCTATCGGCAGCAGCAGTCGGCCTTTTACTTTTTCTTCACCACCATCACCCTGCTCAACGGGTTGTGTGTGCTGGCGATTGGCACCATCTTTTTTCTGCCATTGGTAACGATGATTGAAACCATGACAAAGGCATGACACTCCGCCCGACATCGCGCTTGGCCAAGCACTTGGCCTTCATCCAATTGGATCTAATGTTAGCCGTGAGCATCCTGATGCTGTTGTTCATTCCGTTCGGCGTTACCAGCTCCGGTAAGCTCGATCTGGCCCGGCGTCAGCACTTTGAGGCGGTCGCCCTGCAGATGATTGACGGGGAACTGGATGTGCTGCTGGCTGGCGAACGTCAAAAGTACCCGCTTGGTGAGCACAAAATCACCCCGCCCGGCGCCGCCGTGAAAACACTGCCGGTGGGCGAGTTCATCCTCGTCGTGAAGGAAAATCAACTCTCCATCGCCTGGGTGCCGGAAAAGGAGGCCAAGTGGGGCCGCGTCGAGAGGGAGGTGACCCTGAAATGAAATTGAGCCCGAACAGGAATCAATGCCGTGCGGGGGTCACCATCGTCGAGTCCATCGCTTACATTGCGTTGGTGGCGTTCCTGCTGATGTGCGGCGTCCGTTTTTTCAATGTTGTTTATCATCACAACAAGGCCGTGGCCAAGGCGACCGCCTACACCACCTCGGTGCTGGATGCGGCCAAGTACTGGCGCCGCGACGTGGCCAACACCAAGGGCGAGCCGCAGCTCGTTCGCGGCGAACAGTTTGACGTCATCGAGATGAAGCAGGCGTCCGGGGGCAGCGTCCGCTACCGCGTCAATCGCAACCGGCTCGAGCGGCACAACGGCGAGGAATGGGTGCCGATCGTCGGCCGGGTGGTTTCGTCGATCATGCTGCCCGATCTGCGTGAGCACGTGAAGGCGTGGCGCTGGGAGTTGGCGCTTGAGACCAAGTCTGTGTACCTCGTCGACCCGATGCGATTCTCCTTCGTGGCCGTGCCGGGGCATCCACTTGCGCCGCGACCGGAAAAAGCCCCCCGCCCTGAAATCCCGGAGGAAACCGAATAATGAAGATTCAACCCCGCCAACCTCGTGGCTTCATACTGACCGCAGTACTGCTGGGCATGGCGGCGTGGGCACTGGTTCTATTGAACCTCAACGCCACCCGGTCCTACGGTCTCAATGAGCGACTGAAACTTTATGACACAGAAAACCAGGCGTACCTGTCGGAAAAATACACCGCCCAGGTCGCGGAAGTGAACTGAACTGCCGGAGTAAAAAACGAAGATGAGAGAAAAAAAATATCCCGTTGGAGTGAGGACGGTTTTTCTTATGGCATTGTCTCTTTTTGCCAGCTTCCTTTTTTTGACTGTTACAAAAGGCCCAGCGCGAGGCTCTGAAGGGTTCATTTTTCTTATCATCTCAACTGTGTTCAGTTTGCCCATGTTCGCCCTGGCTGTGTCGCCTTGGTCGGAAAACCGCCGTGTCCCGGTGTTCATTGCCGGCGTGGTCATGTTCATTTCGGGTCTGCCGTTTTTGTTGGCAACCCTGTTGGAGGCAAGGGTCGATTGGTACTTTTTTACGGTCGTTTTAATTGCAGCCTGCGTCATGTTGTTTGTGTCGAGGCACGGACGCGTGCCGTCCGAACTCCGCCCCCCTCTCGGATGGTTGGGGCGGGGGCTGCTTCTGTTGACCATAGTTTTCTCTCCTATACTTACTATTTTTGGAATGTACATGGAGGAGGAACAAGATGTTAAATCTGCCCTATGGCTTGCACCGTTTTGGCTCTTTTTCACCGGTATAGCATTCAAGGTTATCAGCCGAAAAGGCTTGGGATTGGCTCCGGTCAAGCCGCTGCTTTTCGCCGGTGAGTTATCCATCCTCCTCTCAATTCCGCTGGGATTCATGCTCCTTATTGGCGGTGAAGAGTACGGCAGGGACAAGGATTTTTCTTATGGCGCTGCTTTTTGTTGTGCGGGGGTGTTTTCTGTTTTGGTTTTCCTTCGAGCAACGATTGGCAGTTGGCTCGCCGATAAGTTGTTGCCCAAGGTCAAGGCACCGCCGCCGGCCGCGGTTGAGGCGTCAGGGCCGCCGCCGCTACTTGTTTCCAAGTCGGAATTTTCGTTTGCGAACAACACTGGTTTTTACGCCCTGGGTGGCTTCGCGTTGTTGGGGTGTTTGGGGCTGGTCGCGGGGATCTTTGTATCCGGCATGGCCGATGAGCCCTCCTCGTTCTTGTTGCTCACGGTTTCGCTGACGACCTTTACC
>DKGH01000157.1:0-4609 GCA_002453165.1 Verrucomicrobia bacterium UBA6775
GGCTCGCTGATCGCCGAGGGTGCGGCGCAAATCAACCCGGTGCGCGTTTACTGGTGGATGATCCTGTTCCCGGCCGGCGCGCTTGCGGCCCTGCTCATGGCGCTCAACTTCCTCGGCGACGGCCTGCGCGACGTCTTCGACCCCAAGGCCGCCAACGAACGCTGACAAACTAAGCGCTTGGCCAGGCGCTGCCTATCTTTGGTGACCATTTATAGCTCCGCAGTAGCTTCGAGTTCTTCGCGGGTCTTGGCGCCGCGTTCCCGGAGAAGCTCGATAATAATTTGATCCCCCCATCCGATGGCATCATCGAGTACGGTGTTGCCGTTCTTATCCATGATGTTCAAATCGATCTCGCTGTTGATCAGGTAGATGGCCACGTCCTTGTGGTGATAAATCGCAGCCCGATGCAAAGCGGTGTCCTGCCACTCACCCACCTTGGCATTTTTGTCCACGCCTGCCTCGACGAGTTGTTTAACCAAATCGAGATTCCCGCTTTCAGCAGCCCTGTGCAATTTCACCAAATCACTCACGGGAAGTTCAATTTGTTCGGAACATCCCGTCATAAAAATGACGGTTAAGACAATGAGGACTGCGTTTTTCATTATGGTTTAATCTTTGAGAATGCCCCCGACTATTCCTGTATCGAGTTTTGTCTTTGCAATTCTTGAGAGTGGATGAATTTGATCTTTAATCGCCCCTCATCCATTACAAAGTAGGCATTCTCCAGCCACTGAAATTTCAGGACTGATTTTTTCTCGTCCTCTGTTCTCGAAACAAATGTTCCCATGTTTTTGTAGCTGATATGGGCGGAGCGATGATCGGTGGAGATTTCAAAGTCTGAAAGTTGCCAATCGTTTGAGAGCGTCGCTTCCGAATGTGTACTTTCGATAAATTCAAAGAATTCACTGCGGGACATATGCTTGCCCGCCTCGTAAATATGAAAGTCGTCGGTGATCAAATCCCGAAACGATTCTCGGTTGTACACTTCAAAATCCACGTTTCGAAAAAACTCAACTAGGACACGCTTGGCCTCCGGTTCCGTCACGTGAGTGACCGAGGCGCAGCCGGTCAACATCGCGACTGTCGCCGCGATCATGCATCGTATTGTCATTTTAAATATCATGCTTCAATCCTCATTGTCGCTGATCACCTGTTCATAAAAAAGACGATCGGCTACTTCTTGGTAGCCGGTTGTTTCATAAAGTTTTTGTGCACCCGTGTTGGATGCCGTGGTCTCGACCAGGATCGACTTGGCGTTCGAGTCCGAGCCGAACGCCTTGATCTCACCGAGCAGTTTAGTCCCGATCCCCATTCCCCGGGCGGACTCGGTGACGAATAGATCGTTCAAAATCCAGACTCGACCTGCTGAAACCGAGGAGAAACTCGGATATAGCTGGGCAAACCCCACGCACCGTTCCTTCGGTGTTTGCGCAAAAAAAATCACGGACTCGGTGTGGTGCAGACGGTCTGCGATAAAGTCCTGCGCCAACGGCAAGTCACTTGGTTCTCCGAAGAACACCCTGTAGTCATCAAACAACTTCGCAATGCCCTCCGCATCCCCCGCAGTGGCACGCCTAATCGTTACGTCCATCTCGTCGAACGTTGTTAAGTTTGACTATTTTGGCAATATTTTTTGTTCCCACTCTAATCTGCCCAAGTCGTGATTCTACGGTTTAGTTTAGGCCAAGTTGAAAAGATTTTTAAAGGACATCTCCGCAGTCCTTCGCGTCTAGACGTCCTTTGTGTCGAACCAAGTGCTTGGCCAAGCGGGGACGTTTTTTTAAACCACAAAATAAATGAAATCCGTCCTGTCCGTCCTGTCCATTCATGCACAAAAAGACGACTGAGAACGGTTGATATGGGGAGGAAAGAGAGATGGTCGGGACGGGGGGATTTGAACCCCCGACCTCCTAGTCCCGAACCAGGCGCGCTACCAAGCTACGCTACGTCCCGACCAAGGGGCGGCGCAGTTTGCCGATGGTGAGACGGCTTGGCAACTGGTTTTTCTCAGCTTGTCTGTGCCCAGTTTTTCCGCTGTGCCAAGCGTCGCCGTTGACCTCGGGCGTTCGGGGGTTTAAAGATGCCGGCCCTAAATGAACGAGAATATTCGCAAGCTGCTGATTCTTCAGGATCGGGACATGAAGTTCCTCCGGCTCGAGGATGAGTTGGAGTCGCTGGATCCGGAACGCGAATCCACCAAGCGGGAGAGCCTTAACCGCCAGCAGGTGCTGGAGCAGGCCAAGCAGCACATGATCCAACTGGAGGTGCGCCGCAAGGATTTGGACAACGATGTCGAGGCCAAGAAGGAGCAAATCCAAAAGTACGCCCAGCAACAGCTCGAGACACGGAAGAATGAGGAGTACACCGCGCTTGGCCGGGAGATCGACCATGTGAAGGAGACGATTTCCAAGATCGAGGACGAGGAACTGGAACTGATGGAGGAGATCGACGCTTACAAGCCGAAGATCGACGAGGCCAAGGCCGAGGCCGAGGAGGCTAAGGCGCATGAGGCCAAGGCGCTGGCGGAGTTCGACGAGCGGGAGAAAAACATCAATAAGGAACTGGACGAACTGGAGGAGGAGTTGAACACCCTCTCCGACGAACTGGACGGCAAGCTGGTCAAGCACTACGAGCGGCTGCGGGAGACCAAGTCCGGCAACGTGGTGGTGGGGGTGGACCACGGCAGTTGCGGTGGCTGCCACATGAAGCTGCAGGCGCAGCAACTGGTCGACGCCAAGAGCAGCCGCGAGATGGTCACCTGCCCAAACTGCAGCCGCCTGCTTTATTACACGCGCGAGATGATCATGCCGGAGGAGATCGATGACTAAAGGCCATCGGCATTAATTGTAATGCTCAATGAGTGTGCCTGCCTTTTGATAAGTCGGGCTTGCAGTAATTTGTTTCTATCACATTGTATAACAGTGAAGGCGCTTGAGGGGTGAGCTTCACGCGATATGCGCTAAAACCATGCGCAAAAACAAACCTAAAACTTTAATTACATCTCATTTCAGGCATGATTGCGTGTGGCATCAGGGCTGCTTTTTTCTACACATACTGACACGTCGGGGATGCCTACCTTGATTTTTTTATCCAACTCACTGCGCTTGGCTAAGCGGCGGCTGGCGCTTGGCCTGTTGGCCGTATTTGCCTCCGGCTTGGCCAAGGCCGAGGAGGTGCCGTGGCGCTGGGCTAATCCGAGGCCGCATGGCGACTCGATCCGCGCTATCGCCAAGGGGGACGACTTCTCGATTCAGGTCGGCGAAAACGGGTCGATCCACACGAGCCAAAATCTCGTGCAATGGTTCCCGCGCGAGAGCGGCACGGACGTCACGCTGCGAGCGGTGACTTTTTTCAAGGACCTGGCGATCGTGGCCGGGGACGACGGCGTGCTGCTGCACAGCGGGGATGAAGAGTCATTCTCACCGGCGAAGTTGAACACCACGACCAGCAAGACTTTCCGCGCACTGGCCGCCTCGAGTCGAATGATCGTGGCCGCCGGGGACGATGGCACGATCTACACCAGCTCGGATGGCCGTTCGTGGAGCAAGCGTTCGTTTCGTTACAACAACAACATCCACGCCGTGGCCTGGACCGGCCGGTACTTTGTCGTGGTGGGTGAAAACGGACTGGTGGCGACGAGTAACAACGGCTCTTCCTGGAACAAGCGCCAAAGCCGAACCACCCGCGACCTGAACGCGCTGGCCTATGTTAACAAACGGCTGTGGGCAGTTGGTGAACGTGGCACTATACTGCTAAGCTACAACGATGGGTTTTCGTGGCTGGCCGCACGCTCCGGCACGGACAAGAATCTCAACACAGTCACGGGCACCGCGAACGAGGTCATCGTTGCCGGAGAAAACGTCGTGCGAAAGGGCGTGCTTGGGTTTTTCATGTACTGGGTGGATGTGCTGGAAAAGGACGAGGGCAGCAACCCCGCGCCGCCGCCGGACTGGACCTACTTTTGCTCGCTGGAGACGGATGACAAATACCTGCTTGGCGGCCGCACCGGGATGCTGGTGGACAGCGTCCGCGACGAGGAGGATGACGCGTACCTCTACTGGTTCAGCGCCGACGATTCGGTGCGAAACTGGCTATGGGACATCAACCGTGCGGATGACCTACTGGTGACGGTTGGCGACCGTGCCACGGTGTTGACCAGCCGCGACGGCGCCGCGTGGAACCTCGAGGTCGTGCCGGAATCGATGACCGATGCCATACTGCTCGGCGTGGGCGGCAACACCAACATGCTCGTCTCTGTCGGTAATCGCGGCCATCTGATGACGAGCCACAATTCGTGGACCAACGTGGTCACTCAAAACCAACAGGGCAAGTCGGTGACCAACCGGGTTAATACGCTCGGTATCTTTTGGAATGCCGTCGAACCGGCACTGACTGAGAACGACCTTCAGGGTGTAACGGTGCTCAACGACACATGGGTCGTCACCGGTGGCAAGGGCACGGTGTTGACCACGAAGGATGGTAAAAAGTGGGCCAAACACCAGGCGCCAACCTCCGGCATCCTCACCAGTGTAGATGCGTTCGGGGAATACTTCGTGGCGGTCGGCGAGTATGGCGTGATCCTGACGTCACCGGACGGGGCCGAGTGGAC
>DKGH01000157.1:5000-6158 GCA_002453165.1 Verrucomicrobia bacterium UBA6775
CAACTGGTGGCCGTGGGCCAGGCCGGCACCATTCTCACCAGCGCCGATGGCGAGACGTGGGTCAGACGGGACAGCGGCACCAGCCAATGGCTTAATGACGTGACTCGCGTGGGCGACATGTGGTTCGTGGTGGGCGCCAATGGCACGGTGTTGACCAGCCCGGATCTCGAGAGTTGGCAGTCCAAGGTAGTCATCACCGGGCTTTCATTGTACGGGGCGCTGGCCAGCGACGGTCAGTTGCTTAGTGTGGGGCTTGAGGGAATCATCCTGCGCAAACAGGTTGTGCCCCGCAGCACGCCGATCCTGATCCGCTGGGATCGCTCGGCGGGGGAGGACGGTGGGTTCAACAATCAATTCGTGTTCCGCGGATTTCCGGGGCAACGCTTCACGCTGGATCGTAGCCTGAACTTGAAGCAGTGGGAGACCGGCCCAGAGCTGGAATTGATCGACGGAGCCGGCGTGCTTGAGTACTCCAACACCACCAAGGCGCCACAGGAATTTTATCGGGCACGCCTGATCCGCTGATCACTCCCCGGGTTCGACGTTTTTGATCAGGATTTCCATGATCACGACCGAGTGCGCCGGGACGCGCGCGTTGTAGTGCCCCCCCTTGCCGTATGCCAGTTCCGGCGGCATGTAGAGCACAGCGTGTCCGTTATTTTTCATGAGCTGCACTCCCTCCGCCACGCCGGGGAGCACCTTGTCCAACTCGCTTACCGCGAGCCGGAGCGGTGCCGGGTGCGGGTTGACTGAGTCCGCGAAAATCCGGCCAAATGCGCCCGCCTCGGTAACCAGTTCCGCAATGAAGTGAAACGTGACGATGTCGGTCGCCTTGATCGGTTCGCCTTCGCCGGCCTTGAGTTCCTCGTAAATCAACCCGGAGTCTGTCGGTTCGATTTTGAGTTCTTTCTGAATCTCCGCCATCTGCCTCGCCGCGTTGTCGCGCAGCATTTGGTCGATGGCCTCCTCGGTGGCCTTGAACGCCTTGGCCTTTTCGCCCTGCCGGATGATCTCGATGTGCTTGATGGTCACCGCCTCGACCGGCTTGTTGGCTTCGCCGGTGCGAACGCCGGCAATCTTGTCGATCACGTCCAGCCCTTCGACCACCTTGCCGAACACCGAGTGGTTGCCGGCGCGGGTGTCGCTGAAATCCAGCCA
>DKGH01000248.1 GCA_002453165.1 Verrucomicrobia bacterium UBA6775
GCATGGTTTTTGGATGAATCGTTATGAGGTCAAGCAAAAGAGTTACCTCGACCTGATGGGCGAAAATCCCAGTAACACAAAGTTCTCCCCCGATATGCCGGTGAACAGAGTCACCTGGCACGAAGCGGTCGAATACTGCAAACGGCTGACTGACGCGAAAAGGTCAGCTGGGTTGTTACCCAAGGGGTATGTTTACCGACTGCCAACCGAGGCGGAGTGGGAGTACGCCTGCCGTGCCGGCACGAAGGGAGCCTACAGCTTCGGCGATTCAGTCGACAAACTCAGTGAGTACGGTTGGTGGGCCGGTAACGGCGGCGATCAACCGGAATCAGTGGGCAAGCTCAAGCCGAACCCATGGGGTCTGTACGACATGCACGGTAACCTGTTCGAGTGGTGCGCAGATACCTACTTGGCCTATCCCGAAGGCAGCGCGTTTTCCACCTCTGGCACGATGAAAGTGCTCCGCGGTGGCGCCTATTATTGTCCGAGCAACATCCTTCGATCCGCCTGTCGGGCCGAGGCGCAGCAACCGGATTTTCGCTGGATTCTGGCCGGGTTCCGTGTGGTGTTGGCTCCCCCGCTTGACCAAGTGGAGGATTGAGCCAAGCGCTTGGCCAAGCGCACTTTACCTCAGGGAAAGAGAGTCTTGACTTCTCGCCTCGAATCTCAATGCTTTGCGCGTCTACGAAGAAGTGTTGAGCTCCTCCGTTTGGCTTTGTTTGCTGACAACCATGCCATCCGAGATACTCATGAAACACGGCACTGCCGTGTCCTTGCTGGGTGCAAATAGCGAACCGTATTCCGCCTATTTTCTGCTGGCCGTCATGATGTTGTTGGCCGTGGGATTCGCCTGCGCTCCGCTCATCCTCTCCGCCATCCTCGCACCACGCAAACCCGGTGAGATCAAGGAATCCACGTTCGAGTGCGGTCTCGAATCCAAGGGCGACTCGTGGGTGCAATTCAAGGTGCAGTACTACCTGCACGCACTGGCTTTCGTGATCTTCGACATCGAGGTGGTTTTCCTCTACCCGTGGGCTGTGGCATTTACCGACCTGTCTTTCGGCTCATTTCTCGCGATGGGCATCTTCATACTGCTTCTGGCCGAGAGCCTGATTTATCTCTGGATCAAGGGCGTACTGACCTGGAAATGACAACCCCAAACACATGCCCCAGCGTCGAACTCGACGACGCGACTCGCGCCGAACTGGAACGCGCCGGAGTAATCGTTTCGAAGGTGGACTTTCTTTACAACTGGGCCCGCGGCGGATCGATCTGGCCGCTTACCTTTGGCCTCGCCTGTTGCGCCATCGAGATGATCGCCTCGGCGACATCGCGTTTTGACATCTCCCGCTTCGGCTCGGAGGTGTTTCGTCCCTCGCCACGTCAGGCTGATCTCATGATCGTTTCCGGTACGGTGACGAAAAAGATGGCCCCGCAGGTGGTGCGAATTTACAACCAGATGCCGGAGCCAAAATGGGTGATCGCCATGGGTGCCTGCGCCATCTCTGGCGGGCCTTTCAAGCAGGGCTACAACGTGCTCAAGGGTATCGATCGCTACATCCCGGTGGACGTGTATCTGCCCGGTTGCCCGCCTCGCCCGGAGGCCGTGCTGCAGTCGCTGAACTATTTGCAGGAGAAAATCCGGACGCAGGACATCAAATCCGACCCGGCATTCACCGAGGGACGCCGCCAGTACCCTGTCCCGGAATTCACCGGCACTGACCTTGAGCCAGCCTACAATCCGGACGTCTGGCAACCGCCGGCCAACCCGAACGCCCCGGCTGAGGAGAAAGTGGAGAAGGAAGCCACTGCATGAGCGAGGCGATCCCCCACGAATCGGTTTTGCAACGATTCCCGGAGGTGGAGTGGGACGAGGAATTCGGAACATTGATTGTCCCGGCGACAAAAGCCACGGAGGTCGCAATCTGGCTGCGCGATGACGATTCGTTCCGGCTCGATTACTGCAGCAACGTCACCGGCATCGATTACCTCGATCGCGAATTCAAGGAGAAGGTCAAGAATGAGGAGGGCAAGACGGAGACGATCATTCACAAGGACCCCGCCCGAATGGAAGTCGTTTACCATCTTTACTCGATGGAAAAACGCACCGGCCCGCTCGTAATGAAACAGCGCACGACCCGGGAAAAACCGGAGGCACAGTCGCTAACCCCCGTCTGGCGAAGCTGCGAACTGCAGGAGCGTGAGATTTACGATTTATTCGGCATCAACTTTACCGGGCATCCGGATCAACGTCGCATCCTGATGTGGGATGAGTTTGTGGGACACCCGATGCGCAAGGATTACGTCGAGCCGTTCGACTACGAATGGGAGCCGACCCCGCACGATGAGATTCTCGAGAAACATCAAAAGGGAAAGGTGATTTTTTGATGCCGGTCGCTGCTCCGAACACAATTCCATCCCGCTTGGCCAAGCGCCTGCTATCAATTTCCTTCTCCCCCGCTGGGGGAGAAGGTGGCCGAAGGCCGGATGATAGGGAGAGTTTTTTGTTTCAAATCCGCAACCAATCTAACAGCTCTTACATTTCCACCCTCACCCCAGCCCTCTCCCTCAAGGGAAAGGGAGCAAACAAATCCGACCCTTTTTTTATCGAACCCACTTGGCCAAGCGGGTGTTTTTCATGAAGTGACTGCTGCTGTGCCCAACTACGAGCTGATTCAACAGGATGGTCTGGAGACCAGCCTGCTGGAGGTCTCGATGGGGCCGCACCACCCGAGCACGCACGGCGTGTTTCGGATGGACGTCAAGCTGGACGGCGAAACGGTGGTCGACCTCAAGCCGGTGTTTGGCTATCTGCATCGCAATCACGAAAAGCTCGCGGAGGCCATGAGTTACCTCGCGAGCATGCCGTTCACTGACCGACTCGATTATTTCAACAGCATGACCAACAACTGGGCGTACGCACTCGCGGCCGAGCAGTTGATCGAAATCGAGATTCCGGAACGTGCCGAGTACCTGCGCGTGATTATGTCGGAACTCACCCGGCTGGTGAACCACGTCTCGCTCGTCGGTTTTTTTGTGAACGACCTCGGGGCGCTTGGCACTCCGCTGCTTTATGCCTTTCGTGAGCGCGAAAAAATTCTCGACCTGTTCGAGCAGGCCAGCGGCGCACGGATGATGTGCAACTACTTTCGCTTTGGTGGACTGCGATGCGACGTGCCCGAGGGATGGCTGGATCGCACGCGAGAAGTAGTCGATCGCTTCCCAAAATTTCTCGATGAGTACGAGAAACTGCTTTGCGAAAATGAGATCATCCTCAGCCGCACCCAAGGCGTTGGTAACCTGTCGAAGGAACTGGCGATCAATGCCGGGATCACGGGGCCGATGCTTCGCGCGAGCGGCGTGAACTACGACATTCGCAAAGTCGACAACTACGGCATTTACGACCGGTTCAAGTTTCGCGTGCCATATTCGAAGGGGAAAGTCGGCGACTGCTACGACCGGTTCATGGTGCGAATGCTCGAGATGCGCGAGAGCATTGAGATTTTAAAACAGGCACTGGACGGCATCGAGGCTGGCCCGATCATGGGCAACGCCGGGAAGGTGTTCAAGCCGGCCAAGGCGGAGGCCTACGGCCGCGTCGAGGCGCCCAAGGGTGAGCTTGGTTTTTATCTCGTGGCTGACGGCACCACCCAACCGTATCGGTACCGGGTCCGGCCGCCTTCTTTTATCAACCTGACCGTGCTGCAGGACATGTGTATTGGCCAACAGGTGGCGGATGCGGTGATCATCCTTGGCAGCATCGACATCGTACTCGGGGAGGTGGACCGATGAGCCTGCTCGGTGGCGGAATTTTCAAGGGCATGGCGGTGACGTTGCGAAACTTCGTCGGCTCATATTTCGACAAGGAACGCCTGACCACAAAAGAGTACGCCTGGCGCACCGACGACAAACTGCCAGAACGCGCCGGTGATTACCCGAAGGAAGAAGCAGAACAGCTAAGCGACACGACCACGGTCACCCATTACAGCCGCAACTTCCCCATGCTGCTGCACGACGAGGGTGAACCGATGGACACCGTCCGCTGTGTTGCCTGCCAGATTTGCGAGCGCGAATGCCCTCCCCAGTGCATTTACATTGAGAAGAGCAAGGACAAGATGGAACGCGGCGGCAACAAGGCCCAGTTTTATCCGGCGACCTTCGACATCGATGTGTCCGTCTGCATGAGTTGCCAGATTTGCGTGGAGGTCTGCCCGTTCGACGCCATCGTGATGAACAGCCAGTTTGAGTTAAGCACGCCGGATCGATTTGGAGGACTGCTGCTTCGACGCGACGACCTGCTCAAAAGCAACGACTACTATCACAAGATTCATCCCGAGGAAGCGGCCGCCCGAGACAAGCGCATCGCCGACGAAAAAGCAGCCAAGGAGGCCAAGAAGAAAGCAGCCGAGGAGGCCAAGAAAAAGGCGGCTGAAGCGAAAGCTAAGGCCGAAGCCGAAGCGAAGGCAAAAGAAGAAGCAGAGTCTGCAGAGAAGCCCGCCGAGGCGCCCGCGCCCACACACACGGACGCCAAAAAGGAGGACAACGGAGAATGAACTGGGAACTGATCGGAGACATCCTGCTGGCCACTGTGCCGTTGTTGGTGATTTTTCCATCGATGTTCGCGTTGACGACTTGGGTGGAACGCAAGGCATTGGCCCGCATTCAAAACCGCATCGGCCCGAACAAGGTCGGCGTACCTCTGACTCCGTACGGGGGCAATCTCAGTTTATTCGGGCTTGGCCAACCGGCGGCAGACGGTATCAAAATGTTGTTCAAGGAAAACATCGTCCCCACCGGGGCCGACCGGCTTTTTCATCTCCTCGCCCCGATCCTATCACTGATCCCGGCGATGCTGGTGCTCTGCTTTTTGCCGCTGGAATTTCCCTGGCTCAATGGCGAACAGAATTCCGTGAAGGCGTTCATGCTCGATGGTGCGGTGATCTTTTTCTTCGCCATCACCGGATTAAACACCTTGGCCGTGTTCATGGCCGGCTGGGCCTCCCGAAACAAATATTCCTTGCTGGGCGGCATGCGAGCCATCGCACAAATGGTCAGCTACGAAATCCCGTTGGTCCTTTCTGCAGTGGTCGTGGTGATGATCGTGGGCAGCCTTAATGCCGCCGAAATCGCAGAAGCGCAGGCTGGCTGGAACTGGTATGTTTTTCAGCCATGGGGTCTGGCTGCGTTCGTGATTTTTTTTATCGCGGCACTCGCGGAAACCAACCGCTCGCCGTTTGACCTGCCGGAAGCCGAGAGCGAAATCATCGCCGGTTACTTCACGGAATACAGCGGGTTCAAGTTCGCCCTGTTTTTCCTTGGTGAATACATCGCGATGTTTGCCATCAGTGGTCTGGCGGTGACGCTTTTCCTTGGCGCGGGTGGCGGCCCAGGCGTGGAGGCGCTGCCCTGGTTGAAGGTGATCTGGTTTCTGGCCAAGGTCTGCATCCTGATCGGGGTGATGATTTGGCTGCGCGGCACCCTCCCCCGACTGCGGGTGGATCAACTCATGGGTTTTGCGTGGAAGTTCCTCTTGCCGCTGTCCATCCTGAATATTTTCATCGCTGGGTTCGCTTGGCACGCCAAGAAAGCCAATGAGGGGACAGCCGTCAGCGTGATCGTCTGGGTTGCGGCACTCATCATCCTTTACGCGGCGGCCAAGGGCTTGGATCACGTTAATCGGGCCAAGGTTAAGCCCCGCACCTACCAGTACGGCGAATGAACGAAGTCACGGCATTTTGGATATTGGCGGCAATCTCGGTGATCGGCGCGCTGGTTGCCGTGCGCAAGCGCAACCTCGTTCACGGTGTCTTTGCCCTGCTCGTTTTCTTTGCCGGCTTGGCCGGACTGTTTTTGCTGCTGCTCGCCGAGTTCATCGCCGTGGTGCAGATCCTCGTCTACGCCGGGGCAGTGGGCATACTGATTTTGTTTGCCATCATGCTGACCGATCGCGTCACGGGGAAGGACGCTTTCCGCGTTACATCCAGGGGGAGTTTCTGGGGGGCGATCATCGCGTTGGCCGTTTTTCTGGTAATCCTGCTCCCGACCATACGGGAGATTCCACTGATTGAAAACGCAACACCCAAGGATATGATCGTCGAACAATCCTCAGTGAAAGAGTTGGGCACGAAACTCATCGAACCCTACATCGTCACGATTGAGGTGTTGGCGCTTTTGTTGACTGCGGCGCTGATCGGGGCCGTCACTGCGGCTCAGGGTGGGCGCGCATCAGAAAAGGGGGAGAACACCGAATGACCCTTGCGTTGCATCATTACCTTATTCTCGCTGCGGTCCTGTTTTGCATTGGCCTGCTGGGCGCGTTTTCTCGACGAAACGCCGTTGTGGTTTTGTTCTCAGTTGAGATCATGCTCAATGCAGCTAACCTGAACTTCATCGCCTTTTGGCGGTTCGGCACCAACCCGGAGTTGTTGCACGGGCCGTTGTTTACATTATTCACCATCGCCGTGGCGGCTGCTGAAGTCGCGGTCGGATTGGCTTTGGTCATCGCGGTATACCGGCATTTCCGCTCGGTTGATTTGGAGTCACTCGACACACTTAAGGAGGAATGACCACGGAAAAACTGGCATTGATTCCGTTGCTGCCGCTCCTTGCGGCGGCGGTGACGTCATTCATGCGCGATGGCAAACGTGCGTCGATTTTCGCCATCGCAGCGTTGCTGGTTTCCTGCGTCCTCTCCCTCATCGCGTTTAACGAAGCCTGGGGGATGGCAGCGGATGATAAGCCCAAACTATTCACCATCCCGTGGCTTGCGATCGGCGGAACGGCGATCAATTTCGGCTTCGTCCTCAACCCACTCACCGGAGCGATGGCTGCTATGGTCACGTTTGTCGGGTCGCTGATTTTCATCTACTCAGCCGGCTACATGTCGCACGACAAACGGATGGCCCGTTTCTTCTGCTACCTTTCGCTGTTCGCCGCCGGCATGCTTGGGGTGGTGCTGGCCAACAGCTTGATCCTCTTTTTCATGTGCTGGGAGGTTGTCGGCGTGGCGTCCTACCTGCTGATCAGTTTTTGGAATCACAAACCGGAAGCCGCAGCCGCTGGCAAGAAGGCGTTCATCGTCACGCGCGTCGGCGACATGGGTTTCTTTATCGGGATCCTGTTGGTGTTCAAGGTCACCGGGACACTTGATTTTTACACGGAAGCTGAAAACGGGATTCTCCAACAGTACGATCTAAATTCCCAAATGGCTTTTGGTTTTTCGGCTGCAACGGTGATTAGCTTCCTGCTGTTCGTCGGGGCCGTAGGT
Source organism: Verrucomicrobia bacterium UBA6775 (assembly GCA_002453165.1). GTDB lineage: Bacteria > Verrucomicrobiota > Verrucomicrobiia > Limisphaerales > UBA1096 > UBA1096. The sequence goes on from DKGH01000248.1 coordinate 7,268, forward strand.
AAGTCCGGCCAAATACCGCTTCACGTTTGGCTGCCGGATGCCATGGAGGGGCCAACCCCGGTCAGCGCCCTCATTCACGCGGCGACCATGGTCGCGGCCGGCGTATTTTTGGTAGCCCGCACATTCCCGCTGTTTGAGGCGGGCGGCATGCTGCCGTTGGTCGCCTGGGTCGGCGCGATCACTGCGCTCGTCGCAGCGTTCATCGCGCTTGGCCAATACGACCTCAAGCGCATCCTCGCCTACTCCACCGTCAGCCAGCTTGGCCTGATGATGGTCGGCATCGGTGCCGCCGGGGTGTCAGTGGGCATGTTTCATCTTTTGACCCACGCCTTTTTTAAGGCGCTGCTATTCCTCGGGGCCGGCTCGATCATCCTCGGCTGCCACGATGAGCAGGACATCCGAAAAATGGGCGGCTTGGCCAAGCCGATGCCGCTCACCACGATCGCCTATCTTTGCGGTACGCTTGCGCTGGTGGCGTTTCCGTTTACCAGCGGCTTTTTCAGCAAGGACGAAATCCTCGCCGGAGCCTGGGCAAACAATCAACCGGTATTCTGGGTCGCGGCTCTCGCCTCGTTGCTGACGGCGGTCTACATGACACGCCAATGCATGTACGTCTTCCCCGGAACCTACCGTGGTGAGCATGCCCCGCACGAAAGTCCGAAGATCATGACCGTGCCGCTGCTGATCCTCTCGGTGTTTGCGCTTGGCCTCGGCGCCTTAGCCAGGGGCTCCATACTGGAGTTGTTTCCAGGTAAACCCGTCACTCCTCACCCAGGCACCGTCGTCGCCGTCAGCATCGCCGTTGCGCTTGGTGGCATTGCGCTTGGCTTCCTGATTTATCGCGGACGCGCAATTGGCCAAACGGCGGACCCGCTGGCGCTCAAGCCCTTCGAGCGCAAGTTTTGGTTTGATGAGATTTACGAGGCCACCGTTGGCCGGCTTTGGACGCTTTTCACCATCATCAGTGAGCAACTCAACGCGCTGTTGTTATTCATCCGCGACCTTGCCGTGGAAGTCGCTTCCCGAATCGGCACCGGTTTTGCCATCGGGGGCGACCGCAAGTTGATCGACTCGCTGGCCTTCGACGGAATGTGCGCACGCCTCCGCTTCGCAGGTCGAACCGTCACCCGGCCGCAAAACGGATTTCTCCCCGGTTACCTCCGGTTGATCGCGCTGGGCGCGGTCCTGCTCACGGCACTGGTACTTTGGGCCAAATGATCACCGCACTGACATTGGCCCCGCTGGTGGCCGCCATCCTGATCCTCGCGATGCCCACGCAGCGTGCTCGTGCTGTGGCGATGGCCGGGGCTCTGGTGTCATTCGCGTTGACCGCTTGGCTCCTTTTGCAGTTCGACGGAAAACTGACTGAGGTAAAGGTCTCATGGATCGAAGACCTTGGCATTGACTACCACGTCGGCCTCGATGGCACGAACGCGCTCGTGTTGTTACTCGCCGCGCTGCTCGCGCCGATCGCGGTTTGGATTTCATGGGGCCACAGTGATCGACCCAAGACATACTTCGCCCTGTTGAGCCTGCAGTTCACCGGACTATTCGGCACCTTTACCGCCCTGAATTTTTTCCACTGGTTCATCTACTGGGAACTCGCGCTCGTGCCGGCGTTCTTCCTCATCAAGCTCTTCGGCAAAAGCGAAGATCGCCACAAGGCTGCCATTAACTTTGTCCTCTTCACGGTGCTTGGCAGCGTGGCGATGCTGCTTGGTTTTATTTTCCTTTATCAGGCAACCGATTCGTTCAACTTCATCAAATTGCCCGGGGTGATTGAGGAGAAAAATGTTGAGGTGAGTTCGCTGATCTTCGTCGCCATACTTGCCGGCCTTTGGGTAAAAGTGCCCCTCGCACCCCTGCACATTTGGCAGGCTCCGGTCTATGCCGCCGCTCCCACCCCGGTGGTCATCCTGCTGACCGGCGTGATGTCCAAGATGGGCGTGTACGGTTTACTCCGGTTGATCGTTCCGATTTTCCCCGACCAACTATCGCAACACGCCGACATGCTGCTTGGCTTCGCGTTACTGACGATTCTTTGGGGAGCCTTCCTTGCGCTGCGACAGACCGATCTCAAAAAGTTGCTGGCGTTTTCGTCGCTCAACCACGTGGCCTACTGTGTACTGGGCATTGGTGCGCTTGGAGTGGCCACGACCGGCCTCAAGATCGAGGGTGCCCACGAACTGGCGAGGCAGGGTGTCATCCTACAGATGTTCGCTCACGGCCTCTCCGCTGCAGGGTTGTTTTACCTCGTTGGCCTGCTCGAGCAACGGGCCGGGCATCGCAACCGTGACGGCTTTGGTGGACTCTGCTCGGTCACACCCCGGTTTGCCGCGATGTTTTATATCCTGACATTTTGCTCGCTTGGCCTGCCGTTCCTCGCCGGGTTCGCGGCGGAGTTTCTGATTTTCAGCGGCAGCTTTGCTGTTGCCCCGAAGGTGACCGCGATGGCCACGCTTGGCCTGTTGGCCACGGCAGTTTTTTTGATGACCATGCTGCAGCGCGTGTTCACCGGCCCGGTCAATGAACAACATCAATCCATGCCGGACCTGACCCGGAACGAAATCCTGATCTTGACCCCGATCCTGATCCTCGTTTTCTGGGCCGGCATTTACCCCAAGACATGGCTGGCGTTCAGCCAAACGATGCCCTGACATGACCGCGCTGCTCACTGTCATCTTGAGTTTCCTCTGCGCGCTGGTCTGCGGACTCATGCCGGCGAGTGCTCACCAGCGGATCCGCTGGGTGGCACTGGCCACGGCGACGGCTGGATTTGCCGTGTCGATGGTTTGTTATCTCAATCTCACCGGTGGCGAGATCGCCGACAAAAAAAACTTCGATTGGATTCCCACATTAGGCATCTCCTTCATCACCGGATACGACGGGATCAGCCTGCCGCTGTTGCTCGTCACCGGATTGGTCGCCATTTGCGGTGTGCTTTTCAGTTGGACGCTCGAAGACCGGGCCAATCAGTTTTACGCCTACTACTTCGCGCTGATCGGCGGGGTGTACGGCGTGTTCCTGTCGCTCGATTTATTCCTGCTGTTTGTCTTTTACGAAATCGCAGTGGTGCCCAAGTATTTCCTCATCGCAATCTGGGGTGGAGTCAGGCGGCAGTTCGCAGCGATGAAACTGGTGCTGTACTCCTTCGGCGGCAGCGCGCTGGTTTTGCTCGGGATGATCGCCCTGTTTTTCCTGACGAAAGACACCAGCACCGGTGAAGCGGTCAGGTCATTCAGCCTGATCAAATTGCAGGAGGGGCAAGTTGCCGCGGAGGCGCAGACTTGGATTTTCCCGCTGCTCTTTCTCGGCTTTGCGATTTTGGCCGGCATGTGGCCGTTCCACACTTGGGCACCGACGGGGCACGTCGCCGCGCCCACAGCGACCTCCATGCTGCTGGCTGGCGTGGTGATGAAACTGGGCGCCTACGGTTGTTTGCGAGTGGCCATCGGATTGCTGCCGCAGGGGGCTCAGGAATGGGCCACGTGCATCGCCATCTTTGCCATCATTAACATCGTGTACGGCGCGTTCGTCGCACTCAAGCAGGACGACTTCAAGTTCGTGATCGGCTACTCCAGCGTCAGCCACATGGGCTTCGTGCTGCTGGGGTTGGCGAC
>DKGH01000191.1 GCA_002453165.1 Verrucomicrobia bacterium UBA6775
CAGCGAGGTGTGGCGGCTGGAGTATGAGGCGGATCGTGAATTGGACTACAGCAATTCGCCCCGCGCGACCCCGGTCATTCACGACGGGCTGGTTTATCTGCACGGTGCGCTGGGTGACCTGCATTGCGTCCAGCTCGATACCGGCGAGGTCGTTTGGCGAACGAATTTTTATCGCGAGTACGGCGGCAAGCTGCTGGCTTGGGGCTCGAGTTCGCCGCCGCTGATCGTCGGTGACAAGCTCATCATTAACCCCGGTGAGCCCGATGCCTCGGTTGTCGCACTCCACCGGAAAACCGGAAAGTTGATCTGGAAAACGCCCGGCCACGCGGCTGCCTACTCGGCGTTTGTCTTGGGTGAACTTGGTGGGCGCCGGCAGATCGTCGGCTACGACTCGGGGAGCCTTGGTGGATGGGATCCGGACACGGGGAAGCGGCTTTGGCAGCACGTGCCCACCGAGGGTTCGGACTTCAACGTCACCACGCCGCTGATTCACGAGGGTAAACTTTTGCTCGCCACCGAGAACAACGCCGTTCGCCTGCACCGGTTTTTGAAAAACGGGTTGCTCGATGACAAGCCGCTGAAGGCCAACTCCAGCCTTGCGCCGGACACTTGCTCGCCGGTCATCGTCGGCGATCGAGTGTTCGCCACTGCCTATGGCGAAATGTACTGCCTTGACCTGAAGGGTAATTTGAAAACCGTTTGGGTGGTAGAGGATGACATATTTTTTGATCACTCAAATGTGATCGGCGGCAACGGCCGCGTGCTCGTCTGGACGCAGAGTGGGGACCTGCTGTTGCTCGATGCGATGGCGAATGAGTTCAAGCCGCTACGTCGATTGCGCCCCTTCGGAGATGGCAAGGTCGACTCGATGTCCCATCCCGCCATCGTCGGAAACCGGCTCTACCTTCGTGGCCCCAGCGAACTCGCCTGTTTTGCGTTGAACGGAAAATGAACATGGATGGACAGGATAGGCAGGATGAATTAAACCGGACGCGCTTGGCCAAGCGGAGTCCAGTTTTTGCGGCAATTTAGCCCAGTGACTCGAGCACGTCGGGGTCGCGGACGTCGACCCAGCGCCCTTCGATTTTTGCGCCGGCGATCGGTTCGCCTGCGTCGATCATGGTTTCGATGGCATCCGTCAACTCGTACTCGCCGCGCGGGGATTTTTGCAGCTTCGCCGTGTGGTCGAACACGACGGGCTGAAATATGTAAATGCCGGCGTTGTACCAGACCGGTTCGCCGTCCTTGAGCCAGCCCTCGGCGCGGAGTTGATCGAGTTGTGCGTCGCTGGGTTTCTCGACGATTTTTTTCAGGCAGAAGTCGTCATCGAAAAAGTTGATGCCACCCTTGCGAACATCCTCGCCGGGCGTGACGGTGATGAGCCCGGAGAAGTCGCCTTCGCCGAAACGGGCGATCATTTGCGCGTACGTGTCCGGGCGCACGAGGATGTCGCCGTAGGTCAGCAGAAAGGCGTCATTACCGACAAATTCTCTGGCCAGTTCCGGCGCCTTGCCGGTGCCGTCCTGCACCTCCTGTGTGGTGTAGGTGATGTTCAGGCCAAGCGCCGAGCCGTCTCCGAAATGTTTCCCGATGACCTCGGCCTTCCATCCGACGATGAGGCAGACCTCGCGCACACCCTGCGCGGCGATGCCGGTGATGATGTGTTCGAGGATCGGTTTGCCCTCTACCGGCAACATTGGCTTGGGCAGTTCTTCCGTGAGGGCGCCCATGCGTGTGCCTTTGCCGGCGGCGAGAATGACGGCCTTCATGCGCCGAACTTGTCGAACATCAACGCGTTGGCCTGCATGAGGCGGATGAGGTGCTTCGCCTCGATGATGCCAAGCGACCCGCGGTTGCTGTTCGTTTCGGTGAACCGATCCAGCTTGTCCGAGCCGCTGGTATTCGAGTGCAGCAACACCGGTTGCGGATGCCACGAATGGCCCTTGAGCGCGCACGGCGTGGAGTGGTCACCTGTGATGGCGATGACGTTCGGTTTTTTCTCGAGCAGGATCGGCAGTGCCTTGTCGAAGTCCTCGATCGCCTTGGTCTTGGCGTCGAAGTTTCCGTCCTCGCCGTACATGTCGGTGTACTTGTAGTGGACGAAGAAAAACTCATACTCGTCGTACAGCTCGCTGTAACGCGCGAACTGCTCCTCGATCGTCTGCGGTCCCTCGTGCTTGGTCATTCCGACGAGTTGGGCGAGGCCCTTGTACATCGGGTAGACGGCGAGACAGGCCGGGCGCATTGAGTAGCGCTCGGCGAACAACGGGATGTCCGGCTGATGTGCGATGCCGCGCATGAGAAATCCGTTGGCCGGCTCCATGCCGGCGAGCAGCGGCAGGGCGGCCTCGTAAAATTGGCCAATCAGCTTGGCCGCCTTTTGCGCCTTGGCACAGTTTGGGTCGTCCGACTGGGTCTCGGCGATTGGCAGACCCTCGCGATGCGGGTCGGTGTCGCTAAGCGGCCCGGCGAGGTCGGCCCCACGAAAGATCACTACGAAACGATGTCCCTTGCCCGGCGTGATCACCACCTCGGCATCGCCGATCTGCTTGATGTGCTCTGAGAGCTTGGCGCAGCGCTCCTCGCACAGCTCGGTCTCGATGCGGCCCGCGCGCCGGTCGGTGACGAGCCCGTTTTCGTCCAGCGTGCAGAAGTTGGCCCGCGCGGCGACGTCTCCCGGGTGCAGCTCCAGCCCAAGGCCAAGCGCCTCGATCACACCGCGCCCGACCTCGTACTCCAGCGGGTCGTAGCCGAACAGGCCAAGGTGCCCGGGGCCGCTGCCGGGCGTGATGCCGTGGGCGGCCGGGATCAGTCGTCCCATGGCCGACTCCTTGGCCAAGGCGTCGAGATTCGGCGTGTTGGCCGCCTCGAGCGGGGTTTTGTAATCCGTGGCGGCCGTGGCGATATCGCCGAGGCCATCCATCACGAGCAGGGCCATCTTGGCCCCGTTTTTCAGGGTCAGGTCAGAGTAAACCGAATCTATATTCATAAAAAACCGCGCTTGGCCAAGCGCGGGCGGATTGTGCTGGCCACTGGCCCGGGGGTCAACTAGAACCACCCCAACACATGGGCAGCTTATCCATAAACGGTCAGGGAGATCCCTCCGTGTGGTGGAGAGAGAACGACTTCGCGAAACTCCACGTATGGGAAGCTATCGAAGGAGTGATCCAAGTCGCTATCATACAGTCCATACCGTGGTGGGTATGGTTGATCGCGGTAATGTTTTTTATCGGCCTCGTCATACGGATGCTCCCCAAGAGCGTTCACACCTTGGCGGCAGAGGGGAATATTCGGGCGTTCCGGAAAATCGCGAAGTCGCAGGGGAACCCCGGTCTCGAGGCAGTCGCCCCCGATGGAGGCACG
>DKGH01000150.1:0-1897 GCA_002453165.1 Verrucomicrobia bacterium UBA6775
GTTCATCCCGATGCGCCGCCGATGGTGTTTCACCTGAGCGACGGCAAGACGTTGATCACCTTTTTCCACAACCGCCATATCAACACACAGTACGTTGGTCTGACCGGGAAGATGGATGGAATGAGGGATCGTGCGGAAATCTGGGTGTCGCTCTCAAAAGACGGTGGCCGGAACTGGAGCGAGCCGCGATTTCTCTTCACCAACGCCACTCGCTCCAACCCGGCAAAGAACGGCTGGTTCAACCACAACTCATCCTACATGGACGCGGTGATCGACAACGGAACAATCCACCTGTTCCTCCCCCACCTGTGGAACCGCGCCTTGTACATGCACCTCAGGGAGAAGGATTTGGCCAAGCTGCCAACCGTCAAGCAACTGGCCAAGCGCTTGGCCAAGTGAGTCTAGCGCAGGTTAATCGGTCGCCTGTTGCAGTTCCTCGCTCCAGTACTGGAGAAAGAATTTCTTTTCCTCGAAGTTAAAGAGCGCGTCCGACTCCCCGACGATCGGGCGCAGCGTGGTCGTCATCTGGACAGTGACCAACAAGAATATCAGGCACCAGACCAACAGATGCCGGGTGTTGGTCATGCCCATCGCCTTGCCCGCACGGAATACGAGAGTGAAGCCAAACCCGACGCAAATCATCCACAATACGAGCAACATGAAACCGATGAACACCGCCGAGGTGCTTGAGACGCTGAACAGCCAGACCACCGGCGCGAACCCGACCAAAAGCAGACCGGAAAGCGCCACGATCGAGCACAACATCCCCACCACCGTGCTGAATCGCGCCTCCAACCCGCCGATGCAGGTGAAAATGAAGAGGCTCGGCAGACAGATCAGCGCACTGAACATCAAGCCGGATACGATTTTCAGCGGGGCCGCCCAGATTTGATCCCCCCAGGAGAATGTACCGACAACCAAGCCGAACACCGTCAGGCTGACCACGGAAATGAGGATGAGCGTGACCGGGATTTTCCATAGCGCCTCCTTGGTTTCAAGTTCGTGAAAAATAGACAGCGGCTTCCGAAGTAACTTGCTGAGTAGATTTGAAAAAGAGGCATCACCCTCCATCGGTACAAAGCCTGACTCTGCATCGCTGATGCTTGGCGGGATGTTCGCTTTTACACTTCCGACCGTTTCCCTTTTCGAGTCCTTTTTGTTTTCGTTCATATCTGTTTCAGTATCTTTCTAAATTTGAGAGACGTTTTTGAGTGCGACAATTACCGCCTCGTAAAAATTTCCGTTGAACGGGTCGTCGCGGAGGAATTCCACCTTGAGCCCTGGCGACACAAAAAACGGGCGCAGATTCCACGACACCTGTGCCCCGACAAATAGATTCCCCGCCAACCAGGCGAAAAACGCATGGGTCCCGGCTCGACTGGAGTCCGCGAACTCCCGAACGTAATAAAGCAGCCGGGCGTGTGCGGTGATGCCGGCAAAGGCGATCAGGCCGGTGTGCATCAACAGGCTGGCCCCGTGCCAGGCGAACCGACCGGAGCCATCCCCCGATGACGGCATGTTGAGCGTCGCAAAAAAACTGATCGGACTGAGTGCACCAAGGATTACCGCCATGATGGCAAAGCCGGTGAGCAGAAACTGGACACTCTTCCGAAATCCGATGCCACTGCCAAGCACCAGCCCGAGCAAACCATTGAGCAGGCCGTTCACGATCAGGGTGATAAAAATGATAAGCGGAAGTTTGACCGCGACGTAGGCTCCCATCTCCCAACCGTTCCGCAGTCCGACCGTGAACCCATACGCCCCGCAACCCAGCGCGATGAGCGCCATGCAGTACGGCACTGAGCCTCTTTGCGCCGACTCAATCCAGTCCGCAAGCAACCGCCTGTCCCCCCGGCAAAGAGAGATCGCATTCTGAAGTGACTGGACGGCCGCGCTC
>DKGH01000150.1:2231-15508 GCA_002453165.1 Verrucomicrobia bacterium UBA6775
CCGCGCTCCGTAAATCGTTCAAAATCAGCCATCGAGCGCTTGGCCAAGCGCTTGGTTTGTTAGGTGACGAGATCCTTGATGACGTGGCCGTGGACGTCGGTCAACCGGAAGTCACGGCCCTGATAACGATAGGTCAGTTTTCGGTGATCGATGCCAAGCTGATTCAGGATGGTCGCGTTGAGGTCGTGGATGTGCATGGTGCCAGGTGTCCACTTATCCTTGGTCGGCTTGATCGCGTTGCCGTCGGCGTCGGCGATGTTGTATGCGTAATCGTCGGTTTGCCCGTAGGTGATTCCGGGCTTGATGCCGCCACCCGCCATCCATGTGGTGAAACAGCGTGGGTGATGGTCCCGACCGTAATTGTCCTTGGTCAACTTGCCCTGACAGTAGGAGGTTCTGCCAAACTCACCGCCCCAAACCACCAGCGTCTCGTCGAGCATGCCGCGCTGCTTGAGGTCCTTGATCAAAGCGTAGCAGCCCTGGTCGATGTCCTTGCACTGCGACTCATGTTCGCGTGGCAGACCGCCGTGGGCGTCCCAGCCGCGATGGAAAATCTGTATGTTGCGAACACCCCGCTCGGCCAGACGACGCGCGTTAAGACAGCACGCCGCAAAGCTGCCTGCCTGCCGTGCCTCTTCGCCGTAAAGCTCGAATGTCGCGTCGCTCTCGACGGATAGATCCATCAACTCCGGCACGGAGGTCTGCATTCGATAGGCCAGCTCGTGCTGCTTGATACGCGCGAGAATTTCCGGGTCAGCAAATTCCTCGTATTGCTGCTGGTTCAGTGCCGCAAGTGTGTCGAGTTGGGCACGCCGGTCCTTACTGGAAACACCGGCTGGATTTTTCAGGTACAGCACCGCATCACCCTCACTACGCAATAGCACGCCCTGGTGGTCGGATGGCATGAAGCCGGTTCCCCACAGGCGGCCGAACAGGCTCTGCTCAGGGAATTTCGAACGGGCATGCATCACCACGTAGCCCGGCAGGTTCTCGTTCACTCGGCCAAGACCGTAGCTCAACCAGGCGCCCAGGCTCGGTCGGCCGGGAATCTGGCTGCCAGTTTGGATGTACGTGATCGCCGGGTCATGGTTGATCGCCTCGGTGAACGTGCTGTAAACCACCGCGAGTTCCTTGGCGACCTTGGCGGTGTGCGGCAGCAGTTCGCTGACCCACAGGCCGCGGTCGTTGTTTTCGTGTTTGGTGAAGGTGTATTTGCTCGGGCAGACCGGGAGTGTCTTTTGCCGCGAGGTCATGCCGGTGATGCGCTGGCCATCGCGAACGTGCCCCGGCAGATCCTTGCCGAACATTTCGCGCATCTTCGGTTTGTAATCCCAAAGGTCGTGGTGACTTGGTCCGCCGCTCATGAACAGGTATATCACCCGCTTGGCCTTGGGCGCGAAGTGGGTGCCTGGCGCTTGGCCATTAGCCAGCAGATCCGGGCCGAGCACGTTGGCCAAGGCCGCCGTGCCCAAGCCAAGCGCAGCACGTCCGAACAACTGCCGGCGCGTCATCATCAAGTCAGATTCTCGTATTGGATTCATTTGTAAATTCGTTCTCCTACTCGCACCTCGTACTTCATCAATAAGAGTACGATCGATTAAAATAACATCAAGGCCAGGTCGCTTGCCAATGCCGTGGCGGTCAACTGCGTCCAGGCGGCGTGGTCGGTTTTGTTCAGGGTCTTATCGCGCGGCACCTCGCCGGTGTTGAGCAGGGCATCAGCATCTTTGCCGGCTTCGGCGTAGCGTTTGCGCATCGAGTCGAGCAATCGATTGCAGGCGTCGCGCTCAGCGGGATTTGGCTCGCGGCAGGCGAGCAACGTGAATAACAGGTCCAGCCGCTGATCATCTGTGGCCCGTTCCTTGAGCAGGCGCTCGGCGAACATGCGCGCCATCTCCACCCGCTGTGTTTCGTTGAGCAGACCAAGCGATTGCAAAGGCGTGTTGGTGCGGGAGCGCTTGACGCAGCTGGTCTCACGGTTGGGCGCGTCGAACAGCGTCATCATCGGGTGCGGACTCGTGCGTTTCCAGTAAACGTAAAGACTGCGGCGATAGACCATCCGCCCGGTATCGGCCTTGTAATTTTTCGTGTTGCTGGCCGGGTGCGACAACGCCTTCCACATGCCGGCTGGCTGGTACGGCTTGACCCCCTCCCCGCCCATGTGCGGATCGAGCAGTTCACTCGCCCAAAGGGCGATGTCACGCAGAACCTCGGCGTCGAGACGATAACGCGGCCCACGGGCGAACAGCTTGTTTTCCGGATCATTCAGCGCCGGCCGAAGCGCGGAACTTTGACGAAACGTCTCACTGCGAACCATCAACCGAAGCATGTGTTTTAAGTCCCAGTTGCTGTCCTGCAGTTCCACCGCGAGCCAGTCGAGCAGCTCCGGATGAGTGGGCTGCTCGCCCTGCAGTCCGAAATCTTCCGGCGTCCGGACGAGCCCCTCGCCGAAGACGCGCTGCCAAATCCGGTTCACAAGCACACGAGCCACCACCGGCTGATCGCGACTGGTCAGCCACTTGGCCAAGCCGAGCCGGTTACGCGGTGCGCCCTCGGGCAAACTACCCATGACGTTGAGCACACCGGGCTGCAGTGGGTCGCCGGTCGGCAGATTGTACTCGCCGCGCTGAAGGAGCTTGGTTTCGCGTGGTTTGCCAAGCTCCTTTGCCACGAGCGTGGTGGTGAATGCTTTTTCCGCATCGCCGATGCGCTTGGCCAAGCGCTTGGCCGCCTCATGAATGGTCAGGCCGGCTTTTTTCCATGGCCCGTTTTCATCCACGACCATGGCCAAGCGTGTGACGATGTCGGCCTTGTCCCATTTCTGCTTGGCCTCGGACGCGATGCCCTGCGGGTTTTGAAACGTCAAAGCCGCCTTGGCCAGCAACAGGTCGCGCTCAGACTGCAGCCGTTCCCAATCATTCCACCTCGCCTGATCGCGGGGCACCTTGATGACTGGCGCGTACTCGTATTTATTCCCATCGAGCGGCCCCTCGGCAGTGCTGTTGAAAAACGCCATCAACTCGAAGTACTCCGTCTGCGTGATGGGATCGTACTTGTGCGTGTGGCAACGCGAACAGAGCATCGACATACCGAGGAATACCGTACCTAGGGTCTCGGTTCGATCGAAGTTGTTTTTGGCCTGAAATTCCGCCGGGATCACGCCACCCTCAGCAGTAGAGGGATTCATCCGCACGAAGCCGGTGGCGATCAGTTGCTCCGTGGTCGGATTCGGATGAAGATCGCCGGCGAGTTGCCACTCAATGAATTGATCTAGGGGCAGGTTTTTATTCAGCGCACGCACCACCCAATCGCGGTAAGGGTAAATGCCCCGCTTGTTGTCAAGGTGCAGCCCGTGGGTATCGCCATAGCGAACTGCATCGAGCCAATATCGAGCCTGGTGTTCGCCGTAACGAGGATCCGCTAACAACTGTTCAACCAACCGCTCGTAGGCGTTGGTGCTGTCATCCTTAAGATAAAATTCAAGCAACTCCGGCTCCGGAGGAAGGCCCGTCAACACCAGCGCCAACCGTCGTGCCAAAGTGGATTTGTCCGCAGCAGTCGCAAATCCGATACTCTCTGGGAAATTTTCTTTAATAAAGGCATCGATCGGGTGTCCCTTGCTTGGCGGAACCGGCTTAACCGGAGGCACAAACGCCCAGTGCTTGGCGTATTTGCCGCCCTGCCTGATCCAGCGCTCAATCAACGCACGCTCGTCTGCGGTAAGCTGCTTCTCGGCATCCTCTGGCGGCATGGGATCATCCGCATCATTGATACGGACGATGATTTCACTTTCCTCGAGTGACTCGGGATTAATCGCCTTGAAGCCGTCAAAATCGCGCGTTGCCCCCTCAAATGAGTCGAGTCGGACGAGGTCTTTTTTCCGCGTGTCCGGCCCGTGGCAGACGAAGCATTTGTCGGAAAGCACCGGCAGGATTTCGCGTGCAAAATCCACCGGCTTATCCTCCGCCAGCAAAACCGGATGTCCCGTTGCCAATGCAAACGCCGAGGCGAGTAATGTTAAAGTGCGGTCCACACCGGTTGGATAGCCCCGAACGCCGGTTTTTTCAAGGCGTCGTTCGCAATTTACGCCGCCTCGAAACAAGAACTTCCGGCTCGTCGATGGTATGCTCCGGTTCGGCTGGGAACCAACCACTCGACATCGCGGTGTACGGCAGGGCGTTCGTGTTAGCCGGGGTCGGGCCAGGTGTGTCGAGAACGTACACAGCCTTCATCATCCCGGCGTAGGCCTGCTGGTAATTCATCGGGTTTTTCGCAACCACAAATTTGCAGTCCGCAGGACTCAAGTCGAGCAGGTCATACTGTTCCGTCATCCAGTCGTAGGTTGCGTTGCCACTGATGACAATCTGGATTGGGCCAACAGCCACCACAGCGGTCGGCCCCATGTCGCCGGCTCGGCCATCCCAAATACCGCCGCGATAGACGAATGCTCCGTCGCTCAACTTCGTAACAACACCCTCGACCTCAACCGGATCGCCCCATTGCGGATCAAGTTGGTGACCGAGCCTCAGCCGGATCGCTTGGCCAAGCCCAGCCGAGTGCGCCACCTGCGCCGCGCCAGGATCGACCACCGGAACAATGGCCGCCTGCCCGGGCGCCTCCGCCAACAGGGCGCGAAGAGTGTGCACACTGTCGCCCGATGCACCTCCGCCACAACAATCCGCCGTCTCCACCAACAACACCGGGCCGCCCTTGGCTTGAAGCCCCCGCCGTACAGCATCGGCCGGGCTAACAGTCTCCGGCTGCAATTCAACACGTTTTTCCCAGTAACGCTTGGCCAAGCGCTTGGCCAAGCTGACCGCCCCGGATTCATCGTCGTTGGCCACCACCAACACGCCGCCACCCATGTCAGGCATGTTCAGGTAGGGGTGCACCAAAATCGGGTTCACCGAAAAAACAGCCCCCTCGCCCTCGAGCCGCTTGGCCTCCTGCATCACATCAGCAAATGGCCCGGGCGGTTTCGTCTGACCATGAATCGCGCTGACCAGCACCGGAACTTTGGCCAAGGCCATCACCGGCTTCAGGCGACCGGCAAGAATCTCGGTCATCCCCCGGGCGCCGCGCTCACCCGTCTCAAAGGCGTCCTCGTGCGGATAAGTTTCCCAAGCCAGCAACGCATCCGTCTGCATTAGCATCTTCGAGGTTACATGCGCATGAAGATCGAGCGTGCCTACGATCGGTATCGATTCCCCCACCCTCGCCCGAACGGCCCCGGCGAGGTCGCCCTCCAGATCGGGCGCGTTGACCGCCGCCCCCGCACCGTGCAGGCACAGCAGCACTCCATCGAGTTTGCCCGCATCGGACAGACGTCGAAGCAGTTCATTTTTCAGTTCATCATAAACCGCTACCTCAACCGCGCCACTCGGACAGGCGCTGGCGTAAAATAAAGGCACCGGCTCGCAACCGAGGTCGCGCAACACCGACAGCATCCCCCCGATCACGCCGGTGTCCTTGGCCAACAAGGCTTCGCCGGCCAACCACTCCGAGCGCTCGAATGCCGCGCGATCTGCGAGCTGCGCCGTGAAGTGGTTGCACTCGATGAAGATACCCCCTACGCCAACCCGGGCTGACATCGCAGTAAATAGAACTCAGTCGAGCCAATAGGTCGACTCCGGCCCGACTGTGTACCGGACATCCATCTGTGGCGTCTTGATGGGCACCTGCCCGCGGTGCAGCGACTCCACGCCGGCCAGCGTCATCCCCGACGTCAACAACGTGCGCTCGGCCGGATACGGCACCTTTCCGGTGATCACCGCATCCTCGATGTGGCGGCAGAGCGGATGAAAAAAGTCCGCCGTCGACGAGCCATGCGTCGGCATCGGCAAATACATTTGCGTCGAGACAATCTCGCCGTTGTCCGCCCGCAACCCGGCATAGTTGAAATCGCGAATACTCGTCAGCATCATCGTCGTTCGAAAGCCGTCATTGTGATCGATGAAATAAGCGACCGGGTTCGGGAACGTTTTGCGCGCCCAATCAAACGTGATCTTGCCGGTGTAATAGCCGCCCTCGACCGGGAGATTATGACTTCGCGTGAGCGCCGAGACGACCAACCGCCGCGTGTCCACATGACGATCCTCCGCAAGGCGTTTCCAGACGTTCGGGCCGCGCATAGCGTGAACCTGCCGGATGCCAACCTCACCGCCGCGCCGCCGCTCGGACATGCATTGCGCGGTCTCCAGCGCGTGAATGTCGTAGCTGTCCACCCCGCCGTAGGCCACGCACACACTCTCCTTCAGCGGGACATTGTGCGGCATGTCAATCGACGGCATCCGGCGTGTGACCGGCAACGAGGAGCCGGCGAAAAACGGAAACTTAAGCCGCTTGGCATCGTCCACCATCTCCTTGCAGCGCGCCCACGTCGTCGACAGGTGCTTGTCATTAAACACCGGCACACCGCGACCGCTTTTCTCGAACACCTTCACGCATTCCTTGAACCACTCGTAACGGGGATAAAGCGTCTGCCCTTTTTCGTTGCGGGGATACTTGCCGTGCTCAGCAATGATCACCACGCCGTCCACTGCCAGTTTGCCGGTGCCAAGCGTCAACGCCTCCTCGATGCTCGGGTAAAGTTTCAGCCCATACCGCTTCACGCGGTCGCGCCCAAGGTCACCATTTTCCGGAAACTGGTCGATGTAGACGGAGGCTATGTCCGTGCGTGGTTCCTGCCAACCGCCGCGCCAGCCGTAGCCAAGCGCCAGCCGGTCGAGAAAATGCTGCGAATGCGAGTGCGTCCGCACCTCGGTGCCAAGAAAAGCGATCCGCTTTCGCATGCCCCCCGCCTGGCCAAGCGCATCAGCACCGCCCAAGACCGTTGCCCCAGCCAAAAGCCCACACTGCCCAACAAAAGAACGTCGATTGGTTTTCATGAAAAAATGTGATCCAGTGCCGAAACGCTAAACAACCCTGCTGTACGTGAAAAGGTGAATCACTACCCGTGATGGAAATCTCTACAATTAACGCCGCGATTTAGCGTGGTTTGCGGTTTACGAATAACCTCCGACCACGGACTTGCAGGCTCGCCCCTCCATAATTTGTTGCTGGCCTTATTTTGGATTTGTTCAATGGAATGTGTTTCAGGGCAATAAAGACTTGAACGGGCTGCCGTGTTGCCGCCAATTTGCCCGTCGCCATTTTAATGAAAAACTTGAGATTCTTTTTTGGACAAAACGCCGTCTGGCTGGTTGCTGTGGTCGTGGCTGCGATCGGCACCGGTTGCATCGTCTTGGGAAAACAAAAACCCAACCCAGCCCTGTTTAACGGCGCCGACCTTTCCGGGTGGGAAATCACCGACTATGCCGGCGGTGGCGCCGTGACGGTGAAGGATGGCGAGATTCATTTCGCCCAGGGCGAATTGATCACCGGCATCCACCTCGCCCACGACAAGATTCCGCGCACCAATTTCGAACTGGAAGCCGAGGCGATGAAGGTCGATGGCGACGACTTTTTCTGTGCGATCACCTTTCCGGTGGGCGAAACGTACGCGACGTTTGTGCCGGGCGGCTGGGGCGGCACGGTGGTCGGCATCTCGAGCATCGACGGGTTGGACGCCGCCGAAAACGAGACGGCCACCTTCATGAAATTTGAGAAGAACCAGTGGTATCACTTCAGGGTGCGTGTCACGGGGGAGAAAATTCAGTGCTTCCTAGACGACAAATTGGTCGTTGATCTGCCGTTGGCGGATCGCCAGATCGCCCTGCGCCCGGGACCGATCGAGTTGTCAGTGCCGATCGGCATCGCGTCGTTCCAGTGCATCTCAAAAGTCCGCAACCTCAAGCTGCGGACTATCAACCCGTAACCTGTCCCACGCTTGGCCAGAACGATCGTCATCACCGGAATTACCCGCGGCATCGGCCGGGGATTGGTCGAGGAGTTTGATCGGCTGGGCCACAAGATCATCGGCTGCGGCCGCTCGGTGGATCAGGTCAGTGAACTCCAAAACGCGCTTGGCTCGGATCACCACTTTTCCGTGGTCGACGTCACCGACGATGCGCTCGTCGCTGACTGGGCCAGCAAGATGCTTCAGGCCCACGGCGCGCCCGATTTACTGATCAACAACGCGGCGATCATCAATCAAAACAGCCCACTCGTCGATGTGCCGGTGGCGGAGTTCGACGCCGTCATCGACATCAACATCAAGGGCGTGGCCAACGTCTCCCGGCACTTTGCACCGGCGATGATTGAGCGCAACCACGGCGTGATCGTCAACCTCAGCTCCGGCTGGGGCCGCAGCACCTCCCCCGACGTCGCGCCGTACTGCGCCACCAAGTGGGCCATCGAGGGACTCAGTAAGGCAATGGCCGACGAGTTGCCCAGCGGCATGGCGTGCGTGCCGCTCAGCCCCGGCGTGGTGAACACTGAGATGCTGCAAAGCTGCTTCGGCGGCGGCGCGGACACCGCCCGCAAGCCGGACGCCTTCGCCAAGGTGGCCGCCCCGTTCTTCCTCGCGCTTGGCCCCAAAGACAACGGCCACTCCCTCACCGTCCCCGCCTGACCACTCGCGCTTGGCCGGAAACAGTTGACAACAAAGCCCGGAAGTTCACCCTCGGTGCCCCTCACCGAATTGGCTTATGAAGCAATGGATGCGTTCTCTCCTGTTGTGCCCCGCGCTTGGCTTGGCGCTTGGCTTGTTTTCCTCCCCCCACTCCGCCCGGAGTGAGATCGTCGGTCACTGGACCTTTGAAGAAGGCGAAGAGACGATGGATCTCATCGGCAACTTCCCCGACCTCGTCCTGCAAGGCAAGGCTGAGGTGATCGATGGTGTCTTGCGCGTCACCGGCAAAGGAACCAAAGCCACCGGATGGGCGGCGACCAATCTGGATGAAGGCGACTACTCCGGGCCGATCATTGAGGACCACACGTTGCTCGTGTGGGTGACGCTCGAGGGACTCGACGACACCGCCAGCGGCGGCTCCGCGTTGACGCTGGAGACGCTGGGGAGCGATGAATTCAACGCCGTCGCCTTCGCCGACAAAACCGCCAATCAATGGGGCCTCGGCAGCAACAAGAGAGTGCGCACTGAAAAATTGAAGCCCGGTTTTGAGGAAACCTCGACCGGAGAGAAGATCTGCCTCGCGATCGTACACGAGACGCTCGGAGGCGACGATGTGGCCATCACAGTTTATCGCAACGGAGAAATCATCGGCAGCTACGAGACCGAGGAGGCTCCCTATTGGGACACCGACGACACCGAGGTGCTTTTCGGAATCCGAACCGGTGACGCTGACGGCGGCGAGGGCGCAATCAACGCCCTGATCGATGAGGCGCGAATTTATGATATCGCGCTGACGGATGATGAAATCGCCACGATCTCCGAGGCGGGCCCAGTGTCGTACCGGGTCGAGCTGCTCGGGCAATGGACATTCGAAATCGGACAGGAGACGCTCGACGGAGCGGGTAATTTCCCGGAGTTAATTCTCAGGGGTACCGCCCTCATCGAGGACGGGCAACTCAAGCTCAAAGGTGCCGGCGTGAACGCCCAAGGCTGGGCCGTCACCGGCAAGGATGGCGGCAGGTACACCGGCCCCACCATCACCAGTAAAACCCTCGTCGCCTGGGTGCGGCTGCAGGCGCTCTCGCAACGGGCCCGGGCCGGGTCAGTCATCACGATCGACCGAATCACGGGAGATCACTTCGACGGCATCATCTTCGCCGAGCGCCTGCCCAACGAATGGATGTCAGGCAGTTCCGGTTTTCACCGCACCCAGGATTTTGATCCCGGGTTCATTGAGGAGGAGATGGACGAATTGATACAGCTTGTCATCACCTACGAGGTGATCGACGGGGCCATCGCCATTACCGGCTACCGCAACGCCGAGGAGCTTGGGTATTACGAATCCACCCAGCCATCCAGCTGGCTGACCGGCGATGCCGAAATCTTCTTCGGCAAACGGCACGGCACCACCGCTGGCGGCCCCGGCGGCATCACGGTGGATATCGAGGAAGCCCGCATCTACAGCGGCGTCATGTCGCTTGGCAAAATCGAAGAACTCCTCGAGGAAGGCCCGGTCAAGCTAAAGGACGACGACGAAGACGGATTGCCGGACAGCTGGGAAAAGGAACACTTTGACAACCTAACCCAGGGCCCGGAAGACGACTCGGATGGGGACACGCTGGCCAACATCATCGAGCTAAGACTCGGCACCGACCCCGCCAACAAGGATACCGACGGCGACTCATTGAATGACAACGTTGAGACTCTTACCCGCGAATTTGTGGACGCCAACAACACCGGCACCAGCCCCATTCTTGCCGACACGGACAACGACGGCCTCTCCGATGGAGTCGAGACAAACACCGGTAAATTCGTCAGCGCAACCGACACCGGCACCGATCCGCTCAACCCGAACACCGATAACGACCTCGTCAAGGACGGCAAGGAAGTGGCGAATGGCACCGACCCGCATGACTCGACCGATCCGCCGGTTGATCCCTCCGAATACCTCGTCGGTCACTGGACCTTTGAGGGCGACACCGAGCTGGAGGATTTGACCGGCAACTTCCCCGAGCTGCTTTTGCAGGAGGATGCCGAGATCGTCGACGGCAAACTCGACGTCGGCGGAAATGGACGTACCTCCATCGCGTGGGCCATCACCGACAGCGAAATCGGCGAATACACCGGCCCGACCATCGCCAACAAAACTCTCGTCTCCTGGGTGATCATGCAAAAAATCGGACCCCGCGTCCGGGCCGGCTCCGTCATCACGCTCGACACCGTCAACGGCGACATCTTTGACGGCATCATTTATGGCGAACGCCAAATGGGACGCTGGATGAACGGCAGTTCCAATTTTCACCGCACACAGGATTTCAAGCCGGGCTACATCGAGAAAACCGTCAACGAACACATCATGCTCGCCATCACCTACAAACTGGTCAACGGGCAGCTCCGCGTTACCGGTTACCGCAACGGCGATGTAATCGGTGAATACATGACCGGCAATCCATTTCAATGGAGGGCCGGTAACGCCGAGGTCATGTTCGGTATCCGGCACGGGTCGTTGGCCGGTGGCCCCGGCGCGGTGGATGCCCTGATCGAGGAGGCCGCCGTGTTCAACGAGGCCCTACCGGCAACCAGCATCCGTGCCCTCTACCGCGAGGGGCCGGAAGGCGTCGAGTGGATTGTCGAACCGGAAATCCCGACACTCACGCTGAAGGTCGCCGGCGACGACGTAACGCTCGAGTTCACCGGCACCCTGCAACAGGCCGACTCCGCCATCGGGCCGTGGAAGGACACCGCAGAATCAAGCCCGCTCACTCTCAAGCGGAGCAATGCCGCCGGAGCCAAGTTTTACCGGGCAAAAAACTAACCCCTCCCGCTTGGCCAAGCGCAAAAGGTAGGGACGGCTGTCCCAGCCGTCAGTTGAAACTCTCAAACTGGTCGGTGTCGGCCATGATGTCGCTGAGCACGGAGAGGCCAGTGAAGACGGCGGAGTCGTCGAGCGGGAGCTTGCGCTGGCGCATGCTGTAGGCGCAGCCGAACAGGTTCAGCCCGTCAGCCTTGAGCTTAGCCAAGCGCGGATCAGACAGCCCCGGTACCGCGTCGTCGATACAGTAGAGATACACCTTGTCGCCCCTGGCCAACGCGGCCTCCGCCTGGCCAAGCGCTTGGCCGAAGCCCGGCGCGTCCGGCGCCACCGAAACCATCAAGCCAAGCTTTTGCGGCCTCTCACTCAAGGCGACTACTTCCCCTTGGCCAAGCGCTTCAGGAACCTGTCCACCGTCGGCTTGCCCTTCACGTAACCGAGCGATTTCAGGAATTCATGCATCCGCGTGACCGTCGCAAGAAACATCTTGTTGTCGTACCGGCCAAGATTGAAAAAACCGTGCGGCATGTCGTCATAGCCGTCCAGTTCCGACCGGAGACCGGCCTTGACCGACTGCTTCACGAACATCTCGGCGGTCAGGAATGGCACAGTCGTGTCTCCTCGGCCGTGGATTACCAACGAAGAAGGAAGGCCCTTACGAATATTGTGGTATGGCGACAACGTCGTAGGGTCTTCAACACCAAGCCGCTTTTTTAGTCTCTCCAAACGATCGCCACCAAAGGTCTTCAATCCCTTAGCCTCGGCCGTAATCAGTACCGGATTGTAAAGCACCATCGCGTTGGGGACGGAGCTGATCTTCATGTCTTCGCCCGGTTCGTCGTGCTTGGGCAGCGTGCCGGTGCTGGCGGCCACGTGTCCCCCGGCGGAACCACCGCCGGCTGCCACGCGGTTCGGATCGACGCCAAGCCGCTTGGCATTCTGGCGGATCCAGCGCACGGCCGATTTACCGTCGCGCACGCAGTGGAATGGCTTCGTGCCCTGCCGACTGGCCACCCGATAATCGGCCGCCATCGCAACCATGCCCTTCGAGGCGAGGTAGCGGCAGTGCTCTTGAAATTGTTTTGGTGTCCCGCCCGTCCAGCCGCCCCCGAAAAAGAAGACGATCGCCGGCCGATTGGCCCCGGCCTTGTGGCCCTTGGGCTCGTAAATGTAGATCTTCAACTTCACGTCGCCGATGGTCTTGTAAACCTCGGCACGCGAACCGGGCAGATCGAAGTCACTCTCGTACGGCCCCTTTTTCTCCTGCGCCAACAACGCCAGGGGCGCGAGCAACGCAGCTGTCAATGTGATGATGATTTTCATGGTCGGTTAAATGTCGAACTTGATGATTTGCCGGGCGACCTCGCCCTGATCGAGTGCGTCAAAGCCCTCGTTGACCTGATCGAGGTCGATGAAGCGGCTGTTCAAAATGTCCACCGGAAGCCGCCCCTCGCGGTACAATTGCAGGAAGCGAGGGATGTCACGCTTGGGCACGCAAGAGCCCATGTACGAGCCCATGAGTTGGCGCTCCTCGGCTACCACCGAAAGCGCGGAAATTCGCAGTTCACTGTCCGGGTTCGGCAGACCGACCGTCACCGTACGGCCGCCCTTGCGCGTGGCGGCGTATGCCTGCGCCAGTGCCTTCTCACTGCCGACCGCCTCGAACACGTCCACTGCGCCGCCCCCGGTCAGGTCGCGCAGAGCTGAAACCGGGTCGACCTCCGAGGCGTTGATCACGTGGGTCGCCCCCGCCTGCTTGGCCAGCTCTAGTTTGTTCTCCAGCGTGTCCACCGCAATGATCGGGTACGCGCCCGCCAGCTTCAGTCCCATCACGACGCTCAGCCCAACGCCGCCCACGCCAAACACAGCGGTCGAGGTGCCCGGCTGAACCCTGGCCGTGTTCACCACCGCACCGACGCCGGTCATGATCGCGCAGCCGAACAGCGTGGCCAC
>DKGH01000150.1:15900-20395 GCA_002453165.1 Verrucomicrobia bacterium UBA6775
ACTCCGAGTAGCCGGACACGCCCTGATGATGGTTCACCTCCGACCCGTCGCCCACGGTGAAGCGCCGGCCGCCGTGCAGCAGTTGACCGGTGATGGCCGCCTCGTAGGCCGGCTCGCACAACGGCGCACGGCCGACCGCGCACATCGGGCAGCCGCCACAGCACGGCACGAAGGAAAACACCACATGATCATCCGGCTCCAACCCCTTCACCCCGGAACCCACGTCGCGGACGATCCCGGCCGCCTCGTGCCCCATCACCATCGGCACCGGGCGCGGGCGCGAGCCGTTGATCACCGAAAGATCGGAATGGCACAATCCCGCGCCGGCCACCTGCACCAACACCTCGTTTTCTCCGGGACCGTCGAGTTCCACCTCCTCGATCGCAAGCGGACGAGACTCCGCATACGGCCGGGGCAATTCCATCTGTCGAAGGACGGCTGCCTTGGTTTTCATGCGCGCCAAGCTACCGCCCCGCTTGGCCAAGCGCAAAGGCAAAGTCCCCCCATAGGCCAAGCGCTTGGGTAAAAAAAGCTAAGATATCTGTTCTATTTTTTATTGCGGACTCGCAGGCTCGTCCCTCCATTTTTGCGCTTAGGTTCATTCGTAGGGACAAGCCTGCGAGTCCGTTTGGTCACCAACCTGCCAAGGCTCTTCGTGCAAATGCATTTGGGTTCTTTGTTTACAAACTGACGCTGTTTCATTTCAATGCCTTTTCCCGTGGACCGGAAGACACTGGACAACATTTTTGAGAAGGGGATTTTGGGGTTGGTGCTTGCCGCCCTGCTATTCTCCGCGCTGGCTACGGGGGCGGTGCGCACGCTGGAATTCGCCATCGTGGAAACGTTGGTGGCCACCGCCGGTATCCTTTGGCTGGTGCGGATCTGGGTGAACCCCAACCACAAACGGCTCCTGCTGCCTCCCGTCGTCTGGCCGATGTTGCTTTTTCTCGGATACGCCGCATTTCACTACATGCAGGCGGACGTGGAATACACGGCGCGCAGGGAGGTGCTTCGACTGGTGCTTTATGCGCTGCTTTTCCTCATGGTGCTGAACAATCTACACAAGTCGGACTGCACTCAACTGGTACTCTACGTGATGGTTTTGGGCGGAACCGGGATCGCCATGTACGGGCTGGTACAGGTAATCGCCGGCTCGGAGAGCGTGTGGCATTTCACCCGGCCGTCGCAGTATACGGGGCGCGGCTCCGGCACGTTCATTAATCCAAATCATTTTGCCGGCTTTCTCGGTATGCTGCTGCCGCTGTGTCTGGCCTCGGTATTGACTGGACGCATCAGCCAACCGATGCGCATTGTGCTCGGCTATTCGGCGTTGATGCTGCTCGGAGGCGTGGCAGTGAGCATGTCGCGCGGCGCGTGGATTTCCACGGCGTTGATGCTGCTGTCGCTGGTCGTGATTCTCGGCCTGCGGAAGCAGTTCCGGCTCAAGGGCATTATCCTGACCTGCGTGGTGCTCGGGATGATCAGCCTGTTTTTCGTGAAATCGGATTTTGCCCAGAGCCGTATTAGCCGCGTGAGCACGCCGGGCGCGCCGGAACATGTGGGTTCGCGCACGCAGCTTTGGAGCGCGGCAGCGGATGTGTGGAAGGAGGAAAAGCTGCTGGGTGTCGGCCCCGCTCATTTTGATCATCGTTTTCCCGAGCACAGGCCGACTACCCTGCAATCCCGTCCAATGCGCGTGCACAACGACTATCTCAACCTGCTGGTGGACTGGGGTTTGATCGGCCTGCTGCTGGCCGGGGTGTGGCTGGGTACGTTAACATTCGTCATCATCAGGAGCTGGAAGTATTCACAGCGCACCTCGAGTGATCTCTCGGCCAAGACCAGCAACCGCGCGGCGTTCGTGCTGGGCAGCACGCTTGGCCTTGGCGCACTTGGGCTGCATTCTTTCGTGGATTTCAACCTGCACATCCCCTCCAACGCGATGCTGGCCACGACGCTGGCCGCGCTTCTGACCGCATTCATCCGGTTCGCCACGGAACGCTACTGGGTACCGCTCAAGATGCCCCAACGACTGGCGTTGACGGTGGTTGTCGGTGGAGCATCCGTTCTACTGCTTGGCCAAGCGCTTGGCCAAGCGCAGGAGCACGGAGCGCTCACGGCTTCGCAGGAGGCCAAGTCGTTCCCCGAACAGGTTACCCAACTGGAACGGGCCATGGGGCTGGAGCCGAACAATCCAAAAACAGCCGCCTCGCTTGGGGAGATTCATCGGCGCCACGCGATGGAGTCGCGCTTCGCGACCAAGCGAAGCCACCTCGACAAGGCCGCCTCGTGGCTGAGAAAGGCGATCCGGCTGAACCCCCACGACGCCTATTCTCACGCGCGACTGGGCATGGCTCTCGATCAGTTGAATCAATCCGAGGAGGCGGAGAAAATGTTTACCAAGGCAGAACAGCTGGATCCGAACGGCTACATGACCGTGGCTTACATCGCATGGCACAAGATGCACATCAAGGATTACGCCGCAGCCAAGGAGTATTTCGAACGGGTCTCGCCGCTGGACGACCCGTCCACCCCGGAAAACGAATCGGAGAAGGGGCTCGTCGCGTGGCGTTCGGAATCTGCGGCAACGAACCTCGCTAACCAGATCCGCGCCGTCTACCTGCCCTACATCAATGAGCAGATAAGAGGATTTAACGAAAACTAAATATCTTCTAACAGAATCCTGAAAAACTTTTTATATTCACTGCCAATATCGTAGGATCTAATGATTTCACCACCGTTACTTTCTATCGTATATAAATTTTTCCAATCTCCTGATTTGAGCGTCGAGCTAGATTGAATTCTGTAAATTCTACCTCTAACACTGGGGAATTTAAAGTGAACTTTGCCATTACCATTTACTATGGAAGAAAAGTTTGGAACAGGGGCTTTTAATTTTACTTTAATATTTAAAATAGCACTTTTGGAACTGCCAAATTCGTTTGTGGCAATCACATGGTAAGATCCACTTTGATTTTCAATTATATTGTTTAGAAGTAGTCTATTTTCCTTTTCACCTACTAAAATTTTATCATTGTGATACCATTGATACTTAATTGGATCTGAACCCGAAACTACGACTGAATGAGATATATTGGATCCCTCAAGTACAACCTTCGATATAGGTGTATCCGTCTCTATCAAAGGGGGTTTACCTGCAGAAGCAATTTCTATTCTTATTTTTTTACTAACGGTTCCGTAACCCGGTTTAGAGGCAATAATCGACACATTGGTTGAACCAGCTTTTGTCGGTTTGCCCAGTATATAGCTTTTTAAATTACCAGTGCCCATTCTTAAGCCTGCAGGCAGTGGTTGTGCACTAAAATTTCGAGCTGACCTCGGGGCAGTAGTAATTCTGTAAACAAAATCTTCACCAACCTTACCATTAGCAATTGATGGACTAGTAATTTCAGTTGATGCTCCTGAAACAGAATCATAACTACCCATCAAAGCAGCAGTGCTTAACCCAATTTTAGAGACGTATGCAAAATTTGGATTTATTAAGCTAGTAAGCTTACTAACATTCTTGATTTTGTGTGCAAAATTAAAAAGTAAAGATGCAGAAATAAGGATAGATTTGAAATTGGAATTAATCATGTTTAGTGTGAAAGTTAGTTACACCCGCAACCACCACCACCTATGGAAGCGCCTCCCGATGCTGCTTCTCTTGAAAACCACATATGTTCTGTGAAAACAACCTCAAGTAGGTCTCTGTCAGTTTTCATGGTGTAATCAGCAAGATAGCCTTTTTCCCACGGCTTTACTGAATTACAACCGGTAGTGACGAGCATTGCAAACATAAGGAAACTTAAAAATATTGATCTAATCTTCATTAACTAATTTATCTAGAATTGACTTTATCTCAGTTTTAGTTTTTTTGAAATACCCACGCTTTTCAGTTATTATATTAGAATTTTTATCAACAATAAATGTTGTTGGCATCGTCTTAACATTTAGTTCGGAGACTAAATTTTTGTCTATATCAAAGATAATTTTGAAATTACAACTATTCTTCTTTAAAAATTTTTCCATTGATGACTTATCCTTATCTACATTTATACCCACAACAACTACATCCTTTTCAAGATATTCATTTTGGATTTCACAGAGCGCAGGAAACGCTTTCTTGCAAGGAGCACACCATGATGCCCAGAAATCAATGACAAGAATCTTATTTTTTAAATCCTCCCTGTTATAACCATCCAATTTAAAATTGGCTAAATCAGGAAATATTTTAGGAGATTTTGAATCAATGCCTTGCAAGTCATCAATAAACAAAATGAATAATATGAACGAAAGAAATTTTGTTTTAATTGACAACATATTGATCAAATTGTTTTGATTTAAATTTACCTGTTTTACTTAACATACAACCTTCAGATCCGAAGAAAGCATCAATGAAATTAATACCATCTTTAAATCCTTTAACAAATGAAACCGTCGATAATATTCCTGCCATTGTGCAACTTTTAGCGACAACAGAGGAACTTCTACA
>DKGH01000150.1:20793-23907 GCA_002453165.1 Verrucomicrobia bacterium UBA6775
ATAATAGAATATCTTAAATAATCACCCGAACTGGCAACCGAATTATTTGAAATTGCTAATCCAGTCCAACACTGGCCGGGATTGAAAGGATCCTCAAGACCAATGTGCCATGCAGGCTTGTTAGGAGGTTTGCCATGCGCATAGATATCTTGGCCAAAGTTTATAATGAAATTTTCAAAATTATATTTTTGAATTGAAATTTGCGCTATATAGTCAACTGCATACTCTTTGCCGATGCCCCCGAGATCTAATGACATACCCTCTTCGGGTAAATAAAACAATCCATTAGAACGCTCTACTTTGCGCCAATTCGTCTTTTCAAGTGCAATTTTGATTTGATCATCACCTGGAACTTTGGATGGATTATTTTTATAATCCCAAAGCTTTAATATTGGCAGAGAAGAAGGATCAAAAACTCCACGAGAAAAAAAATGCATCTCATCACATAATTTAAACAAAGTTTCGTCTTCCTCATTGATCTCAACTTTATTTTTTCCAGCTTGATTGTTTATCTCACAAATTAAACTGCTTTCAAGAAAACGGGAGTAACGAGATTCAAAACAGGATATCCAGTACAGTACATCATTAAAATATTCGGACGATATATTATTTGAATTTGTGATGATTTTTATCTTACAATTTGTACCTAAAGCCTTGAAGGATAAAACTTTTGCAAATTTTTCAGAAACGATTTCAGCCGAATCTCTGATTCTTTTTTCAACTTCAAAATTAAAATATTTGCTTTCTTTTTGTTTCAATACCATATCTTGAAACCTCCGCTAACAATATCAGCGTCAATGTATGCACTGGGCGAAGTAATTTTATCGTTACCAGTCATACTATAACGTTTCCAACTAATATTAAAACTCAGTGAATCACTGTGATTATAAACAAGTTTTAAACCATATGTGTGAGAATCAAAATCTGATAAACGAAAGTCGGATGAATAATTTCCGGGAGTATTATTTGCATTTGCGTCTGGATTACCAAATTTAAAGCTAGAATCGTAAAAATTTGCAGCAGACTGATTGTAGAATCTGTAACTAGGTTCTAAAATGAACATATCAGTTATCTTTTGCCTCCAAGTTAATGCGAGCGTATTGGAATTTATTCCAAAGTCGTCATGATAAAATCTATATGAAATATCTAATCCAGCTCGAATTTTTTCTAAATAATGTAAAATTGAAATCAGGGCAACTTGGCGAAATTTTTTACTTGGTCTTTTCTCTGGAAATAATACATAGGGATCACCAATCTTATATGAGTATATTTCTTCAATTTCTTCTATACTGAGAAATTGAGATAACTCATTTAGTTCTTTAGGCGTTGGAGTGTAATAATCTTCGAACAAAACTCCTTTATATGGATCGGATAAATAACCATCTGTGTATCCCAGGCTTAAATTTACAGATAGAACTGTTTTTGTATTAATATTCTGATTAAGTCCAACTAAGAACTGAGAATTATCTTTTTCTTTTTTGCTATTTATTAGCATCCCAAAATTTGGAATGATCTTATCAAAATCGTGACCGAGTCCTACTGTAAAAGTTGTGTTCTTATCGTTAAAATATCTACTGCTCTTTAATGATAATCCAATAGACTCATAATCTGATTCTTTGCTATAGGCAATTTGAGGGGTTAATAAATAGTCCTCATAACTATACTCTGCATTTATAAAACCAGCCCTTCTTATATCTGTGATTTCAGTTGTATCTACCTCATATTCTCCTGGAATTGGTGGTGCTCCAGTAGGTGTTGCTCCAGAAATGCCATCATAAACAAATGCACCTTGTGTATTGATATTTTCAGTCAATTCTTTCTCAAAAAGAATCGAACTAGTTTTTACTCTTATTCTACCATTTTCTTCACTGTAGTCTTCATATTTATAATCGACACGGTCTTCAGCTTTTAAGTTTATTCTTATGTTAGAAAGTAATAATACTATTAAATAAAATAGTCTTATATATCGAGTTATTCTCATTGCTTTAATTTAGATTATGCTTAATTCGGAAAAATTTATTTTTGAAGAAATCCCTGACGATGTGGAATACGACTGCATCCGTTTCAGCAAATTTTTGATGCACCGGTTTCCAATCCACAAGATTGCTCGATGTCTCGAGAATGTACTGCTCGCCCGGCACGCTTGGCCAAGCGAGGCGCACTGTCGGTGGCCAAAACTGGCTCTCGATCCCAAGCGCAATTGGCTGCGAGGAGACCAGGTCACCCTGCTCCGTGGCAAAGGTGGTGTTCACGGTGAATTCACCGGGCTCAGCCTCGTGATTGGTCACCTCGATGATCCAATCGCCCTCGAGGGTCGGAATGTAGTCACCCTCGCGCAACACGATCTGCTCCGGTGCCTGTTCCGGGTTGATGCTGTTGCGGACATGACGCCCGTTGGCGCTGATCAACTCCACGTCGGCATCGACGTTCAGGCCGGTCAACTCCAGTAGGGCCGCCGGCGTGTTGGCCGGCACGCTCCAGATCAGGCGCGAGGTGCCATCCGCAGCCAAACTGAACGTGGTGCTGCCCTCGGCTCTGGCCAAGCGCTCCGCGGAGGCGCCATCCGGCGGATCTTCGTCATCGCAGTTGCCGTTCCACTTGGCCACGATGTCATAGATCGCGCGCTGGGTGGTGTTGGTGTCCATCTTCTGGACAGTCAGGTAAAGCAGCTCGCCCGGCTGGAGCGGCAGGTGGCCGCTGTCATCCAGCTCCAGCTTGGCAAAGTAGGAGTCGTTCATGTCCACCTTCACGTAGTCATCAGTGGATGCATCGCCGGTTGGGAAACCACCGTAACTGGCGAGCAGAGACACCTTGGCGTTATTGCGTTTCTTGATGGATGACAACTCGATGGTCAGCCTAGTCGATTCTTCGCAGGTCTTCACTGTCCAATAGTTGATCTCGTTTTCAACGATTTTGCCACGGGATTTTTTGCCGTTTTCCACCGAGTCCGCGGTGCCATCGCGAGTGTAGGTGCGATCCTTCTCGTCGGTCACTTCGGTATCCTCCGCCTCGTTGCCAATAATCTTGATGTACCAACTAACGAGCGTCGGATCGATTTTATCTCCCACACCAGAATCGTCCGGACCGACCCGGTGATCGCGCACCTCGAGTACC
>DKGH01000040.1 GCA_002453165.1 Verrucomicrobia bacterium UBA6775
CTGATCGAGCGCACCGAACAACCGCAGGTGGCCATCCTCAATGACCTCTCCGGCAGCATGCTCACCCGCGATGTCGTGAGCACAAACGAGATCATCACGCGCAGCGAATGGCTGGAGGAACAAACCAAGCGGGAGTACTGGAAACCGCTCGAGACTGGCAGCGAAGTAATGATCGAGTCGTTTGCCGCGCCACCCGATCTCTCGGCCACCAACGCCGTCGCCCAGCCGAGGGAAATCGGCACCGACCTGACCGCCGCACTCAGCGCGTTGATTGAACAGCAGAAAAATCTCAAGGCCGTGCTGATGCTCACCGATGGCGACTGGAATCTTGGGCCGTCACCCATCGGCGTGGCCACACGATTCCGCGACCAGGAAATTCCGATCTACAGCATCGTCACCGGACAGGACCAGCCGATCGCCGACCTTTCGCTGGAGGAAGTCACCGCGCCGGCCTACGGATTGTTCGGCGAACAGATCGCCATCCCCTTCACGATCCAGAGCCATCTGCCGCGTGACGTCTCCACCGAGATCAGCCTGATGAGCAATCGCGAAGTGCTCGCCTCGAAAAAAATCACCCTGCCGGCCAACAGCCGGTTACGCGACTCGATCATGTGGTACCCGCGCGAAGTCGGGGAGTTCAACCTGAGGTTGGACTTCCCGGTCGAGGTGGACGAGGCGTTGCGGGACAACAACTCCGCCGATTTTCACATCGCCGTGCGCGTCGTGAAACTGAGCGTGCTTGTGGTCGATTCACAGCCGCGCTGGGAATACCGCTTCCTGCGCAATGCCCTCGCCCGCGACCCCGGCGTCGACCTGAACTGCGTGTTGCTCCACCCGAAAATCGCCCCCGGCGGCGGCCGCGATTATCTCTCCTCCTTCCCCGGGTCGCGCGAGATGCTCTCCCGCTACGACGTAATCTTCCTCGGCGACGTCGGTATCGGCGAACATCAGTTGAGCGAGAGCGACGCCGAGCTAATCAAGGGCCTCGTCGAGCAACAGGGCAGCGGCCTCGTTTTTATGCCCGGCCGCCGCGGCAACCACCTCTCGTTGATGAACAGCGAACTGAACGAACTCATGCCGGTCGTCCTCGACGACGAACGCCCGAAGGGCATCGGCATGAACAACGAGTCCGTGCTGACCCTCTCCAACCTTGGCCGCGGCCACCTGCTCACCCGCTTCGATGGCGACGAAATGGTCAACGACCAGATCTGGAAAATGCTCCCCGGCTTCTACTGGTCCACCGCCGTTACAAAGAGCCGGCCCGGCACGGAGGTACTCGCCGTGCATTCCGAGCTGCGAAACCAGTTCGGCCGCATCCCGCTGCTTGCCATCCGCAACGCCGGCCGAGGCAAGGTGCTGTTCATGGGCACCGACAGCGCGTGGCGATGGAGGCGCGGCGTGGAGGACAAGTTTCACTACCGGTTCTGGAGTCAGGTCGCCCGCTGGATGGCGCACAAGCGTCACCTCGCCGAGAAGGAGGGAATCCGCCTGAGTTTCACCCCTGAGACACCCAAGGTCGGCGACCGCGTTTTCATGCAGGCCACCGTCCTCGACGAGGCCGGCTTCCCGCTTGAAGACGGCGAAGTAAACGGCGAAATCATATCCCCCGGTGGACAGGGCGAACAACTCGAACTCACCGAGGTCGAGGGCGGCTGGGGCGTCTACAGCACCGAATTCCTCCCGCAGGAAGGCGGAGCGTACCAAATTAAAATCGATTCCCCTGAGCACGACCGCGAACTCGAGACCAAAATCGTCGTCTCGCTACCCAAGCGCGAAAAACTGGGTCGCCCGGCCAACCGGCCCGTGCTGGCCGAGATCGCCTCCATCACCCAGGGCGAAAGTGCCAACACCGACAACCTCGACGAGATCATCCAAAAAATCTCAGTCCTGCCCGAGCCACAACCGGCCGAACTCCGCACCCGCCTCTGGAGCAACCCCTGGTGGGGTGGAACCATCCTGCTGTTCCTCGTCATCTACTGGACCGGCCGCAAACTATCCGGCCTAATCTAACCCCGCTTGGCCAAGCGAGGGTGCGATTAGCGGTCGCGGAGTAGCCACATTTTTAGCGTCCGGTTGATGAACTCCGGTTTGTCGTGGTGCACGAAATGCCCTGCGCCCGGAACGGTCACCAGCGTCAGATCCCCGTCGAGCCATTCCCATGTCCGGTTCAGCGCGCCGTGCAACAGCGCCCTGTCATCCAGCCCGTGGATGAGCAGCACCGGCATTTTCAATCGTACCGGCTCCGAGGTGTCCTCCCTGTACGGGGGGCGTGGATAGTTGCGTTTGTAATAGTTGAGCATAGCCGCGAAGTCGGATCGCTTCATTGCCGCGATGTACTTCGCCCGTTTGGCCTCTCCCTTGACCCAACGGGTCAACCGCTCCGCGCTGAGTTTTTCGTGGGCGCCCGGTTTCTGAAAATTCCGTGCGTACTGGCTGTTGCGCTGCTGATCCGGGTTGTTGGCCAACTCACGGCTCAAACCCTTTGGATGCGGCAGGTTTAACACAACCAGGCGATCGGTCATCTCCGGTTTTGCCATGGCAAACTGCCATGCCACCATACCGCCCCAGTCGTGCCCGACGATCACCGCCTTCTTTTCGCCGGCGTCACGGATCACCGCCGCCACGTCGGAAACCAACCTTGGCATGGCGTACTGATCCAGCCCCTTCGGTTTGTCGCTCCGGTTGTAACCGCGCAAGTCCATCGCCACCACGCGGTACGTCGACTGCAGCACCTTGATCTGTTCATTCCACGAATACCAAAAGTCCGGGAAGCCGTGAATCATCACCACCAGCGGTCCCTTCTCCCCGGCCTTGGCATAATGAATCTTTACGCCGTCATTGTCGGCGTAATGATGGCTGACCTTCGCATCCGCAGCGCGGGCCACCCCGGCAACCGATAAACCAAGCGCGACCACGACAGCCAAGTGACGATGGAAAACGGAGTACATGAGGCCGAAAGGCTGTCCAGCCTCCTCATCCCGGTCAAGTTATTTGCCCGCCATCCGACCGGGGGACTTGAAAAAACAGGAGAGCCGCCGAGGATTGGGCAGGTTGAACGATCAGTGCACATCGGAGTCACGGCTTGGCCAAGCGCTTGGCCAAGTGGGGGCGTGTATTCTGCTCTGGCTAACGGCCGGATGCGGGCCAAGCGATGGGGCGTTCAAGAGCAAGGTTTTCTCCGAGGTGCACGTGCTGGGCAGCCGCGGGAATGCACCGGGGCAGTTCGTCAAGCCGCGGTCGATCGCGGTCGATCGGGACGACAATGTGTATGTCTGCGACATGACCGGGCGCATCCAGAAATTTGATCCCGACGGCAATTACCTGCTGCAGTGGCAGATGCCAGAGATCAAGCGCGGCCGACCCAAGGGCATGGCGTGCGATCACGAGGGGAACATCGTGGTGGTGGAGCCGCACTATTCGCGCATCAACCATTTCACTCCGGAGGGCCGGCTGGTTTCGCAATGGGGCGTGCACGGGCGCGACAGCGGGCAGTTGTCCTTTCCGCGAGCGGTGGCGGTCGGCGCAGATGGCTCGGCCTATGTGAGTGAATTCCAGATCGTGGAACGCGTGCAGCGGTTTCAACCCGACCGGCAGGCGGTGCTGTTCGAGGTTCGCGGCGCGGGGCATGCGAAGAGTCAATTCAATCGCGCCGAGGGTTTGTCGCTTTCTCCCTCCGGCGAATTGTTCGTCGCCGACTCGTGCAATCATCGTGTGCAGGTGTTCCGGACAGACGGCACGTTCGTTCGTGAGTTTGGCCAAGCGGGAAGTGAACGGGGAGAGTTCAGTTACCCGTACGACGTGCGCGTGGATGAGCAGGGGCGGCAGTACATTTGCGAGTTCGGCAACAGCCGCCTGACGGTGCTGGATTCGGAGGGGGAGGTGCTGGAATTGATCGGCCGACCGGGAAGTGCGCCGGGGGAATTCAACAATCCATGGAGCCTCGCGCTCGACTCGCGCGGCAACCTGTACGTGGCCGACTCGCAGAATCATCGCGTGCAAAAGCTGATCCGCCGCGAGCCGGCGGCGGAGGTTCAAGTTTCAAGTGTGAAGTTTCAAGCCGGCCAA
This sequence comes from Verrucomicrobia bacterium UBA6775, assembly GCA_002453165.1. GTDB lineage: Bacteria > Verrucomicrobiota > Verrucomicrobiia > Limisphaerales > UBA1096 > UBA1096. The sequence goes on from DKGH01000040.1 coordinate 4,066, forward strand.
GCTTGGCCTGATGGTTAGAGGTGAAGCGGCGGTGTTTTAGAGTCACAGCCGGCTGCATTTTTCATTTACCCCCTCACCCTGCCCTCTCCCCCCACGGGAGAGAGGGTACTTTTGGGACAAGATTGCGCGCTCCCCAGAAAGCTTGAATCTTCAATCTTCAAACTTGAGACTCCCCCGGTAGGTGAATTTACAAGTGACCCATCCTCTTTGGCTGCTGGCGTTGCCGGTGGCGCTGGCGTGGGTCAGTTGGCTTGCGTGGAAATCGGATGTTCACATCCAGCGGTGGCGGCGCGTGCTGGCTTATGGCCTGCGAGTGCTGGTGGTGACGGCGGTGGTGCTCGCCCTCGCCGGGCTCCAGTGGAAAAAACCACAGGACGGGATGAACATCTACTTCCTGATGGATCGCTCGCAAAGCGTCCCCAACGCCGAGCAACAGGCGGCCCATAGGCTGTTGACCTCGGTCGAAAAACAAAAGAGCGACAAAGCCGGGTTGATGGTGTTCGGCTCGGATGCCGGCATCGAGACTTCGCTCAGCGCAACGATGCTGGAAACGAACGTCATCCAAACAGTGGTCGGCTCGGATCGGACAGACATCGCGGGTGCGATCCGGCTGGGAACGGCAGCCTTCCCCGAGGCGGGTCAAAAACGGCTCGTGCTCTTCTCGGACGGCAACGAAAACATCGGCGACGCTGTGCAGGCGGTGATGGCGGCACGGCCGCTGGACGTGTCGGTGGATGTCGTGCCATTGAACACGCAGGGCGGCGCGGATGTGGCAGTGCAACGGCTGGCGGTGCCGGGCTCGATCAAGAAGGGCCAGCCGTTTGATGCCAAAATCTTTGCGTTATCGGACCGCGAGCAACCGGCCACGGTACGGCTGTTTCGCAACGACCAGTTGCTGGGCGAGCAATCGGTGCGCTTGGCCAAGGGCAAGAATCTGTTCAGTTTCCCCCAGTCGCTTGGCCAAGCGGGGTTTTATTCCTATGAGGTGCAGATCGAGGCAGGCGGCGATCGCGTGCCACAGAATAACCGCGCCTCCGGCTTTGCCAACGTGCGCGGTGACCCAAGCGTGTTGATCATCTCAGCCGACCCCGCGCAGGACGCGCCGCTGGCCAACGCGTTGCGCGCCACAAATCTCGAGGTCACGCTGGGCGACCTTTCAGCGCTGCCGGGGTTGCTCGCTGGGCTGCAGACATTCGACACGATTTTCCTAAGTAACATCAACGCCGGCGACCTTGGCCGGGACGCGATGCTGCTGATCGAGAGCGCGGTGCGGGACTTCGGCATGGGACTGGTCTGCATCGGGGGCGACCAGTCGTTTGCTGCGGGTGGCTACCGCAACACCCCGCTTGAGCGGACGCTGCCGGTGAGCATGGAACTCGACAGCAAAAAGGTGCTGCCGCCGGGCGCGCTGGTGTTGCTGATGCACGGCATGGAGTTCAACAATGGAAATCAGGTCGCCCGGCAGTGCGCGATCGGCGTGCTGGACGCGATGGGCCCCAACGATGAACTGGGAATAGTGTTGTGGGATGGACAGGATCGCTGGCTGTTCCCCGAGCCGCACCTGCGCAAGGTCGGCGACAAGCAGGAACTCGGCCGGCAAATCATGGGCATGAACCAGGGCGACCTGCCGTCGTTCGAAAAACTGATGACGATGGGCTACGAGGGGCTCAAGAAATCGACCGCCAGCATCAAGCACATGATCGTCTTCAGCGACGGCGACCCGGGCGGGCCAAGCGACCAGTTGATGAACAGCATGCGCGCCGACAAGATCACTGTCAGCACCGTGCTCATCGCGGGCCATGCCGGGCCGGAGACCATGATCGAGATCGCCGACAAGGGCGCCGGGCGGTTTTACAACATCACCAACCCGGCGCAGTTGCCGCAGATTTTCCTCAAGGAAACCGCTGTCATCCTCAAGACGGCGATCTACGAGGAGCCGTTTTTGCCGCAGCAACGTAGCAGCAGCGAACTGCTGGCAGGGTTCGGCGCGGGCAGCTACCCACAACTACTCGGCTACGTGGCGACCAGCGAAAAACCCCGCGCCGAGACACCGCTGCTGACCACACAAGGCGACCCGCTGCTGGCCCACTGGCAATACGGGCTGGGCCGGGCGGTGGCATTCACGTCCGACGCCAAGGCCAAGTGGGGCAGCAACTGGATCGGTTGGGGCGACTACCAAACTTTCTGGTCGCAAATCGCCAACTGGAGCCTGCGCCGTGTCGAAACCGGCGACCTCTCGGCCGATGTCGCGATCGAGCAGGGCCGCGGCATCATCAGCGTCGAAGCCATCGACACCGACGGCAATTTCCGCAACTTCCTCGACCTGCAGGCCGTGGTCGTGAATCCCAAGGGCGAACGCGAACTGGTGCCGCTCACCCAGACGGCTGCCGGCCGTTACGAGGCCGAGTTCGAAACCCGCGAGACCGGCTCGTACCTCGTTCATTTGCGCGAAATGGAACAGGGCGAGCTGCGGGCCTCACAGGTGATTGGTGCGAACCTCGACCACTCGCCGGAGTTTGCCGAGTCACAGCCGAACCTCGCACGGCTCGAGCGCCTGGCCGAAGTCGGCGGCGGCAGGCTGCTCAGTCGCGACTTCGGTGCGGACAACCCGTTCGAGCACGACCGCAGGGAGACCTTTCAGCCGGTGGACCTGTGGGAGTGGCTGCTAAAGTTCGCTGTGCTGCTGTTCCCGGTGGACGTCGGCGTGCGCCGCATCCAGATCGATCGCGAGGAGTGGTCACGCTGGATGGCAGGCCTGATGCGCGTGCTGGTTTTCTGGCGACGAAAGGAGAGTTCCAAGCGGGAGGAATCCCTCGCCTCACTCCTGGCCAAGCGCGACGAGGCGCGGGAGACATTCCGGCGCGAGCAGCCAGGCGCACCAACCGAGCCGGCCCCGGAACTGTTCCAGCCAAGCCAACCGACCAGTGACGACTCAGCCGAATCAGGCGCATCCGCCACCGCTGTGGCCGAGCCGACGACGACCGAAAACAACCCCGAGCCGGAGGGCGACTCGACCACCAGCCGCCTGCTTGAGGCCAAGCGCAAGGCGCTTCGCAAAAAGAAATAGAATGCGCCGACCGACTCCATCGCTGCAGTGTGTTGGCGTCTGGCTTCTGCTTGTCGCAGTCCTGCCCGCAACGGCCGGGGTGCGGATAAACGAGATTCACTATCGGCCAAAAAACGAATCAACCGAGGAGGAGTTTATCGAGTTGTGGAACCACGGCGAAAAAACAGTCTCCCTCGCGGGTTGGCGGCTGGATCGCGGGGTAGATTTTTCGTTCACAAACCAAGTGCTGCCGCCGGACACCGGCCTCGTCATCGCCGCGAACCCTAGGCGACTCGCAGGGCAACATCCGAATTTGAAAAAGATTGCCGGCCCTTGGAACGGGCGACTGGGCAACAACGGCGAATTGATTCGCCTGATCGATGCCTCCGGCAAAACGGTGGACAAGGTCCGGTACGCCACCGAGGGCAATTGGTCGCGCCGGGTACGCGGCCCGCTTCAGGAGGGTCATCGAGGCTGGGTTTGGCATAGCAGGCACGATGCCGGAGGGCGCTCGCTGGAGTTGCGCCAACCCGATCTGCCATCCGGCCACGGTCAAAACTGGGCAACCAGCCAAACCGACGGCGGCACGCCGGGCATAAAAAACTCGGTACACACCGATGACCTCCCGCCAATGATCCTCGAGGCAGCCCACTCCCCTTCCCTGCCGACGTCGACCGAAGGAGTGACTATTTCTGTCAGTATCGTTGACGAAAAAATCAAGGATGTGACGGCGCAACTGTACTTTCGAAACGACGGCACGGAGAAATTTGAGACTGTGGCGATGAAGCGACAAAAACAGGATCTGTTCAAGGCGTTCATCCCGCCCCGGCCGGACAGCACAGTCGTCGAATTTTTCGTCGCGGCCCTTGACTCCAGCAAAAACAAGCGCACTTGGCCTAACGCCGGGCCAGATTGTCCACGCGCACTTTATCAGGTTGCGGACAATCAACCGGGCCCGGGCAGGCCGGTGCATCGAATCATTCTCACGTCGAAGGAGCGCAGCGAGTTGGCTACCATCGGTAAGCTCCCGTGGTATCGAACCAGTGATGCTCAGATGAACGGTACATTCATCAACCACGAGGGCGGCAAAGTCTCGGTGCGATACAACGTCGGCGTCCGTCTCCGAGGGACGACCTCGCGCGCCGCCGAGCACAAAAGCAGGCAGGTGAATTTCCCAAACGATCAGCCATGGCAAAACCGGACGTCAGTCAACCTGAACGCCGTCAGCCCCCACGTTCAGGAACTTGGCAGTGCATTATTTCGGCTGGCCGGCCTACCCGCGCTCCGAGCCCGCGCCGTGCGGGTGATTGAGAACAACCAGCAGCTTGGTGGGCCGTCGCAATTTCATCATTACGTGGAGTTGGATCCTCTCAATTCAGAATATATCGGCTGGCAGTTTCCCGATGATGACAATGGGAACCTGTACAAGGGCGGCGGTCATGCTGACTTGAAATTTCTCGGAGACACGGCCGCGCCCTACGCCGAACTGCACTATTACTCCAAAAGGACAAACCGATGGCTCAATGACTACACAGACCTGATCGATTTCCTACGCGCGCTTGGGCAGGCGGATAGCCCAATGCTACCAGAGTCGCTGCCGCAGCACATGAATCTCGAAAACTGGACTCGCCACCTTGCGGTGCACGATCTACTTGGGAATGAGGAGACGAGTCTAGTTACCGGCAACCGTGGCGACTACGCTCTCTATGCAGGAGTAAATGACAGTCGCTTTATTTTTATTCCTTACGACCTTGATGGTATACTTGGTGTCAACGGTGGGGAAAAAAGCCCTCTGCTAAGAGTTAGGTCAAACACTTCACTTAACCAATTACTGAAGCATCCAATAGTAGCTGCTAGCTACTGGCGGCAACTAGAAGCATTGGCTAACTCTGTATTCAAGCCAAAAAACTTTTCACTAACAGTTGATCAGTTGACCGGCGATTATCTTCCTGTTGAAGAACGCAATCGCATCAAAACATTCGCGACTGATCGAAGAGCGTTCGCACTATCACAAATACCGAAAACCTTCTCGTTGAAAAACCTTTTACCCAAGCAAGGTGAATGGTTTATTTCGAATTCATCAGAGATCGAGTTGTCAGGCGTAGCAAATGCTTCCAATACAGCTAAAATACGAGTCAATGGACAATTCGCACAACTAAAAGGACCTTTAGCCGAATGGAATTCCAAAGTAATCCTAAATCAAGGACTGAATCAAGTGCTAATCCAAGCATACGATGATAACGGTTTAGAAACACAGAATGAATATGTCCCAATTTGGCACGGCGCCAACCCAATTGCAAATATTCACGATTCTATCGAAAACGAAACAACATGGACTGCTAAGAAACCCCTCCTAATCACTAAGCCGTTACTTGTAAAAAAAGATGCAAAGCTAATAATCGAACCTGGCACAACTATATGCTTCTCTCCAAACGCATATTTACAAATAGCTGGACAGTTAATTGCAAATGGCGAACCTGAGAAACGAATTCAGTTTTTGGGCTTGCCTCAGGAAGAACGCCCTTGGGGTGGAATTCGGTTTATAAACGCAACTAAACCAAATCGGCTTCAGCACATTGATTTTCATCGAACCAGCTCATCCGCTATAGCTATTACAAACTCAGTTCTAGAAATAACTAATGCTAAATGGCACCAAACCAAGACAAATATAATTAGTTTTAGAGATGCTTCTCTCAAAGTTTATAACAGTGTTTTTCCAACCTTAGAACATAGTGAGCATGTCACAGGCTTTGGAATTCTAAAAGGAGGGGAATTATTGTTTAAAGGCTGTGAATTCGGGCAAACCAGCGGTAGCAATGATGTGATGGACATCAGTGGAGGAAAAAGACCCGGGCCAATACTGGAGCTTTACGAAAGTGTTTTTCTCGGAGGTAACGACGACGGGCTTGATCTTGATGGTATGGATGCATTTGTGGATGACTGTATTTTTAGCAATTTCGACAACGCAAAACGACTTGGCTACTTTTCTGCCGCTATAGCAACGGGCAAACCTAAGCCTGAGGCTGGAGTCTGGCTAAATGTTCAAGCACGCGGTAATAACAAAGATATTAAACCATACCGAGTTAGGGTGAACAACAACGGCCAATTCACTGACCCTAACTTAAATCAAAGTATTTATGCTAGCAAATTAGACATCTCAGAAATCGAGGATACCCTAACAGAAAAATACATTTCGAACTTCAATAACATAGAAAAAGTTATAGTTAAAACAGACGAATCATACATTACGGTTACCAGAAGTATTTTTCATAAAAACGACTATCATATATTGCTAAAAGAAGACGCTAGATTATTTTCAGAAAACAATACTTTTTTAACAAGCTGGTACGGAGCTATCGCATTTGATGAACCGAGGCATGATGTCGAACTGCCTAAAGGAGCTTTGCTTTCAGGAAATATATTTCATGATAACCCGTTAGACCTTATACATCTTAATCAAATTTGGCTGGATAACAGCTGGGTTTGGCTCCATGTATTCGACTCTATAATCAGGCCCACTCATATCTGGTTCGGCCAACGTAACATCGAAGCAAATCCACTACTAAATTATCCGCCAGGGGATGTTTCGTTAAGCCACGGTTCACCAGCGATCGGCAACGGCCCTAATGGACTTGATATGGGGGCAAAAGTCCCTGGAGGAGCCTCTATTTCCGGAGAGCCGGCTGCTTTAACCCGCGCGTCAAGTGCATTGTTGGTAATCGGTGGTCCAGGCATTACCCATTACCGATACCGTATCAACAACGGAGCCCTTAGCGACGATTATCCGGTCAGCGAACCTATCAGTATGACTGGGCTTGCACCTGGAGAATATTGCGTACAAGTCATCGGCAGAAACGCCGCCGGTCGATGGCAATATTTATCCAATGCTACCCACTCAAAAAGATGGCGTGTAAATCCAAAACTTAGTCGAATTCAGATCAACGAATTGCTTGCTTGGCCAAATGGCGACAGCCTTGATCAGGTCGAGTTACTAAATAGCAGCGCCAATGCTACCCAGCTTGGTGGATTCAGTCTTTCAGACAATCCTGCCAAGCCACGAAAATTCGTGTTTCCCGAAAACACTTCGATTGAATCCGACAGTTTTCTTGTTATTAAAAGCACTAATGAAGGAGGTATGGACTTCCGACTGGATAAAAACGGAGAGGGCCTTTGGTTTTATGATGCAGAAGGGAGTTTGATCGACTCAGTTGTGTTTGGTAAGCAGATCGAAGGATTATCCATTGGACGTTTTGGCCGCGATGGAAAATGGACACTTACCTATCCAACCCTTGGAAAGGAAAACCAGATAGCACCTCTTGGTCAATTTCAAGATATTCGACTTGCCGGCTGGTCTACCAATCCGCTGGTCGGTGAAAATGACCAAATAATCATAAAAAACAGTGGGAAGCGACCTGTTAACCTGGAGGGCTTGGGAATCACTAATAAGCCAATTGGCCAACCCAACGCGTTTACTTTCCCTTCCCTATACTTCATCGATGGCAGTGAGCAACTCATCATAAAGAGCAACCAGCTTGGCTTTAAACTAGCGTCAAGCCAAGGTGAGTTGGCTCTGAAAAATCCGGCTGGAAAATGGATCGATCACTTTGTATATGGCCCCCAACCCTATGGCCACGAAGAGATTATTCCTGAAAACACTAAGCTCAAAAAAAATACAATAATTTTAGATTTTAAAATATCCCAAGAACAATTTCAAATTATGTGGGAATCAAAGATCGGCCAAATATTCCGCATACTATCTAAACAAAAATTGTCCAAAGGTCCTTGGCATCAAGAGGCTATTCTGGTTGCTCCTCATGGCCCAAAAACGCAGTTCAAATATAATTTGAATAACAAGATAAAATTCTTCCTTGTTGAACAGATTGATTAAATTAGATAACCAACGATCATTTTACCGAATGATCCCGAACTTTGGAATCATCATCACGCTATTCTGGTCCGTGTTTGCTCGAACTGAAGATTTATCAATCAGTGAAATCATGCCAGTCAACCGTTCAACGCTTACCGATGAAGACGGGGATTTTTCCGACTGGATTGAGATATACAACCCAACCGATAAAGATGTTAATCTGCTTAATTACGGGCTATCGGACGAATCCGTAAATCCATTCAAGTGGCGCTTCCCGGAACACGTGCTCGGGCCGGGAGAGCGCACGCTGGTGTTTGCTTCGGGAAAGGATCGGCGGTCGACCCGGCTCCGGCCAAAAACGATTGAGTCAGGCCTGCCATTGACTATCCCCGGGCTGTCGCTCTGGCTCGACGCAAGCGACGAAAGTTCGTTGGTCATGGATAACACAGGCGCCGTTAGACGGTGGACATCCAAAACGGAACAGCCGCCAAAACTCGCCCCAGCCAAGCACCAACCGATCAACCCCGGCTCCGTGGCCGGTCTAAGGTTTTGGCTGGATTCCTCCGACAAAAAATTGCTGCAAATTGAAAAAGGCCGCCTAACGCGGTGGCTCGACAAAAGCGACGACTCCCGGCACGCGGAACAGTCGCGTTTTCTCTCACGGCCCAACGTTTTCGAGCTACCCAGCGGTCCGCCACTGATTGTGTTAGACGGAAAGGATGATCACCTGCAGTTCGAACGGCTCGAAAATATCCGAAGCGTTTTTTGGGTGATAGCCGAGCACAAAAAATCATCGCTCGGCTATCGGCTGCTGCTCGGCGATTTCGAGAAATACCATTTTGCCCGCGCGATGAACGGCTCGATGTTTCACGACTCCCGGTATTCCGTTGGCCGCGAGGGCCGAGCTTGGATCGATGGAGCCGAGGTTGATCCATTCCACACGCCATTGCCCATCGGACGGCTGGGCCTTGTGACCAGCATCAGCAACAAGCCGGGCGTAGCCTCGAACCTTGGCTCGGATCGATTTCTGCCGGGACGCAGTTGGCACGGACGCATTGCCGAGGTGCTGCTGTTTGACCGCGCACTCGACGAGACCACCCGAATCGGCATCGAGCAATACCTCGTCGACAAGTGGGGGCTCGCGGATCAGCACGGGCCTTTGACCGGCGACACCGCCAGTCAGACAAATATCGCCGGCCGGCCAGTCCGTGTGATCGATCCGCTCAGCGGCCGGCCGTTTCTCCGCTTCGACGGACTCGACGATGTACTCGTGACGCGGCGGCGGATGGCTATACAAACAGTTTTCGCCGTGGCCCGCGAGGCAGGCCACGCCACCAAGTCGCATAACGCTCTGGTGGGCGACTTTAAATTCAGCCACTTCAACCGCGGCGGCGACCGGCTGGTTTACTACCCCAAGGGCCACTTCGCCGGGGAGGACACCGTAGTACGACTAGACGGACGGACGATCGACCCTGTCGTGACGCGCCTGCCGGAGAACCTGTTTCAACTCACCAGCACATCGCCAACCCCAATGCCGCTCAGCCTGATCGGTTCCGACCGGCTGGTGCCCGATCGAAACTGGCACGGCAACATCGGCGAACTACTGGCATTCAACCGTGAACTGGACTCAGCAGAGATCGCAACTGTCGAGGCCTGGCTGAATGCCAAGTGGGAATTGCCGGCAATCCATTGGCACACGAATTTCAAGGTCAGTAGCGGGGAGACTATTTGGCTGACACAGCCGCTTGGCCAAGCCGCCTCGGTGGTCTGGGTGCCGCCCTGCCCTCCCGACTCGTCGCTTGGCCAAGCCCCGGGCATCCACGGCAACTTTCATTTCGCCGATCCCACTCCCGGTCTGGCCAACACCACGCCGCACGCATTCGGATGGCTCGAGGCTCCGCGCTTAGCCAAGCCGACCGGCCGATACGCGGAGGCGCTCGACCTGGCACTCGAGGCGCCCGACAAAAACAGCACGCTGCGCTTCACTCTCGACGGCTCCGAGCCCGATGCCGGGGCAACGCTTTACGCCGGACCAATCCGCCTAACCAAGCCAACCGTGGTGCGGGCACGGGCGTTTCGCGATGGCTTCCTACCGGGGCCAATCGTGACCGGCAGTTATTTCGTCGGCGAAAAAACCGCGTTTCCCATCGCGTCGATCTCGACCGATCCCGACAACCTGTTCGACCACGACCGGGGCATCTACACCGAGGGCCGGGACTACCTCAACGGCACGCCAGAACCAGTGTACAACTTCAAGCGCGAGTGGGAACGGCCGGCCTATTTTGAGTGGTTCGAGCCCGGCGAATCGCTGGGTCTCGGGCGCAAAATCGGGCTGCGTATCCACGGTGGCTGGACGCGGCATTACTACCAGAAATCGCTCCGACTCTACGCCCGGCCGCGCTACGGCGAGGCGACCTTCCATCATCGGTTTTTTCCCGATCTCAAATTAAGCAAGTTTCGGCGCCTCATCCTTCGAAACGCCGGCAACGGCTGGAAGACGGCGTTCATACGGGATGCAGTGGGCCAAGATTTGACCGCCCGGATGGGATTTGAGTTTCAGGCCTGGCGCCCGACAGTCGTTTATCTCAACGGTCAATTCTGGGGCATCCACAATTTGCGAGAGAGAATCGACAGCCACTATCTATCATCGCACACCGGATATCACGAATCGGAGATCGACCTACTGCAACACACAGTTAAATCCGGCGACATGAAACACTGGCAACAAGTCAACGAGATCGTCAATTTATGGAAAACACTTGAGTCTGAGGAACGCATCGCCCGGCTCGAGGCCATGGTCGATATCGACAACCTGATGGACTACATCATTCTTGAGGTATTCCTCGACAATACCGACTGGCCACGTAACAACGTTCGTCAATGGCGGCCGCGCACTGCGGATGGGCGGTGGCGCTGGATTCCTTATGACCTCGACGGCATCCTAGGCACAGCCGGTCACAATGCCTCTTTCAACACTCTGCACCGCAGTGTCCTGCATTTACCCGGTCACTCGCCGGACTTTATCCGTGTGCTGCAAAAGCTGCTCACCCACCCGCGTTATCGACAGCGGTTCATTCATCGCTTTGCCATGCACATGCAGGGCAACCTCAGCGCAGAACGCATCCTCCACGCGGTGCAGGCCAAGCAAACTGCACTCGAGCCGGAGATGACACGGCACATCCTTCGCTGGCGGAAGGACGTCGATGCCATCGCACAGGGCGAAAAGGAAGGGAATTGGTCGCTGCCGTTGTGGGACATTTACGACTGGCACGAACAGGTGCGCAAGCTGCGCGACTTCGCCTCCAGCCGGCACGAACATGTATGGAGTCATTTACGCAAAGCATTCCTGCTCGATAAACCTGCGATATTGACCCTCGCCGATCCGGATTCACGAATCCACTCTGCCGAGATTGAGGGGGTGCCGATAAAAAAAACCGGCGGTGTGTGGTCGGCGCGCCTGTTTACCGGCCAGCCAATGCAACTCACCATACAACCGCATGACGGCTGGGAGATCGCAGGCTGGAAAAACGACAACGCTCCGGGCCCGGATCGGCTGTTCACATTAAAAACAGACACAGCGCTCCGGCCGCAATTCGCCGAACGCAGCCAGTTTCGGATTACCTCCGTTGAGCAATCAGACGACGGAGCAATGCAGATTGTGTACGAGCAGTTAGGGACAAAAGCCCACAGAGTGGAGGTGTCCGCAAATCTCACAGACTGGACACTCGCACAGGAACTGCCCGCTGCGCTTGGCCAAGCGGATCAAACCTTTCGCATCAAGATCGACAGCAACCGCCCGGCCTGTTTTTTTCGGATCGTCGCTTTTCCGTGATTGCGCCGATTTTTCGTTGCGCCAGAAGGATGACGGGGCTTGAATCCTGCCCGGCAACGTACCCGGCGATGCAACATAACCCAGCCAACTTTTCCCGAACACTTCTGGCCGCCTTTGCCGCCGCCATTGCGCTTGGACAAGCCGGCTGCGGCTCGAAGAAGCCGGAGCCCAAACCTCCTCCAGTAGCCAAGCCGGCAACACCGCCAAAGGTGGAAACACGCACCCTGCACGAACTGGCCGCCTCCGATGACAACGCGGCCCTGCTCAAGCAACTCCAGCTTGGCCAAGCGGCGGATGCGTTGGACAACCTTGGCCAAACGGCGCTGCACGTGGCGGCCATAAACGGCAAGGCAGAAAACCTCGAAACGCTGCTGACCTACAAGGCAGACATCCATGCCAAGACCGCGAAGGAAAAAATCGACGCGCTCCATCTAGCCTGTGCGCACGGCAGCGTGGAAGCGGCAAAGCTGCTGCTGGCCCATGGTGCGAATCCTAAATCCTCGGCGCCGAACGGATGGACTCCACTCCACTCATCCGCCGTCAATGGACAAGACGCTATCGTCCGGCTGTTTCACGAACTGGGCAATGATCTCAGCCCGATGTGCACCGACGGCACACCCCTAGACTTCGCCCGAATTCACAAGAAGACCACCACTGAGGCGTTACTCAATTCGCTCGGTGCAAAAAAAGGAGCCACTCTTTCGGTTCATCTCGCCGCTCTACACGGCGATATGGATGCGCTTAAAAGCTGGCTTAGCAACCGCGCTAATGTTCATTTTCGCGAAAGTAAGCATCAGGCAACACCTTTGCACTGGGCCGCCGAAGCGGATCAACTCGAGGCGGCAAAACTCTTACTTAATAAGGGCGCTAGAATAATTAGTCGAACAGACGGAGGCTGGACGCCGCTTCACTCTGCGGCTTCAAAAGGCAGTACTAATGTAATAGCCATGCTAATAAAGCGCCGCGTGCCTATAAACTCAATCAGCCAAACCGGAACTCCGCTCGACCTTGCTATAGGTTACAAACGAGACAACGCAGCAACAATGATCCGCGACAAGGGCGGCCGCGAAGGCTGGCAGGTCTCCATTCACATGGCCGCGGCCAAGGGCAAGGCCGTTGCTGTCCAGTCTTTCCTCCAACGGGGCGTGAAAGTCGACGCCGTGGATTCACTCCACCGCAGCACCCCATTGCACTGGGCCGCCGGCGCCGGCAAGGTCAACACAATGGAAATGTTGATCGCCCGCGGTGCAACGGTCGATGCCCGGAGCGAGAGCGACGCCACCCCGCTGCATCAGGCCGTGTTGCGGGACCGACCCGAAGCCGTGAAGCTGCTTCTCAACAGTAATGCGAACGTCAACCTGAAGAACAAGTCCGGATACACGCCACTCGACTACGCCACCGCCAACAAACGAACGGAAATCACCCAACTCCTCAAGTCAGCCGGCGCCCTCTCCGGCAAGGCACTTTGAGCTTGGGAAACCAGCGGACTCGCGGGCTTGTCCCTCCAAAGCCCGGCCTAAAATGGAGGGACGAGCCCGCGAGTCCGGAATCAAATCGGGGCGTTGGCGATCGTGTTGATGACGTGGTCGATTTGCTCGGTGGACAGCTCCGGATAGATCGGAATGCTCAACACCTCATCCGCCATCTTTTCGCAAATCGGCAATCTCGCCTCAACGCCGGCCAAGTTTGAAAAACATTCCTGCCGGTGCAACGGCACCGGGTAGTAGATTGCCGAGCCAATCTGATTCGCGGCCAAGTGTTCCATGAGAGCGTCCCGTTTTCCGTTGGTCACGCGAATGGTGAACTGGTTCCACGTGTGCGTCCGGCCCGACATCTCCGAGGGCAGTAGCAGACGCCCTTCCCGAACAGGAGTGCTCTCCGACAAGCGCTCAAGATACGTTGCCGCGTTGGCACGACGCTTGGCGATGTAGACTGGCAGGTGGCCGAGCTTGGCGCGGAGCAGTGCCGCCTGCAGCGGATCGAGGCGAAAGTTGCCACCAATCGCTTTGTGATAATATTTCGGTGCCCCTCCGTGAACACGCAGGATTCGCACACGCTCAGCGAGGGCATCGTCGTTGGTGGTTATCATGCCACCGTCGCCGAAGCCGCCGAGGTTCTTGGACGGAAAAAAACTGAACGCACAGAGGTCGCCCATCGTGCCGGCTTTTTTTTCACCGAACTGCGTGCCCATCGACTGGGCGGCGTCCTCGAGCACCATCAGGTCATGCGCACTGGCCAGGCGTTGCACGGCGTCCATGTCGGCCGCCTGCCCGAACAGGTGCACCGGGATGATCGCCTTGGTTTTGTCGGTAACACGCCTCGCGGCGTTCTCGAGGTCGAGGTTGAAATCGTCGTCCAGCGAATCGATGAACACCGGGATCGCGCCGGTTCGTGAGACAGAACCGGCCGTGGCGAAAAACGTGAACGACGGACAGAGCACCTCGTCGCCAGGACCAATACCGAGCGCCATCAGCGAGAGCAGCAGCGCATCGGTGCCGGAGCTGACGCCGATCGCGTGCGTGGCTCCAACGCCCGCAGCAACCTGCCGCTCGAACTCCGTCACCTCCGGACCAAGGATAAATTGAGACGAGTCGAGCACCCGCGCAAAGGTGTCCTTCAACTCCGCGGCGAGTGGCTGGTTTTGCTGGTTGAGGTCCAGCAGGGGGACATGGATCGGTTCTCCCATGGCGCGGGAGTATTTGCCGTCGCTTGGCCAAGCGCAAGACGCATTGCCGTTGACTTGGCCAAGCGAAGGGCCGACCCTTTGCGGAACCGATCATGAAACCAATTTCTGCTCTCCTTCTATTCACGCTCGGGACTGCGCTTGGCCAAGTGGCCGAACCGGCCAAACTCAAGCTGCACTGGGCCAAGAATTACCTGACGATCAGTGGGGATCATCTGCCCGGCGGTGAGATGAAAATCCACTATCTCGAGGCATATTGCCGGGCCAACTCGCAGACGACTGACTGGAGCAAACACACGGTGGTGGGCCACAAGACGCGCATGATTTACCGCAGCGCCGATGGCTCCCAGTTAAAACTGCACTGCGTGGTCAGCGACGGGGTGGCGGTGGAACACGTCATCACCGCCACCCATGACGAGGTCGACTTTCGGCTCACCGCCCACAACCCAACCAACAAACGCTCAGAGGCGCACTGGGCACAGCCGTGCATCCGGGTGGGGAAATTCACCGGCACAGGTGCGGACACCACGCCGGACAAGTACGCCTACGTCAAAAAGAGCTTCATCTATCTCGATGGCAAACGCGCGATGATGCCGACGCAGGGCTGGGCCACCGAGGCACGCTACATCCCCGGGCAGGTCTGGGCCGGACCGGGCGTGCCAAGGGCGGACGTCAATCCGCGGCCACTACACCCTGCCGTGACCAGCAACGGTTTGATCGGCTGCTACAGCGCGGACGGCTCGATGATTTTTGCCACCGCATTCGAGCCGTATCAGGAATTGTTTCAGGGCGTGATCCGCTGTCTGCACAGTGATTTTCGGCTGGGCGGCCTCAAGCCGGGCGAACGACTTGAGATTCGGGGCAAGATTTACATCGTCAAAAACGACGAGAAGGCGCTGCTCAAGCGGTACAACCGGGATTTTCCAACCCACAAGGAGTTGCACCGAAAGAAAAAATGACTCAGGGCGCCAGTTTTCAGCCGGTGACATCTTGACTCGGGAATGAAGGCGGCCGACAGTTGTTGCGGCCCATGCCGGAATTGTCATCCGACAGACAACCCCTTTCAGCCAAGGAAAAGCGCGAACTCGATATCGAAATCGACTTTCTATCGGGACTCGTCAAGCGCGACCCAGCCTACATCGAGGCGCTGCAACTGCTGGGCGACAACTACACCAAGCGCGGCTGCTTCAACGACGGATTAAAGATCGACGAGCACCTCTCAAAACTGCTCCCGGACGACTCGATGGTTTTTTACAACCTCGCCTGCAGCTATTCGCTCACCGATCGCATCGACGAGTCCATCACCGCGCTCAACAAGGCGGTGCACCTCGGCTACGAAGACTCCAAGTGGATGGACACCGACCCGGACCTGAACAAGGTGCGAACCGATCCCCGCTACCAGTCGATCCGCCATCAGTTGAAGAAAAAACACACCACCTGAAACCGGGCGATTCCCGATGAATGTCACCCATAACGGGAAGTCGAAACATTACCGTACGGTGTGGTTTGACAAGGCCCGAAACCGGGTGGAGCTGATCGAGCAACGCCTGCTTCCCCATCAGTTCAAAATCGTCTCCACCATCGACTATGTCGAAACGGCGCGTGCCATCACCGACATGGTCGTGCGCGGTGCGGGCGCGATCGGTGCCACCGCCGCCTACGGCCTGACACAGGGCGCCTGGGCGTTTCGTGGTCGAGGGTTGAAGGGTTTCGAGAAGCACTTGGCCAAGGTTTACCGAACACTGGCCGAGGCCCGGCCCACCGCCGTTGACCCGGTCAACGCCATGCGCTGGATGCTGGCAAACATAACCGGCGTGACAGTGGCCGAGCGGCAGGAGCGGGCCTTGGCCATGGCCGAACAATTTGCTGACGACGATGCCGCCCATTGCCAGGCGCTTGGCCAAGTGGGCGAGCCGTTGATTCACGACGGCGCGCGCGTGCTGACCCATTGCAACGCCGGCTGGCTGGCGTTCGTCGATCACGGTTCCGCCACCGCGCCGATTTACGCCGCTCAGGCCAAGGGCAAATCACTGCACGTGTTTTGCGACGAGACCCGTCCCCGCTCACAGGGGGCCATCCTCACCGCGTGGGAGTTGGCGCAGCAGGGCATCCCGCACGACATCATCGCCGACAATGCCGCCGGGCACCTGATGCAGCGCGGCGAGATCGACCTCGTCATCGTCGGCAGTGACCGCACGCTTGGCCGCACCGGCGAGGTCGCCAACAAGATCGGCACCTACACCAAGGCGGTTCTGGCCAAGCGCCACGCCATCCCGTTTTACGTCGCCATCCCGCTCTCGACGATCGACTGGGAACTCGAGTCCGGACTGGACATCCCAATCGAGGAACGCGACGAGGACGAAGTGCTTCGCGCTTGGGGCATCACCGAAGGGGGCCGGAGGCAGTCCGTGCGCGTGGGCAACCCCGGCAGCACCGCACGCAACCCGGCCTTCGACGTCACGCCACCAGAGTTGATCACGGGCATCATCACGCCACCGGGCATCTTCAAGCCCCGCCATCTTTGGAAAAACAGGGCCAAGCTTGGCTTTTCCGGCAAAGCCTGACATTCCCCGGGAACGATTCGCTTCCGTTGCGCACCGGCGACATCAGGTGTAGATTCGCCCTCGGATTTTTGAAATGATAACAACACGCACCCTCCTTATCGCGGCCATGACGACTGTAGGCCTGGCCCTCACCCAGCCTGTCTCGGCTGAGCACCATCACGAACACATCGCAATGAGCACCGAGAAAAAGCTCATCAACATCGAGTTGGATGTGTTGCTTGAAAAATTCGCGGAACTCACCAAGCGCGTTCACCAACTGGATCTCGAGCGAATTTCAATGGAGGCGGAAATTGACTTTGAGTCCAACGAAGCCGAGCAGGCCGAAATCTCCCGGCACGTGAAACGGATCAGCGTGTTACAGGATCGATTGGAGGAAAAACGACACCAAACACG
>DKGH01000093.1 GCA_002453165.1 Verrucomicrobia bacterium UBA6775
GTCGGTTTTTTTGACACGATCCGGCAGCTATTTGCACAGGTGCCGGAGGCGCGAATGAGAGGATTCAGCCCGGCCCGGTTTTCATTCAACAGCGCGCAGGGGCGCTGCCCGGAGTGCAAGGGATCCGGCACGGTGAAGTTGGAGATGAATTTTCTGCCACCCGCCTTCATGACGTGTGACACCTGTCAGGGCAACCGGTTCAGCCCGGAGGTGTTGGATATTCTGTACAACGGCAAAACGATCGCCGATGTTCTGGAGTTGAGCGTTGACGAGGCGGCCGAGTTTTTCGGGGCGATCCCGAAAATCCACCGCGCGCTAAAGGCTTTGCGCGACACCGGCTTGGGCTATCTCAGACTGGGGCAGACCAGCCCGACGCTCAGCGGTGGCGAGGCCCAGCGTGTCAGGCTGGTGACGCACCTGTTGAGCGGCTTGAGCGACAGTTCGCGCCTTAAGGCTGAGACGAAAAAAAACCTGTTCATTCTCGAGGAACCGACGATCGGGTTGCACATGGCGGACGTGCGGCGGTTGATCGGAGTCATCCAGCGGCTGGTCGATGCCGGCCACACGGTGTTGGTCATCGAACACAATCTCGACCTGATCGCCGCCGCGGATTGGGTGATCGATCTCGGCCCGGAAGGGGGCGAGGGCGGAGGCGAAATCATCGCTCAAGGCCCACCCGGAACAATCACCAAAACCAAGCGCTCCCACACCGGTCGATACCTGAAACGGTTTTTCAATTAACATGAATGGAATTCAGGTGTTTCAAAATCCTGCTCATCCTGTCCATCGATGTTAATTAAAATCATGGCAAGGCCTGTACCCGGTAGAATTGGATTTCCTCCCGTTCGTCTGGATCGGTGAAAAAAGTGAAAGCCCGGCGTGCAGTTTGCGGTTCACCAACTTTTTTCCATGTTGCCTTGGCGACATCTTTTTTACTCCAGACTTGGTAGCGTTTTCCGGGGAGGCTGTCCCACTGGATGGTCGTACCGTTTTCGTTCAATGTGATGCTGTTGATCTCCAGTTGTGGAAACGAATTCTCATCATTTGGATCATTGCCGGCCGCATGTTCTTCACTGTTTTTGTATCCGTCACCATCGGGGTCGCCCTCCGCGCGGGATGCTGCCGACGCGAATACCGGGAAATGCTCCCGCTGCCAGGCATCGTCGACACCGTCGAAATCGTAATCATTCGTCCCGGAGGTAATCTCCACGAAGCCGTTTAGATAGCTTCGATCATTCCCTTTTTCCACGAACAGGCTACGTACGCCCGGCTTGGCATTTTTCGCGACAGTTATTTCAACCGTGATCAGGTTGAACCCGACGAACACACCCTGATCGTAGGTTGTTTTTCCGTAGGTGAGATCGTCCCCGGTCATACGTAACTTGGCAGAGTTTGTCGGAAGGCTGGGAGAGTAAACGCCGATCAACTGCTTCGCTCCGGTTCGTTCGATGGCAAACGGTTCGAACGCCAACTCAAACACGTTTTCCTTGGTCGTGACCGGCCGGACTGCATTGATGTAAAAAGCCGGACTGCCCTCACGAACCGAAAAATCCGCGTCCGTTGTGTTGTCAGCGGTCACGGTGATATCGGTTGCATCCGACGGGCGAAAATTCACTTCCGCGCCTTGATGTTCGATTGAAATATCGACATCGCGCACCAATGGCTGATTTGCATCTGGCGAGTGCAGCGGGGAGACTCGCATCCGATATTTTCCGGTCGGTACCGGGGCAATGTCATAGTTACCACTCAGTTCAGTCACGGTCGACTGCACGATGTTGCCGTGTTCATCCTCCGCGATGACGACAGCTCCAAACACGCCTTTTCCGCTCATGGTTACTTTGCCTGAAATTGCACCGAATGAATCTGACTCCGAGTCCCTCCCGTAGAGCGACTGGGCTGCGGCGACTTCGTCCAGCGTCAATCCAGCCGAGACGCTCACCCCAGCTGCGGTTCTCGAAAACATGGTTGCGGCACCGAGTGGCGAATGTTGCAGTCCGATGAAATGCCCGAACTCATGCAGCGCCACTGCCTCGACGAAATTATCCTTCGAAAACGTGTTGGAGTAGTCAGTGAACCAACGATGGTTCACGCCATTGAACACCATGTCCGCCTCGACGATGGTGTGGTCGTCAAAATAAGTCGGAAACGTGACAGCCAGCGCTCCGCTGATTTCCGTGCGTTCGTTGTTGACCAACACAGCCCCTCCCGGTGCCGCTTCCTTCACCCAGAAAATCACATTCTGATTGTCCTCGCCGTTGATGTCCACGCCCGGCTCAAGCAATTCACCCTCCTCGAATTTCAGGATGGTTCCCGGCACCGCCTGCCACTGAGCAGCGGCGGAGCGGATGGAGTTTAGCTCCGATTCTGCGTTGTCGTCCGACCAACCGTCCTTGGCCAGGTGGATGCGTATGGCGCGAGTCTCCCGGTTGACCACGTTCGGATGCACCAACGGATCGGGTTCATCCAGACGCCAACGCAGTGGCTCGCCGTTCTCGTTTTTGAAAAGCACGAACGCCATCGCGGTCTTGGCCAAGCCAAGCGCGAGCAGAGGTGCCAGCAATCGTTTCACTTGGCCGCCCTCCGTATTCGGCGCTTAAGTTCTGAGAGAGTCAGTGGCTGCGCTTGGCCAAGCGCCCGCTTGAACACCGCCCTTCCATCGTTCCGCTTGGCCAAGCCGTGAAATGGATTGCGCACCATCGCCTCGCTGGATGCGACTGGGCGGAACACTTCAAATCGGCCCTGGTTCATGCCCACCGGAATCGCCTCGCCCCGACTGTTGAACACCACAAAAACGACCACCTCTTCACCTATCTTGAATTTTGGATCTGCCACCGAGCGCGATCGTTTCCTACCAAGGATGCCTCCGCCGTGGACCAGTCGAAACACCTCACCGCTTGGTTTGCCCTTCAGCGTCTCGGTCAGTTTCAATTGAACTTCGGTGAAGATTCGGCCCGTGGCATCGCGTTTGCAGGTCATGCCTTTGACCTTGCCGTGCACTACTGCATCCGCCTTGCCCGCCAGAGTCTCGATTGTCAGCGGCAGTTGGGTCGCCGCTTGGCCAAGCGAGAGGCTGGCGAGCCAGGCGCAAAAGATGGTGTTGAAATTTCCTGCCTTCATTCGCACGGAGGTTGCTCGCTTGGCTTCAAAATTTCAATCCACCGTTTTTGCTGGGCAACGGTCCAGTTTCAACCAAGCATCCCGGCCGCATGATGTATTTTCTGTCCAAGACGGTTGGCCGGTTGTTCGAGCCGATCGGTTTTATTTGGGCCGTTTTGTTGGTCGCCTGCTACCAGGCCATCCGAAGAAAAGACAAACGTCAGGCGCTGTTCACCGGCGGCTTGGCGCTGGGGATCAGCATCGTCGGTGGAACGAAACTGCCGGCTTTTCTGCTCTCCACTCTGGAGAGGCCCTATGTCGTGGAGGATTTGACGGCTATCCCAAAATGCGATGCAGTAGTCGTACTCGGGGGTGGCCACAGCCACGTTTCAACCGGGACATTTGAAATCGAACTGCACGACGCGGCAGATCGGATTTTGACCGCCGCAGAACTGGTTCGACTGGGGAAGGGCGATGCGCTTGTTACCGGCGGTGGCGGATATTGGGAAAACGGGAAACAGATAAGCGAAGGGGTGCTGCTAAAAAACTGGCTGGAGACATGGAAACCATTCGACGAGCCGATTTACGACTTGGGCGTGAACCGCCATACGCGGGATGAGGCGATAAACACGAAGGCTCTGGCGGAAAAGCACGGCTGGAAAAAAATCGCGCTGGTGACATCTGCCTGGCACATGCGGCGATCCAAGGCCCTATTCGAGCAGGTCGGTTTGGAAGTTGTCCCAGTGGGAGCGGATTTGCAGGGAACTAGTGCATTGGAAAACATGTGGATACTTTATCCTGTCCCACACGGCAGCGGATTCGAACAGTTAGCCTACTACATGCATGAGCAGGTTGGTTGGGTTTATTACAAG
>DKGH01000055.1:0-1034 GCA_002453165.1 Verrucomicrobia bacterium UBA6775
CACCTTGGCATCGAAGTTCACGCCGCCGGTGCTGAATCCACCCATCTTGAGGATCGGCAGCATGCACTCGGTGGTAAGGTAAATGCTGGTCGGAAACTGGTCGGTGTCCCAGCCAAGCATCGGGTCGCCAGTGTTGGCGTCAATGGAACCCAGCGCGCCGGCGGCCACGGCAACCTCCAGTTCGTGCTGCATCTCGTGACCGGCCAGCGTCGCGTGGTTGGTCTCGAGATTGAGCTTGAAGTGATCCAGTAGGTTATACTGGCGCAGGAAATTCAAGCAGGCGGCAGCATCGGAGTCGTACTGGTGCTTGGTCGGCTCCTTTGGCTTGGGCTCGATGTAAAACTGGCCCTTGAAGCCGATCTTCTTTTTGTGATCGACCGCCATCTGGAGGAACGCGCCGAGGTGGTCCAGCTCACGGCCGATGTCGGTGTTCCATAGAGTCGAGTAACCCTCACGGCCACCCCAGAAGGTGTAGCCTTCGCCGCCGAGTTGGTGCGTGACCTCAATGGCTTTTTTCACCTGTGCCGCGGCGTAGGCGAATGCGTCGGCGTTGCAGCTTGTGGCGGCACCGTGCATGTAGCGCGGGTTGGCGAACAGGCAGGCCGTGCCCCAGAGGAGCTTGATGCCAGTGCGTTCCTGCTCGGCCTTGAGCACCTTGGCCACGGCATCAAAATTCTTGTTCGAGGCTGAGAGGCTTTTGCCCTCGGGCGCGACGTCGCGATCGTGAAAGGCGTAATACGGTGCGCCGAGCTTCTCCATGAACTCGAACGCGACCTTAACTCGCTTTTGGGCGTTCTTGACCGACTCGGTACCGTCGTCCCACGGGCGTAGCGCGGTGCCCACGCCGAACGGATCGGAGAGGGCGTTGCGGAAGGTGTGCCAGTAGACGACGGAGAACCGGAGGTGATCCTTCATGGTCTTGCCCTCGACGATTTCGTCCTCGTTGTACCACTTAAAGGCCAGCGGATTTTTGCTGTCCGGACCTTCGTAACGGATTTTCTTTATCTTCGGAAAATAGGCCATTTTTTGAACCT
>DKGH01000055.1:1437-3816 GCA_002453165.1 Verrucomicrobia bacterium UBA6775
GACAACCCAAAACCGGCGTTTTGGCGTTGTCATTGGCCAAGCGCTTGGCTTTGACTGTGCGGATGCGCTTTTCTCGACTGATTTTCAGTCTGCTAGCAGCTGTATCGCTGCCCGGCTTGGCCAAGGCAGCCGAACCGGCCAAGCGGCCCAATTTTGTCTTTATCCTATCTGAGGACAACTCGGTGCATTACCTCCGCCTGTACGGCAACAAGCTGGGGATCACGCCCAACATCGAGCGCTTGGCCGCCGAGGGACTGACGTTCAACCACGCTTTCTCCGCCGCGCCGGTCTGCTCGGTCGCGCGCACCACGCTGGCCACGGCGATGCACGCGCCGCGTGTCGGCTTCCAGTACCACCGCAAATCCGCGCTGGCCACCCTACCCCCCGGCGTGAAGCCGTGGTCACAGGTGCTGCGCGAACACGGTTACTACGCCACCAACAACGCGAAGACGGACTACAACTTCAAGGTCGACATGAAGCAGGCTTGGGACATGTCCTCCAACAAGGCCACGTGGCGCAAGCGGCCAAACAAGGCCATGCCGTTTTTCCACATGCAATCGTTCGCCGACTCGCACGAGAGCCGGCTGCACTTTCCGCTGAAACAAATGGAGACACCGACCAAGACATCGCCCGATGACGTCGTGCTGCAGCCGTACTTCCCCGACACGCCGATCATGCGCTACACCAAGGCGAGGTACTACGACCGGATGGGCATCATCGACGGCCACGTCGGGCGCATCGTCAGCCAGCTCAAGGAGGACGGCCTGCTGGAGAACACGTTCGTTTTTTACTTTGGCGACCACGGCGGTGTGATGCCACGCAGCAAGGGCTACGCCTACGAGAGCGGACTGCACGTGCCGCTCGTCGTGCGCATCCCG
The DNA here is from genome assembly GCA_002453165.1 of Verrucomicrobia bacterium UBA6775. Lineage (GTDB taxonomy): Bacteria > Verrucomicrobiota > Verrucomicrobiia > Limisphaerales > UBA1096 > UBA1096. The sequence continues at coordinate 2,316 of DKGH01000055.1, forward strand.
GAAAACTTCAAGCACCTCGTCGACCACAAGCGCGGCGCACGCACCGATGGCTTCGTGAGCTTCATTGACTTCGGGCCGACGGTGCTCAACCTCGCCCGCATCGCGCCGCACAAGGAACTCGACGGTCGGGCGTTCCTCGGCGAAGGCGCAACGGCTGTCGACTTGGCCACGCGCGACGAGGTCTTTGGCCATGCCGATCGGTTCGACGAAAAATTCGACATGGTGCGCACCTACCGTAAGGGCAGTTGGAAATACATTCGCAACTATCAGGCCTACTACGCCGACGGCCTGCAAAACAACTACCGTTACCGGCAGCTCGCCTATGACAATTGGCGCGATCTTTATCGGGTCGATCGGCTCAACCCTGTGCAGCGACAGTTCTTCGAGCGCCGACCGGTCGAGCAGTTATTCAATCTCGCCACCGACCCGCACGAGGTCAACAACCTCGCCGCCAACCCGGCTCAGGCCAAGCGCTTGGCCGACATGCGCCGGCTGTTGCGCGACAAAATGAAGTCAATCAACGACCTGAGTTTTTACCCCGAAAACCGGATGGTCACAGCCGCCCTCGAGGACGGCGTGGCGTTCGGGCGAAAAAATGCGAAGCAAGTCAGCCGCCTCTCCGATCTGGCCGACCTCGCCCTGCAGCCCTTCGGCGAGGTGCAGGCTGCGCTTGGCCAAGCGCTGAAATCCAAGGGCGTCCTCCGCCGCTACTGGGCGCTCAAGGTCTGCGCCAACTTCGGTGACGAGGCCAAGCCCTTGGCCAAGGCCGCCGAGCCGCTGTTGAAGGATAAAAACCTGATGGTGCGCGTGCGCGCCGCCGAGTTCCTCGGGAGCATCAAGGCAGTCGACCCCATGCCGACACTTTACGGCGTAGTGAACACCGCCGAGACTGAGCAGGCGCTGATGATCGCCTTCAACACTATCGTCTTCCTGCGCGACCAGATCGGCCATGAGTACGATCCGTCGAAGGTAAAACTGAAATTCGACAAGGGCGAAGTCTACCGCCGCGTGCAGTATCTCGCCGGCACCGAACCAAACACGAACTATTAATTTTGATCATGAATACGACTAGCAAACTAAACTCAAAAATCGCCGGTCTTTTGGCTGGCTTGGCGTTGTTATTCCCGGCTTTGACTGTGGGCGCGGAGGCGAACTGGCCGAACTGGCGCGGCGCAGACGAAAACGGATCAACCTCTACCGGCAGTTACGTCGCGGCGTTTGACAACGAGAAAAACGTAAAATGGAAAACCGTGCTGCCGGCCAAGGGCTGCTCGACACCAATCGTCTGGAAGGACCAGATCATCATCACCAGTCCGAGCGACGGCAACGACACGCTGATGGCGTTCGGCTGGGACGGCAAAAAGCGGTGGCAAACCACGGTCGGCAGCGAACGCGCCGGCAAACACCGCAACGGCTCCGGCAGCAACCCCTCCGCGATCACCGACGGCAAACTGTTGTTTGCCTATTTCAAGAGCGGCAACCTCGCCGGCTTCACGCTGGA
>DKGH01000227.1 GCA_002453165.1 Verrucomicrobia bacterium UBA6775
GAAAAAATACCCAGATAAATGGAGAGTTCAAACACAGGTTTCGATTTTTTGATGTTTTTTTTTAAGCAATACACTAATTTTGAAGAATTTTCCACCTGCTTAGCCTCGAGCTAATAAGATATTTAATTGTAAATAAAACTGCTCTACAGAAGCTAAGATAAAGGTGTGTTTTCGTCCGCGCTAGGCTAAGTGGGCTACTGCTACAGTTCAATGGAGAGCCGAGCCTACAATTGGTGCCTCTTTGGTTTTTTGTGATAGGTCTTAATACGTGAACCCTGTGTCTCGGCCCTAGGACTGGGACAGCCGTCCCTACCTTTCTTTAGGATTGGCCAAGTGCTTGGTTACTCGACGGAAACGGCTTGTTTGATGCCGAATTTGTCGATGCGCTTGCGGAGGGTCGCACGGGTAATGCCCAGCAGCTTGGCGGCCTGCACCTGATTGCCGTTGGTTTCACGGAGGGCATGGGCCACAAGTTCGCGCTCGACGGCAGGCAATACGGCTAGGTCAGGCTGAGACTTAGCCCATTGAAAGAGAGTAGCGGCCACGGCGCTGATGTCGTTGGCGGCCGTAGGCGCAACGGCGGCCTTAGCTTGGCCAAGCGCTTGGGTCTGGAGCGGAGTGAGTGTAGCAGCCCCTCCTGTTCGTATGTCCGACGGCAGGTCGTCGGTGCGGATGGCGTCGCCCTTGGCCATGACGATGGTGCGCCGCAGGACGTTCTCGAGTTCGCGCACATTTCCCGGCCAAGTGTAATCGACGAGTGCCACCTGAGCGTCCTCGAGGATGGACTTGGCCTTGCTGCCTTCGGTGTTGGCAATGGTCTTGAGGAAGTAGTCGATCAATAGCGGGATATCGCCGGGCCGTTCGCGCAACGGCGGGAGGCTGACCCGCACAACGTTGAGCCGGTAAAACAAATCCTCCCGAAATTCCCTAGCGGCCACGGCTTCCTCAAGTCGCTTATTGGTGGCGGCGATGATGCGGACGTCGACTTTGATGGGTTTGTTGCCCCCGACGCGCTCGATAGTGCCGTTTTGAAGGACGCGCAGGATCTTGGCCTGGGTGGCCAGCGTCATGTCGCCAATCTCGTCGAGGAACAGGGTACCTTGATCGCACTGCTCGAATTTGCCAATACGCTGCGAGGTCGCACCGGTGAAGGCGCCCTTTTCGTGTCCGAATAATTCGCTCTCGAGCAGATTCTCCGGGATGGCGGCGCAGTTGATCGGCAGGTACGGCTGATCGTTGCGCTGACTGTTGTGGTAGATGGCACGGGCGACAAGTTCCTTGCCGGTACCGCTCTCGCCGGTGATCAACGCCGTGGCATCCGAGCCTGCCAACTGGCCGATCATCTTGAACACCTCCTGCATCGGCTGGCTGCGGCCGACGATGCCCATGTCATAATCATCAGACTCGAGCAGCGGCTCGCAGGCGACGACCTGCTTCATATCACGCGCGGCCTTGAGGGCGTCGGCAACGAGTTGCTTGAGCTGTGGCACGTCGAACGGCTTAAGCAGGTAGTCGTAGGCACCGAGTTTCATCGCCTCGATCGCGGTCTGGGTGGTGCCGAACGCGGTCATCATGATGACCGGCAGCTTGGCGTCGTCCTGCCGGATACGGCGCAACGTCTCCAGCCCGGTGATGCCGCCCATCCGGACATCCATCAGAACGAGATCCGGCTGAAATGACTTGATGACTTCCAGCCCCTCCTCACCGCTGGCCGCGGTTTCCAGCTCCAGCCCGGGTGAGTCAAAGATGCGCTTGAAAGAGTAGCGCACGTCGTCTTCGTCATCGATCAGCAGGAGTTTGTCCATGTTTGTCCTATTGGCCATGCGGATTATACGGGCCGGCCGGGCGTTTCACAACCCGGCAGAAAAGATTGCGCTTGGCCAAGAGCTGGACGTACGCTGGCGGCCTCGTCACACTTGGTTTTTCTCATGAACACGCCCTCCAACCGACGGAAGTTTCTGGCCGCAACCGGCGCAGCGATCGCCGCCTCCGCCCTGCCCGGCCAAGCGCTTGGCCGGAAAGATAAGCAGGAAATCATCGACCTGCACCAGCACACGAACTACAGCGGCCGCAACGATGAACGGCTGCTCCGGCACCAAAAGGCGCTTGGCATCAAGTGGACCGTGCTGCTGCCGGCCGGCCGCAAGTTTGGCCTTGGCGCGATCTGCGGGGGCAACAAGTCGGTGCGCAGGGTGGTCGTCAAGAATCCAAAAAACTACGTTCACTTCGCCAACGAGATCGCGGATCACCCGGAGTGCATCGAGACGATCGAGACGCACCTCAAAAAAGGGGCCGTCGGGATCGGTGAACAAAAGTTCCGGGTCGATTGTGACTCAAAACACATCGAGCGCATCGCCGAACTGGCGCAGGAATACGATGTGCCGGTGTTAATGCATTTCGAGCACGGCAATTACAACACCGGGATCGAGCGGTTCCACAAAGTGCTCGAGAAATTCCCGAAGGTAAACTTCATCGGCCACGCACAAACTTGGTGGGGGAACATCGACAAGAACCACAAACAGGAGGTGATGTATCCCAAGGGCAAGGTGACACCCTCCGGGATCAGTGATCGATTGCTGAGGGACTATCCGAACATGTTTGGCGATATGTCGGCAGGCTCTGGGCAGAACGCGCTCATCCGAGACGAGTTCCACGCGGTCGAGTTTATCAAGCGGCACCAGGAAAAATTAATCTATGGGAGCGACTGCAACGACCTTATCGGCCGCGGCCCAAGCTGCATAGGCGCGCGGACTATCGAGATCATCCGTCGCCTCATCCCCGACCGGAAGATTCAGGACAAACTCTTCAGCGAAAACGCCCGCCGCATCATCCGCATCCCGAAGTAAGCTAACAACTCGTCGGGACTTCCTGCAGGACCTTGATGCAGTGGGGGATGGCGCCCTCGACAAAGCCGAGGCACTCGACGGCGCCCTTCGGTTTGCCGGGCAGGCAAATCACGAGCGCTGTGTCGATCACGGCGGCGAGGTTGCGCGACAGGATGGCGTTGGGGGTGATCTTCATCGACTCAATCCGCATTACTTCTCCGAAGCCCGGCAGTTCGCGCACCGCCATCTCGCGCACCGCCTCGGGCGTGACATCACGCGGCGCCACACCGGTGCCGCCGGTGGTCAGGATCAGTTGACAGCCATTATTGACCTGCGTGCGCAGCGCGCGCTGAATGTCGCGAATCTCATCCGGAACGACATCCTCGGCCAGCACTTCCCAGCCGTAACCGGTCGCGGCCTCGTTGAGCGCCGGGCCACCGGCATCCTCGTAGACCCCCTGAGTTGCGCGGTCGGAAACCGAGATGATCCCCACTTGAATCTGCATCGCGCTGGGTCAGTAGATGAGTTGAAACTCCGGCAACATGGCCACGGCCCAAAGGATGTCTTCGACCGACTCTTTCGCGTTTTCTCCACCGGCCAGGCCGTCGAGCATCCCAGCCTCGGCCTCGGTCGGTCCGCGGCCAAGCGCAAGGTGGAACAGGCGCTTGGCCAAGCGCTCCCGTTTCTCCTCGCCGTTGGCCAAGGCGGCCGCGCCTTCCTTGATGATCATCGAAAGCACTTCGCCGTTGGTCAATGCCAATGCCTGTAGCGTGGTGGCCACCGACGGACGCTGGGTGGTGACCTGCTCACGGCTTGGCCGGCCAAGCGCCGTGGTCAGCGCGGTTTTGTTTTGCAACGATTCGCGAAACTTCCCGCCGAACGCCAGGTCTGAGCCGTTCACTTTCAGTTCCTTGGCCAAGCGCCATGGCGCCACGTCAAGCCCGCCCAACTCAGAGGCGGTCGCCCATTTGCTGTCGTCGTACTCGGGCTTGTTCCAGTCCTTGATATCCTCCGTGTTGACCTTCCAAGTTTTGTCCGAGATCACATCCTTGGTGCTGCCATCCTGAAATTGAAAACGGATGCCCAGCCACAAGCCGGCCGGGCTGGCGTCCTCACCGGAATTCGCCGCCATCACGGTGACCACATTGCGGCCGGCCTTGAAACGATCGGCGAGGTTGCGGAATTTCAGTTCCTTCCAGTTGTTGCCGGCCATTCCGTTGCGATGATTGACGAGCAGGACGAACGTGTTGTCGGCCGAGACGATTACGTCGGCCGTCTTGGGTTTGCCGGGCAAATCGAACGATTTCCGGAAATAAGCCGACCCCGGTTTGGCGTTTTTTGCCGCATCAGCGTTACTCCAAATCCAGTTGGCCTCCGGTACGTCGGTGTCCTTTTTCTTCTCGAGATTAGCCCCGTCGAACTTGATCTTTTTGGCCGGTGATTTTTTCCAGTTGCCGGTCAACGTGGCGATCGCGTCGACAAACTGCTCCGCCGACATGCGGCGCACCAGCGGTCCACGAAAAACGAACTCCTTCTCCGACTGCTCAGAGCCGTTCACCGCCGGCAGTTGATACGCACGCGAGGTCATGATCTGTTCCATGGTGAACTTCAGGTCATGGCCGTTGTCGACTAGGTCGCTCGCCAGCAAATCCAGCAGGTCGGTGTTCCACGATTCGTTTTCCATCTCGTCAACCGGCTCCACGAGACCGCGCCCGAGGAAGCGCGCCCAGAGCCGGTTCACAATCGTGCGACTGAGCCGGCCGTTATTCGGGCTGGTCACCGCCTCGGCCAGTTGCCGGATGCGCGTGGCCTTGTCCGCCTTGGGATCAATCTTGCCCAACTCGGGATGAATGAATCGCACGTCGGAAATCTTGCCGGTCGGCTTGTCGCACTCGACCATCTCAAGCGGCTTGTCCGCGTACACACTCGCGAGCGCGTAGGCATCGGCCAGCGACCAGTCGTTGATGAAGCTGTCGTGGCACGAGGCGCACTTGAGATTCACGCCCATGAAAATCTGCGAGATGTGCTGGGCCGCCTGCATCTGCGGTTTCTGGCTGGCGTTCACCACGCCCCGCCAAACGATGCCCTTGGTGAACCCCTGCGAGTGCTCCGTAGGATTGACCAACTCGTACACGAACTTTTCATAGGGCTTGTTGTTGAAAAGCGAACCGTACAACCAGCCGGTGATTTGCTTTCGCCCGCCATCGATGTAGCCGGTGCCGGCGTAGTCGTTGCGCAGGATGTCGTTCCAAAAAGCCAGCCAATGCTCGGCGTACGATTTGCGATCAGCGAGCAGTCGCCGAACCAGCTTCCTGCGTTTCTCCGCGTCCGTGTCGGCCACGAACGCCTCGAGTTCCTCCACCGGCGGCAGCAAGCCAATCGTGTCGAGATAAACGCGCCGGGCAAAAATACGATCAGAGACCACCTTCCCGGTCCCGACCCTGTGCTTCGCGAAGTACGGCTTCAGCAGGCGATCGATCGGATGCCCCCCTTTAGGTCCCGGTAACTTCGGCCGGTTCGGTTTCAAGTTCAGCACCGGTCCCTTGGCGAAGTTCGAACCCTCCTCCCATTTCAGTCCCTGATCGATCCACGCACGCATCAGACCGACCTGTTCCGGAGTAAACTTCGAGCCCTTCTGCGGCATTACATTGTCGGGGTCGATCCCGGACACCAACTCGACAAGATAACTTCCGGCGCTGTCGCCCACCACCACCGACTCCCCGGTGTCGCCGCCTGCCAACAGTTTCTCGCGTGTCTCGAGGCTGAACCCGCCCTTGGCCTTGCCCTTGCCGTGGCACTTGGTACAACTCTGCTCGAGCAGAGGATAAATCTCATTGGCAAAACTGACCTTGTGGTCGGCAGCCGGCGGCAGCTTCGCCTTTTGCTCGGCGCTCAACTGAGCCCGCACACCCCCGGGCAACACCAACAATAAACCGGCACACGCAACGATAACTCGAAAAACGACTTTCACGGTGCCCGGAAGATAAAAGGCCGCACCCCGGCGTAAAAGGAAAATGCACTACAACTGCCCGGGCAAAATCTCGAATACCCGGAGCGTCAAATTCCCTCCCAGGCTGTCGCTTACATCCCGGAATGCCAGGTCGGCCGCTAACTTTTCGGCCAGAGACGACCCCGGGATGGCAATCGTGTACTTGGCGCCTGATTGTTTGTACGCCTCAAGTTGCCCGCTTCGAACATCGCCATGCCAAGGCTGGCCGAGATGCCAGGCGACGTACAAACCAACCCGATGGCCTTCAGCTGAAAAAAACGTCGAGCCAACAACCGGCCCCACTGCGCCTGCTTTCTTCATCCGCTTGGCCAAGTCCTGCGCGTAAATGCCAGCATCTGGCTGCACCGGTGTCCGCAGGGCCAGAGGAACCAAAAACAACAACGCACAGGCGCAGGCGATGATCTCCCGCTTGGCCATAGCCTTCTCCGCTTGGCCAAGCGCAAGGACAAAAAACAGAGGCGGGAACAAATAAAAATAACGCTGATCCACCGGCAGCACGTACACCGGCAGATACACGCCACCGAGGCAAACCAGCAGGAGAACCGACCAGCGCCACTGCTCAGCCAACCAGTTTTTTGCGCGGGGCGGCTTGGCAACCATCGCGAATACAAAAAACATCGTACCGAGCCCAACCCAACCGAGCAGCATTCCCACCCCGTCGAAGGCTGCTAGAAACTGAACCACCGTCCCGGCGTTACGGCCGATGAGCGAGAGTTGATGCGAGAAATTTTCGCCGCTCTCGAATGGCGACCAGTAGTCGTAATCCATCCGGCTCGGATCCTCCCACGCCGTCACGCGACCGGTCTCTGGTTTGTAAATCGTGCTGCCAAACGGATGCGGCGCCGGCCGGTCGTTGCCCGGGCCGACGATCGCGTGGGCGATCGCGCCGGAGGTTGAAAACGTCGGCTTGTCGTACTTGAGCGACAACACAACCATCCACGGCAGCGCGACCAACAGGAACAAACCAAGCGCTTGGCCAAGCTGCCGCCAGGCCGCCTGCCGATTCTCCGCTTGGCCAAGCCGCCAGCAGAGCGCGAGTAGTACGCTCACCACCGCGCCGACCGGCAGTGCCACCGCCTTGGCCAAGTAAGCCAAGCTCCAAGTCGCGCCGGAGCCAAGCGCTCGACGGCGGCTCGTCAGCCAGTCCGCCGACACCGCTTGGCCAAGCGCGAACGCCATCAATCCGGCGACCAGCAGGTCCGGTGTCACGTGATCCGACATCCAGCCGGGGATCGTCAGCGCCAGCACCACAGCCACGATCAACTCGTCGATTAACCGAAGCCCCAACGCGCGAACCAAAAACAGGCTGCCGTGGAAAAACACTCCACCGGAAATCAGCATCGCCAGTTTGCCCGCCAACAGCGGCTGCACGCCCAGCCACAAAAACGGCACCATCAGCCAGCTCAACAGCGGCCCCCAATAGCCGTTCACCGCGAAGTCGAAATTGCCCGTCGACCAATACTCGGCCACGCGCATGTACGCGATGGCGTCGGTGTTGAGCCGCGGCAGGTTGTTGAGCATCGACACGAGCATCAGCGCGTACGCCACCACCCAAGCCAGCCGCAGCCATAAGCGCAGCTTCGACTCGGGCCACCCGGGCAGTTGCTTTGTGTTTTTCGGATTCAAGCGGCTAGGTGGTTTTGCTGAAAACAAACAGATTATTCAACCCGATTTGATATAATTTGCGGATGACCGGTTGAAACCCGGCGGCCTCGAACAGCGGCCCGACTTCGTTCGGGTCAAAACCGTGATGCTCCTCCAATGCCATCCCGTCGACCAACCGAAAAAAACGCAACATTGTAAGGATGGCATCCACACGCGAAGATGGGACCGTGAGCACGACCACCCCACCCTCGACCAAGCGGGCGTGACACGCCTCTGCCCAGGCCGATTTTTGTCCGGGCGGCACATGCTCCAGCACAGCCAACATCGTAATCGCATCAAACGGCTCCCCCTCCGGCAGGGCATCAGGAAAGTTGCCCGTAACGAATTCGAATCCGGCGACATCGGGCAGCTTGGCCAAGCGGGGATCGATCCCGACTCCGGCAACCTCGCGCTTGGCCAAGCGGCGGCAAAGCTCCCCGTCACCGCAGCCGACATCCAGCACACGGTCGGCCTTGGCCAAGTGCGGGAGCGCCCTGCGAATCCGCCAGTCGCGGATCACACGATCGAGCCATTTCACTCGCCGCCTCCCCTGCGTTTCAGCCCCAGCACGCTTAGAAAAAAACTGGCCAGCACGATTTGAAAACCAAGCGCGATCGCGAGAACGGAGGGGATCACTCGCCGCAGGACTTCCGATGGATTCAGTTCGCCAAAATCCACTTCGCTCCAGCCAAGCGTCGCCGAGACCGAGCCGACCAAGCCAAGCACCATCAACACCCCGCCCACGACCAGGCCGGTCTCCAGCGTCACGAAACGGTATAGTTTGTTCAGCGTCCTGCTTTCCGGGCCAAGTCCCTGCGTACCGACAAACGTCCGTGTGAACACCGCGAAAAGCACCGATTGAAAACCAAGCAGCACGGCGAGCGCCGAATAGGCAAGCGTGTTCACATCGAGCGTGGCGCCGCCCAATTGACGCGCCTCCGGCAGCAGCCAACCGCCCACACCGAGGCCGACGATCATCAGCAACAGACCGGGATACAAAAAAAGCCAAGCGGGGCTGAACAGCAGCATGAATCGCAAATGCCGCCAACCGTCGCGCCAGCTCCGCAAGTGCGGCGGCCGGCTTCGGCCATCCGGTGACAGTGTGGTTGGCACCTCGACGATCCGCAGGCCAAGCAGCGTCGCCTTGACCACCATCTCGCTCGCGAACTCCATACCGGTGGTTTGAAGTTTCATCCGCCAAATCGCCTCGCGGCTGAATCCTCGCAGGCCACAATGAAAATCGCCTACTGGACAGCGAAAAAACAGGCGCCCGAGTCCGCTCAAAACAGGGTTACCCAGATACCGGTGCAGCGCCGGCATCGCCCCTGGTGCGATCCCACCGCGAAACCGATTGCCCATCACAAGATCGTTTCCCTCACGCAGCTTTTCGATGAAAGGCAAAAGCGCGGAAAAATCGTAGCTGTCATCCGCATCACCCATGAGGACGTACCGCCCGCGGGCCGAGTCGATGCCGCCCATCAAGGCGTTCCCGTAGCCCTTGACTTCAACCGGCACGACCCGGGCGCCCTCGGCCTCAGCGATGGCTTGTGAGCCGTCGGTACTGCCGTTGTCAGCCACGACGACCTCGCCAGATATGCCGTTATCCGAAAGGCAATCCAGCGCCTTGCGAATGCACACCGCCAGCGTCTCAGCCTCATTGAGACAGGGCATGACGACGGTGACCTCGATGGAATCGTTGGGATTGAGTTCGGGCATGGTGTCGCCTGACCAAGCGCTTGGCCAAGCGGTCGGCGAACGATGCCCGATTCCCTCCCGAGCGACAACGGAGAAGAGGAATCTTTTTGAGACTAGTCTCATTGACATTTTACCGCTTACTGTGCAGAATTAACAACGTGCAACGGGAAGTGAGAGAACAAGCGAAGCGGAAATTCATCGAGTTTCTTGAGAAAAAGGATCTTCGCATCACCAACCAGCGGCGCGTGATCATCGACACGGTATTCGACACTGAGGAGCATTTCACGGCCGACCAGCTTCTCGAGTGGGCGCGAAAAAGGGACAGTTCCGTCTCCCGCGCCACGGTGTACCGCACGTTGCCGCTGTTGACCGAGAGCAACCTCGTACACGAGATGGACTTCGGGAAGCCGTACAAGTTTTACGATCCCAACTACTCCGATAGCCCAAACCACAATCACCTCATCTGTGAGGATTGCGAAAAAATCGTGGAGTTCGACAGCGATCGCATCGAGCAAATCGAAAATGAGATTGGCCAAAAGTTGGGCTTCACCGTGAAGTCGCAAAACCTGCAGCTTACCGCAGCGTGCGACACTCTCAAGCGCAGCGGTGCCTGCGATAAGAAAACCTGCAGCTAGTCAGTACGACTTCAACCGTAATCGGTGATCGATCCTCCCCTTTTGGTGATGCTCCAGCGACGGCAACTCGTCGAGCGTGGGTGACTGCGTCTCTGCGAGGATCGTACCGGCCATTTTTTGCAACTCGCCCCACCTCGGCCACTCCATCTCCGGTGCGTGGTTGATTTGTCGCAGCAAACTTCGCCACTCGATGATTGCGCGATCAATGTCCCCTGAGCCAAGCAGCTCCGTCACCCAACTCCCTTTGTCGGCCGGGTTCGCGTGCAGCGCCGCGACAACCTGATCCGCGCCCGCGCCATAACGCGGCGGCAGCCCAGCATCCAGATAACCGGCAACTGTGGTGTCTCCGAATCGTTCACGACAGGCAATCGGGATGCGCCCCTTCCAGCGATCCTCCTCGTTGGCGAAACGAAACCCGGCGTCCAGGTTGGCCAACTCAAAAACCAGTTCATCAACCGGTATCTTTTCGTCCTCCAATGCCGCCGCAATGCCCAGCCCGAAGCTCTGCGAAAAGAAACTGACCACGCGACCCCGCAGTGTGGGTTTGCCATCGGCATCGACCAACTGCAGTCGCTTCCACAAAAGCGCCACGCCGGTGGCCGGTTTCAGGTCGCGACACTCGGCATGCAAGGTGCAGCCGGCACAGGTCGCGTTCACCACCTGCCGCTCAGGGGGACGGATCATCGCCACGCCGTGTGAATCCACATGTGCCAACACCGACTGAAAGTCCAACCGCACCTGCACCATCAAACGGTATTCGCTCCGGTGAAACCGAACAACCGGCGTGTGGTGCTCGGCCAATTTTTCCTCGAGCACCGGCTGAATTTTTTTTCGCCACAACTTCACCGGCACAACCCGCTTGTTCCAGCCGGTCATGCGGCGCACCCATTTGGCCAAGTCGAGCAACTGGTTGTTCAACTCATCGGCCACCTTTTGCTCGCGACCGTACGCCTGACCGTCATCCAGCAGCATCAGTTCCCCGGCGCCGGTTCGGCGGAGCACATCCGGCTCCATCAAGGCGGGCCGCAGCACCAGCGCTTGGCCAAGCGGCAACTCTTCACTCCGCTTGGCCGGAACAAAAACATCCTTCAACAATTGACGGGTGGCGCTTGGCCAAGTTTCCCATTCGCCCCGGCTGTTGCGCATCTCGCGGACTTGTTTTCGGGATTTCCTCGCCCGCTCGGAATCGGTGCCCAAACTGCACGGAACGTCGGGGTGTTTTCGCGAAAACTCCATCCCGAGCAAAATCGGCTGTGTGGTGAACAGCCGCTCCTGCACCCGCACCGCCTCGGTGTACGGGTCGCGCTGCTGCTCGGCCGCGCCATGCATCAGGCCAAGCAGCGACGCCCAGTCGACCATGCCGTTGCGCGCCAAAAAACAGGGATACCCGTCGCGGATGCGTATCTCGTTGCGGGAGACCAGCGCATAGCCGACCTCGTCGATCCCCCGTCGTCCAGCACGGCCAAACATCTGGTGGATTTCATCCGCCTTGAGCGGAATCTCGAGATAATCCCGCCGGTACGAGTCCGCCGCGAGCGCCACGCTGCGGAGGGAGAAATTGATCCCGGCCGCCAAGCCCATCGTGGCCACGACAACCCGGAGTTGGCCGGCCTTGGCCAACGGCTCGATCACACCGGCCCGGGCGCCGTAGCTGAGTCCGCTGTGATGGTACGCCACCCGTGCGTGCAGCATCCTGACAAGGTGCTCGCCGACCAGTTCCTTCTGCTCATGCGTCAACTGGAGTGGGTTGGGGTTGGGCAGGTTTCGCGCAATGTCTGCCGCCAAGGACTCGGTGGCACGGCGGCGCGGTGCAAATAGCAGCATCGGCCCCAGTCCCTCGGCGAGTGTCTTGGCTGCAAACCTTGGCCAGTACCCCCGTATGTCCGAAGACAAATTGTAGTTGAGCATCCCGGCGTACACCTCTTCGAGTGGCACCGGGCGTTCATCGTGCCAGACCCACTCGGCATCGCGACCAAGCCGCTGAAGCCATGCAACTACGTGCTTGGGATTGGCCACGCTGCCGCTGAGCATGAGCAGCTGGGTTTGGGGCGGCGCCATAGCGATGGCCAACTCGTAGTTCAGGCCACGGTCGGCATCGCCGAGCATCTGGTATTCGTCAATGACCAACAGCTTGGGGCCGTCGCCATTGATCAGCCGATTTTTCTGTGTCTCAAGCGTGGCAACGATGACCGGTGCATCAAGGTTTTCGGAAAGGTCCCCGGTGGCGATGCCGACGTTCCAGCCGCGGGCACGCCACTCCGAAAGCTTGTCATTGGCCAGAGCACGGGTGGGCACGGTGTAGATCGCCTGGCCTGGGTTACGGCCCTCTTTGGACCATAATTCGAAGATGAACGTTTTGCCCGCCCCGGTCGCTGCATGCACCACCACATCCTTTCCATTGCGAAGATGCTGCACGGCCTCCTGCTGCCAAAGATCCGGCACGACAACCTCATCCAAGGCGGAAAACCGCTCCAGAGACTCCCCAAACGACGACACAGGGGCACCTTACCGAAAAGCCCGAGGCCGGCCAAATCAACGCTTGGCCAAGCGCTTGGCACGCCTGCTGCTCAGTAAACGTAGGTTTTGTCTTCTGAGGAGGTCAAAACATTGCGTTCTTTGATTAAACAAAGGGACTTTGTCTCGGCACAGGCCCTGTAATATTGATTTGTTCAGGGTTCCTGTTCAGTGAAAATCTGCACGAGGATCATGACATGCGGAGCTTGGACCCCTCTGCCTTGGAACCCCTGGACATCCTTTCGCGGAGTTGAAACAACCTCTGTTTCGGCGGTGCGAACCTAAAGTCGGTCTCCCACCGCTAGGTAGACAAGTCCAACCTAAGCTGCACACATCGGGCAAACTAGCGATGCCCCAAGAAATAGGGAGACCGACTTACTCTTTCCATAAAAACAAAAGGGCAGCACCGAGGTGCTGCCCTTTGCTGCATGAGGATCGGGCCTCATGTCTCCCTTTCGGGAGGTAGCTTTGGCCCCAATTCTTACCCGATCAAACGGAGTGCCGATTGCGGTAATACGTTTGCCTGCGTTAACATCGCCGTACCACTTTGGACGAGGATGTTCGCGCGGGCGTACTGCGTACTTTCATCCGCTACGTCCACGTCCTTGATTCGGCTATTCGCAGCCGACAGGTTTTCGTTCAGGATGTTCACGGCCTGATCTGTCAGGTTCAAACGCTGAATATTTGCACCCACCTTGGCTCGCATATCTGCCAAGTTCTGGATCGACGTCTGAATATTGCTCAACGCCGAGGCCGCACTGCCCGTGGTGGTGATCGCCGATGTGCTCGAGTTGTAGATCCG
>DKGH01000065.1 GCA_002453165.1 Verrucomicrobia bacterium UBA6775
AGCTTGGACAGGTAGGTTTTGCCAGTTCCGGTTGGACCGGCGAACATGATGCTTGCCACCGGTTTTTCGTCGGTCCGGCCACCGCCGTAGCCGATCCTCGCAAGGCGCACGACTCCGTCGACCGCTTCCGTCTGGCCGATGAAGCGCGAACGAATGCTGCCCGGCAGATCCTTCAGCACGCTGAAGTCCTTGGCAATAATCCAATCCGGCACCTGAGCAGCCTTCATCGAGGCGGCCTTGAGCGTGGCCTTGTCCATGACGAACTGTCCATTTGCGGCGATGGCATCCTCCATCATGGTAAGCAGTTCCTTGAATACTGCGAGAGAGCGTTGCGGTTCAGGTTTGTTTGGCTGGTAATAGCCGATAATCTCCTTGATGTAGTTGATGTGTGGCTCGGTGAGCTTCAACTGCGGGAGGTAAGCCTTGGCGTAGTTGAGCAAAATGCCGTTGATATCCGCGCTGCTGTATTCTGGCAAAAACACCGTGTCGCCAAAAGAGTTGATCACGTAGTTATTGTCCGCCCGGATGCGCGAGTAATTGTAGTAGTCGATGAACGCGATCGCGCGCATCTTACCGCCCTGGATATTCGGGGAGAACAGGGTCTCGACACCCGTGGAGGAGCGGTTGGACGCACCGAGCCCGATCATCGAGTTGAGGTTGGAAACATACATGATGATGTCTTCACCTAGAGCCGGTTTGCTGATGTTCTTCTGCCAATACTCCTGCACCTGCCCGAGCAGGGTGTGACCTTCGACGATTTTCGGGAGATCGATCTCTAAATGGGCAAACTTGGAAAACTTCGGGTCGCCACTCACAGCCATGCTGGCGAGGAAGTATCGGTAGGCCGACGAGGCGTCGCCGACGATGAGCACCGATTTGTTGCCGTGGTCGGATGTAACTGTGTCGCGGATGCGCTTGGTTAGGTCCGGCAGGATTTCCAGCCCCTGCATCACCTTGGCAGGTTCCTCCCACTCCGGGCTGACGTCATACTTCCCGGCCGGATCGTGCAGGATAAAGCAGGACTTGGCCAAGGTCTTCAAGCTGGGTGCAGCCACCGCTTGTCCTGCAAATAAGACCGCCGATGCCGTCAGGGCGACCCACGGGCGAATGGGGTTCAGAAGAAACTGTTTCATTGAATTCGAAATGCTCAGTCGGACGGGTGAACCGCCCGTTCCAGCCAAAGGCCGGCTGAGCAAACTGGCACGATTTGTGGGCTTGTCAAAAGAAAACCAACAACCACCCGGCGCTTGGCCAAGCGGCTGACCAGCGGGGCGTTTGGCTAGAATGGATTGGCCGCGAATGCCTCGCTCGGGGAGGTGGCACGTTCCCTCAGGGCGATGGATAACTCCTGATGATTCTCATCCATCCGCTTGGCCAAGCGGGCGAGCTGGCTATCGACCCTTTGACGTTCGAATTCGAGTGCTTTTTGGTGGCTTTCGATAGTCTCCTCGATTGTCTTACGGGTGGCCCGTTCGCGGTTTAATTCGGCGGTTAGCATTTGGCTGTTTTGCCGTTCCTCGGCCAATTCGTCCTGAATTACCCGATGGCTGCTTTCAAGAATGTCGGCCCGATCGCCCGACTTGGCCAGATTCAGCTCAGTTTTGGCCAATTTTTCCTCGGCGATTTCCGCACGGAAAAGGAGATTTTGAAAGTATTCTCTATCTGTATCGTTAAAGATATTCTTGCGGCGGGCGTATTTGAAACAAAACCATCCTCCGGCAAAGCCAATCGCCACGCCTGTCACAGTAATCAAGACTGTCAAACCTGTACCTAAAGCCAGCATCACGCTTGTCTTCACAGCAAAAACCGTGCTCAGTTTCACGAATCGCAGGTGTTTTTCTTCGGTTTGGATTGCGCAAAACCGCTCAACCCCCTACAAAACCCGCCATCGATGTTATGAACGGGAAGATTCACAAAGCGTGCATATTGCTGCTTTTCGGCGGGTTGATACTGGGTCAGGCGGCAGATTGGCCCACGTACCAGCACGATTATTCACGGAGCGGAGTCGCAGGCGAATCTCTCCTCACGCCGTTTTCCGATGGCTGGGTGCATCGATCCAAACATGAACCTCGGCCCGCCTGGCGTGGTGAGGCCAAGTGGGATGGCTACAATAAGGTTTACGACATGAAATCTCGGCAGGTATTTGATTACGCCTTTCACACCGTGATCGTCGATGGCCGGGTCTATTTTGGTTCGTCCGCGGATGACAAGGTTTACTGCCTCGATGCCGCGACCGGCAAACAGCAGTGGGTGTTTTTTACCGAGGGCCCGATCCGCTTGGCCCCGACGGTTGTCAAGGGGCGCCTATATGTGGGTTCCGATGACGGCCACGCCTATTGCCTCGACGCCGTCACCGGAAAGTTGATCTGGCAGATCCGGGTCGGCCCGAAAGACTATCGTATCCCCGGAAACGGCCGAATCATTTCCCGCTGGCCGTTGCGCACTGGCATCGTGGTGGTCGGAAAAAATGCCTACTGCGCCGCTGGAATGTTTCCGAGCGAGGGCGTGTTCATTACGGCGATCGACATCGAGACCGGAGAGGTCAAGTGGCAGCAAAAACAGGGTGACCTACCGGCACAGGGATACCTGCTGGCGTCGCAGACCCGACTTTATGTTCCGGCTGGCCGAAACAATCCGGTGGTGCTGAACCGTGCCGACGGCAAACGCATTCGCGTGGTTAGCGGGCAGGGCGGGACGTACGCGTTGCTGACCGGGGACAGCCTTGTGTTTGGCCCGGGCAAAACCGGCACGCTTGGTTTCGTGGAATCAAACCGGGGAGACCAACTGGCCTCGTTCAAGGGCAACCACATGATCGTCACGCCGGAGATGTCATACCTGCAAAGTGACACGCACCTGAGTGCGCTCGACCGGCAGCGTTACCTGCAACTGGCACGTGAACGGCGCACATTGCAGTCACGCCAAAAAGCGACATCAGAGCAGTTGAAAAAAACGAAGTCCACCTCCGTTGACCAGCGAAAGTTGCTCCAAAAGCAATTGACCGAGCTTGGTCAGTCGATCGACAAGGCGACGACCGAGATGGGCGAGTGTTTTCCGTGGCAGGTTCGTTGCGACCAGCCGCTGAGCATGGTGTTGGCGGGGCAGACACTCGTCACCGGTGGGCACAACTCGATCGCCGCCTACGATGCCCGGACTGGCAAACAACTCTGGAGAGGCAAGGCGGAGGGGGATGTGTTTGGACTGGCTGTATCCGGGGGGCGACTTTTTGCCAGTACGAACCGGGGTGTCATTCACTGCCTCGAGGCCAGGCGCCTAGGCGAGTGATTTAACATGAAACAAGGACTGAAGAGCCAACTGACAGTTTTCATCGCCGGGGTTGTTTTTACCTCGACTGCAGTCGCGCAGGAGTGGACGCGTTTTCGTGGGCCGAATGGAACCGGTGTCAGCCCAGCCAAGGGCATCCCGTCGGAGTTCAAGCTGGCCGATGCCGACTGGCGTGTGGCGCTCAAGGGGGAGGGGCATTCGTCGCCGGTGCTTTGGGGCGAGCGTATTTTTGTTACTGGTTACGATTCAAATAGCGGCGCCACGCATCTCCAGTGCCTTGAGGCGGGAGATGGCTCGGAGTTGTGGTCGGTGTCCCGTCCGCAGGCGAAGCATCGCACCCACAGGTTCAACCATCTCGCCTCGGCCAGCCCGGCTACGGATGGCAAGTGTGTCGTGATTGTCACGTCCGAGTCGGAGGCGCATAACGTGAGCGCCTACAGTCTTTCCGGTAAAAAACTTTGGGAGAAAAAGTTCCCCACGATCATCAGCAACCATGGCGGCGGAATTTCGCCGATCCTGTACGATGACAAAGTCATTCTTGCCGGGGACGAGGATAACCAGAGTTTTCTCGCCGCCCTCGATGCCAAGACCGGCAAGGTCGTGTGGAAGGTGGATCGCATCAATGCCAAGGCCGCCTTTTCCGCGCCGTGCGAGTTTACCGATCCCTCCGGGACGAGAGGTCTGATTTTCAACAGCATGGGTCACGGAATTAGTTTTGTGGATCCGAGCACAGGTAAAACGCTTTGGGAACAGCGTGGATTGTTTGACAAGCGGACAGTCAGTTCCAGCCTGATTGCTAGTGGGTTGTTGATCGGCACCTGTGGTAGCGGCGGTGGTGGTAATTATCTTGTCGCAGTGAAGCCGGGCATCGCGGCGAAGGGAGGCAAACCCAGCCTCGCCTACAAGCTGCGGCGTTCCATCCCCTACGTCCCCACAAGTCTGGCCAAGGACAATCTGCTTTTCCTTTGGAGCGACGCCGGCATCGTGACTTGTGCGGAGGCCAAGACCGGGAAGATTCACTGGCAGGAACGCGTCGAGGGCCGTTTTTTTGGTTCGCCGGTCTGGGCGGAGGGCCGCCTTTTTTGCATCTCGACTACGGGCAAGGTGGTGGTGATTGCTGCATCGAAGGAGTTCAGGCCAATCGCGGTCAATTACCTTGAGGAGGACTCCAACGCGACGCCGGCACTGGCGGGCGATAGGATTTATTTCCGGACGCTTGGCCACCTAAGCCGGTTCGGTAAAAAGTAAACCAAGCGCTCAGCCAAGTGAAAGGGCTCATCGGACTAATCGTCATCCTGCCACTGCTGGCGTTCGCATTTTGGGTGCTCACCAAAAGCGTAAAGCTTTATCGCGGGCGTAACTGGCCCAAGGGATGGGTGGGATTGTTTTGGATTTCCGCTGCGCTTGGCCTCGCGCTGGGTGTTTGGTGCTGTGGGTTCGCAGAATGGGAGGCGATGCGCTTCCGTCGTTTGCCAATCCCCATTGAGTACCGCTCCCCAGATGAGGGCTGGATTCCGCTCGAGTTTCCAGGCTATATCCGCTCGCTTGTATTGTTTGCAGATTTCTTCCTCGGGGTGATGATGGCGATGTTCCCGGTCACGGTGGCCATGCGGTTGGCGGAATTCATGGATTTATCGCGACGCATCAAGGCCGCCCGCGCGGTGACTCAGGCCAGTCCAAGCTCGGATGCCGCGCCCTGAAGCGCGGCGATGACCTCGCCGATGTGGGCGTTTAGCTCGGCCTCCATCAACTCCGCCCCCTGTACGATGTCCTCCCGCTTGACTGCGGCGGCGAAGCCCTTGGCCTTCATTTTTTTGCGGACACTCTTCGGGGTCATGCCGTCGAGTTTTTCCGGGCGAACATACGCCACCGCGACGATGAACCCGCTTAATTCATCGACAGCAAAAAGTGCCCTGCGTATGGGGCGGTCGAGCGGATAGTCGGACTGGTTCCACTCGGCGTGTGAGAGGATGGCCCCGACGATTTCTTCGTCGACATTGTGTTCACGCAAAATCTTCGCCCCCTCCTGCGTGTGGGCGGGGATGTCGGGCCAGCGTTCGTAGTCGAAGTCGTGCAATAGGCCGGTAAGCCCCCATTGCTCCACGTTCTCACCGAGCTTGGCCGCGTAATGCCGCATCGCCGCCTCGACGGCCAGCGCGTGTTTCAGCAGCGACTCCGATTTGGTGTATTCGTTGAGCAACGCCCAAGCCTC
>DKGH01000044.1 GCA_002453165.1 Verrucomicrobia bacterium UBA6775
GCACTGGATGTCGCGCTATCCCCGGTCAAACTCACCGATGAATTAACCATCGCCGACGGCCGGCCGGCTCTCATGGGGGTGGTTAACCTTTCGCCGGACTCGTGGTATCGAGAGAGTGTCTGCCTGTCCGTGGATGCCGCCGTCCAACGAGGCCGGGTGCTGTCGGAGCAGGGCGCATCGGTGGTGGATATCGGCGCCGAATCCACGCTTGGCCAGGCGGAGCGCGTGGATGCCAACGGCCAACAACAACGACTGCTGCCGGTCATCCGGCAACTGGCTGGCGAGGGGATTGTGGTCTCGGCTGAGACGTACGATCTCGAGGTGGCCAAGTCCAGTCTCGCGGCCGGCGCGAAAGTATTGAACCTCACCGGGACGGCGCGGAGCGAGGCCATGTATCGCTTGGCCGCAGAACATGACGCAGCGGTGATCGTTTGTTACGTGGCCGGGGAAAACGTGCGGGAGGTGACGGAGATTCCGATCGACCACGATCCGATCCCGCGCATGAGCGAGTTCTTCGAGCGGGAGATTGAATTGGCGGCTAAGTGCGGTCTGACCAGGGGATTCGTCGATCCGGGCCTCGGTTTTTACTACGACAATTTGGAGGACAGCTCGGTGCGTATTCAGCACCAAATGAAAACCTTTCTGAACGCCTTCCGCCTGCGAAAACTGGGTTGGCCGGTCTGCAACGCGCTGCCGCACGCCTTCGAGTGTTTTGGGGAGGAAGTCCGCAGTGCCGAGCCGTTTTTCTCTGTGCTTGCGGCGTTGGGAAAAACAGACCTCCTCCGCACCCACGAGGTGCCAAAAGTAGCCGCCGTCCTGAAAACACTCGGCGTTTACTGATTATTCAGGATAGGGATTTGATGCCGTCCGGTTTTCCGGTGGGGAAGGTGTGGGTGAGGGGGGTGGCCAGCTTGATGTTGTGGTGCTGTTGCAACTCGAACGCGGCGAGGTTGATGGAATTGCGGGCCTCGATGATCCCGTGCACGGCCTTGAGGTTGTAGAGCAGACGCCACGAGACGGCATGGTCGCCGTTGCCCACCAGCTTGACGATGCCTTCGCGGTCGGAGTTGATCGTGCTGGTGATCTTGCAGGCCTTTTTCCAGATTTCAGTCAGGTATTCCTGCGCCGATTCAGACGGCGTCTCGTAGCCAATGTTGAAGTCCACAAAGTCGGAGACTCCCTTTCGTGACTCGGTGTCGAGAATTTCGACCTGCACGTTGAGCAGGAGTGAGTTGGGTATGGTGATGTTGTGGTGGCGGACCAGGTCGCGGAGAATGGTCAGCGTGCCGCGTGTCTCGAGGACGATGGCGAGGATGTTTTCGCTGGGGATGCGAACGACATCGCCCCGTTCGATGTTGCCGTTGCTGATGACCATGATGCCGCTGATGAAATCCTTCAGCCAATAATCCTTTGTCGTGAAAACAAGCACGGCAATCGCGCCGAGGAAGCTGGTGGTTTGCAGCCAGTTTTCGAGATTCCAGATGTTGAGGAAAATCAGGCCGGCGACCACACCAAGCAGCAGCAGGGCGAGCAGATGCAGGCTATGCGAAGTGTGGGACTCGATGAACAATGAAGTCCCTTCGACTTCCCGTTGGCGTCCGTATCTCTTGAGAATCAGCGAGTGCGCGAATTGCGAGCCAAGATAGGTCAACAGCATGAGCAGCCCGGTGTGGCTGAAGTTGGAGGCCAGTTGCAGTTGAAAGGCGACCGCGACCAGGTAGGTCAGGAAAAGGATAGTGTTGATCAGTCGCAGCAACCGCAGCCGCGACTGGTTTGCGCCGATGGTCTGGACGGAGAGGTTGTTGATGATCTGCCTGCCGAAGATGAAGATCAACAGATTAGTAACGAAGGTGATGTAGTGAACCGAATCGAGCGTCGTGAAGTAGTTCAGTAGCCCCTCAAGCAATGAGTTGGAATCCTTGATGGAGTCGACCACGTTGCCGACGACATTGGTGGAGGTGATTCTATTGGTTTCGTTCATGACAAATTAATTGACCGAGATAAGCCGGATACGGCGGACGTCCATCACTGCGCCGCGCGCTTTTTTAATTGGCTTGATCCAGAACCGGTGATTGCCCTTGGCCAAGCGCACGGTGCCGACTTTGCGCGGGACGAAGTTTTGAAAATGACCGGTGTCCTCGACGGTGAACTCATTGGTTTGATCGGCAACAACGAGCGCGACCTGGCTTCCGCCGTGGCCCCGGCCACAGCCCTGATGAATCTCGATGTCGAATTTACCGCCGCTCTCGACAGAGAAATCCCAGTAAACCTGATCGCTGGTGTTCACCCAGAAACCGACCGTGTTCTTGTGCGGCTTGTTTTCGTACTGAACCTTCACGCCGTGGATGGTGGCGTCTCGCGAGTGCAGCAGGATGGAGCGGTCGAGAGCCTGGCCAATCGCCTCACCCTCCGGGGCAGGCCGGAGGATCACCGCACGAACGATCGGTGTGTCACCTTTGAACCTAAGCTCAACCTTTTGCTTGCCGGCGGTGGTGAAGTAAATCTTGCCTAGGTTTACGTTTCGAAAACGATTAGTGGCACCGGTGGCCTTGAGCTTGGTTGCGATGCGGTATGAACTGACGTTTGGCTGTGCCGTGCTTTCGCCCTTGGCCAGGCTGTAAACGAGTTCCATCCAGTATTTGCCCGGGCGCGAGGCGTTGTAGTCCCAGGCGTGAGCGCCGCCGTCTCCAGTGGGCTTGAGCAGAATCCGCCCATCGGGGAGCTGCGGTCGGTCGCCGAACCGATCCTTTTGAGTCTCGACTTTTCGGCCACCGTTTCCGTGCGTCAGGATGCCCTTGTCGGTGATGCTGAACTCGAGGTGTTTCAGTTGAATCCCCTCGGTGAACGAGATGTTGGCGATGTTGTCCAGCGAATTGGCGCTGGCCGTGGCCGCGAGCAGCAGGGCGAATGCGAGCGTGTTGAACTTGGTAAGAGTCACTTGGTTTTTGATTGGGTCAGCTTGTTGAGTTTGCGGAACGTGCGTGGCCCGATCCAGCGTGTGTTGTATTTTTTGATCCACGCATCGTCGAGTTTTGGCCGGGGTTCGCGCCCGTAAATCTGGTGGTTCATGCCGTGCCACGGAAGCGGTTCGACGGTCCAGCCCTGCGCGACGTGAAAGTCTGCGTCTTTGTCCCAGCCGCTGGTGAACAGAAAAAAGTGCCGCGTGGTGTCGGTCGGTTGAGTCGGCAGCGAGGTGGCGTCAAAGTCGAGCGTCAGCTCGTCGCCGGCTGCGATGATGGCCAGCTTGTTATCCTTGGCCGCGATGAGTTCGTTGACGCCGCCGTACCGTGTCACCCAGCCGGATGGTGTGATGCGCCAGTTCGGCGTGTCGGTGGTCTCGGCGTGGATGGGTGTCAACGGAAGGTGGCTTGGCTGGTTCTCAAACGCGCCGTAGCCGTGCCAGTGCAGATCGGTGGCGGCTGCGTGTTGTTCGGTGGCGTTGGGCAGGGTGATTTTCTCGAGGAGCGCGATCCGGTTCCAGTGAATTTCGAATGCCATCGACAACCGGAGTCTGGTTGTTTTGGCGGGAAGTTTGCCCTCGAGATCGACCACGATCGTCTTGGTTTTCCCGACCGGAGCGCCCACGGGGAAATCCAGTTTTTGCCATCCGTCGGCCGTCTCGGCTTCCAGCACGGGGAAGGGAAAGGGCAATTCGGGCCGGTGCGAGGCGGAGA
Organism: Verrucomicrobia bacterium UBA6775; assembly: GCA_002453165.1. Taxonomy (GTDB): domain Bacteria; phylum Verrucomicrobiota; class Verrucomicrobiia; order Limisphaerales; family UBA1096; genus UBA1096. The sequence goes on from DKGH01000044.1 coordinate 3,675, forward strand.
TGTTGGCCATGCCTCCGCCGAAGTGCAGCCAGCCGGTCATGGCTAGGGCCAGCGGAGCGGCTGTGTTCAGTTTTCCGAAATCCAGCTCGACCGAGTACGGCTTGGCCAAGCCGCGCAGTTGCGGTTCGCGAAGCTCGACTGGCGAAAGCCAAGCGTCGTCGTTGTCCTGAAGCGCGACGGTGACGTCGAGCCCATCGCTGCGCTTGGCCTGCTTCAACGGCTTGCGCTTGGCCAAGGCGACCAGCCCGGCCTCCGGATAGGGGCCGCGTGGCAGCAATCGGGTATTCGGGTGAACCTCCGTGCCGGTTGGCACGTCCACTGCAATCAGCTTTGCCTCGTCGAGGTACAAAATCTCGCGCAACTCCTCGGTGATCTGCAGGCGGTAGCTGCCGTCGATCGGTTTGAAGTTTGTCTCGTCGCCAATCCAAACGATTTCGTCCGGATCGGCGTCGATGTAAACGCGCTCGGCCACCGGCAGGCCAAGCGGCGATGCACCGAGCAGGTCCGTGACGAAGCGGAACCGCTCGCCGTTCCAGCAATAAAGGTACGGACAGGAGCCGGTGGGGAGGATGAGCTCGGTGAGGGTCACGGTTTCGTCGCGCTTGACCTCCACGTCCACGTTGTTGAGGGACAGGTCGAACCATCGCGCGGTCAGCGAGTTGAGTAGGGCATTGGTGCCGACTCCGATCTCCACCGGCAACACCTGCGCCGTGCGCTTGAAGCGCAGTCCGGCGGTGACGCCCTCGACCTGGATGCCCAGCCCGCTTGCGTTGGAGCGGTTGCCGTAAAGCCGAATCTTGAGCTGCAGGTTTTGGTTGCCGCCGTCGTTGCGCAGATACTTGAGGCCGGAGTCGTCCGCGTAGACGAAGTCGGAGTCGCCGTCGCGGTCGATGTCGGCCGCGGCCAACTGGCTGATGGCGCCGGTCACTGAGTCGAGGCCAAGCGCAGCGGTGACATCCTCAAACCCGGCGCTGCCTTGATTGCGAAACGCCTGTAGCCCTTTGCCAAGCGCGAAGATGTCCAGCCAGCCGTCGTTGTCGTAATCGGTGAGCAGCAGGTCGGCAGCGCCCGGCTTGGCCAAGCTCAGCGACTGCGCTTCCTCCAGTCCGTTGAATTGAACTGTGACCTTCCCATTGGCCAGCGTGACGAGGTCGATGCGCAGGTCGTTGTTCAGATCGCCGGTGGCCACGGCCTGTACGGCAGTTTTTGTTGTCAGAGTGTTGGTCGGGGAATGGACGGCGCCACGTTGTTTTTGCAGGTACATCGGCGGCTCACTTTTCCGGGGGATGATGATGTCGAGCATGTCGTCGTTGTTCCAGTCGTCCGCCACCAGCTTGAGGGCGCCGGAGACTTGAGTCGGGATGCCGGAGGTCTTGCTGATGTCCTTGAAATACAGGCTGCCGAGATTGCGAAATACTTTCAGCCCCGCGTCCTCGGGCTGTATCGCGAGCAGATCAAGTTTGCCGGTGAAATCGATGTCCGCGATCAACGCATCGACTGCCTTCAGGGAGGAGAGCCGCGAGAAGCGGGACATGTCGCGCGCAAGGCCGTTGGTGGCGAATCGATAGGCGTGCGACCCTTGATCGCCGATCATTAGCACGTCGTCGAAGCGGTCGTTGTTCAGGTCGGCGACGAGGCACTTTGTGTAGTTGGCATTAGTCAGCGCCGGAAACTCCATGCCGAAGGCGGCAAAAACGCCGTTGGTGTTGGCGAGCGTGCGAAAGGTGTTTGTGCTCGTGCGGACGAACAGGCTGTTAATGCCGTTGTGGTTGAAATCGATCACGCCGAATGGCCCGGCGTACTTGGCTGCGTTACCAGCGAATGCCTTTGCCGTGTCATCGACGAACTTAACGGTGATCCCCGTGGCGGAGGGTTGATCGAGCTTGAACGGGATTTTGACCTCGGTGTAGACGCACGTCTCCCAGGCGGCTTGGTCATCTGGCATCTGTTTGCCGGCGATGCGTTGCTGGTGCAGTTCGAGTGCGGTTTTGGCTTCGTCGGGTCGGCCGGCCTGCATGAGCGCCTGGCTCCAGGTGTAGGCGGCGCCGAGGTGTTCCTCCTCGTACGTCGCCACCTCCTCGAGATAAAGCGCGGCGTCATCGAAGTTGCCCACCGCCAGCTTGGATTTGCCGAGCAGATACCCGACCGCGCCAACAGTGTTGTCGATGTCGTAAGCCTGTTGCAGCGCCTGAATGGCGTTGGTCGTCTGGTTAAGCCGCAAGCGAGCGCAGCCGATGAGGAAATGCCCGGCCCCGATGTTGTTGTCGATAGCCAGCGCCTCGCCGGCGTACTTGATGACCTCCGCGGGTTGGTTGGCCAAGCGGTGTGCGTTTGCCAGATTGAGCAGCAGGTCGGTCTCGGTGGGCTTGTGCTGTAGCGCCTGCGAGAAGGCGTCGATGGCTTTTTGGGCCTCGCCGGAGTCGTAGTAGGTCTTGCCGGCGTTAAGCAACCGGTCAAAGTCGGCGTCACTTTTGCCCGGGGAGGTGGTGAACCACGTGAAGATCACCGGGGCCAACACCACCACCACGAGGAGCAACAGGTACTTCGCGTTGGAGGGCGCCTGGCCCGATCCGGAATCTGCAGTCATGGCCGGGAGAATAGCGGTCGTTCCCACCTTGACCAAGGGGAAACCCGTCCCTAGTTTCCCCGAAGCCTGTCATGAAAACGAATCCAAGTCGCACGGAATCCCGCTTGGCCAAGGGCTTCACGCTGATCGAGTTGCTGGTGGTGATCGCGATCATTGCCATCCTGGCCGGCCTTCTGCTGCCGGCGTTGGCCAAGGCGAAGGCCAAGGCCGGGCAGTCCTCCTGCCTTAACAATTGCAAGCAGATGGGTCTGGCCGTGACGATGTACATCCCGGACTACGACGACCGAATCCCGCTCTGCCGGAACTGGGGCAAGGCATGGGGTGGGGATCATGCCCTGCGGAGCGATCAGGTCTGGATGCCTCAACTGCTGGAGCCTTACATCGGGAAAAACACCGGTGCGCCCGACCCGAAAAACCGCAACAAATCAAAAACGCCCCACTCGGTTTTTGCCTGTCCGGTGGCGATGAAGACGAGAGACAAAAACATGTCCAACCGGTTTCGCAACAACGACAACGTCACCTACGTCTGGAATCACATTTATCTCAACAAAAGCCGGAGTAGCTACGAGGTGCGGCGACCGGTGAGCGGCCGCAAGTCCGGGGAATGCGTGAACCCGACCCTGTCAGTCCTGACATGGGAGATGCCTTACTGGGACTACAAGCAGATGCCGCACGACCGGGGCATCGTCCTGACTTACGTCGACGGCCACGCCGCCCGGATGGACGGTTCACCCAAGGAACACGACTGGTGGGCCTACCACAGCCGCGACGGCTGGGAGGAGGGGGAATATACCTGCGGCAACGCGCACTAGTCGCGCGGCGGGAGCTTCTTGTCGACAGGCACCTTGTTGAGCTGCGCGAAATGCGGCAGGCCGTTATCGGTCGGCACGTTTGCGTCACCCTCGATCAATGGCGCGACATAGTCGATAAACTGCTGGTTCGGCAGCCAGCCGTCCTCGCTGATCCAATCGTCCGGGATGGTGCGCTCTACCAGCGCAATATCGCCCAGCGTGTGCAGGCCGGTGGTGAACTCGTACGGTTTTTTTGAGGCACGCTCGAGCGTGACCATGAACCCGCTTTTGCCCTCGACGGCGGCCTTGACGGCAGCGACTCCGCAGGCGACCGCCTCGTCGATATCCGTCTGGCTGGCGTAGTGTGCGGCACATCGCTGGGCGTAGCCTAGCTTCACCGTGCGAGTCTTGAGATTCAGTTTGCCATGGACAACCTCGGCCAACGTCTCCGATGCCCCGGATAAAACCGGGTGACCGAAGGAATCAAGCCGGGTTTTGTCCGCCCCAATTTCATGCCCTTCGGCGTCCTTCACGCCCTCGCCCGCAACCACGATGCAGTAGCCAAGCCGGTCCGTGGTCTCCTTGACCTTGGCAAGGAATCTCTCCTCGTTCAGGTGAATTTCAGGAAGCAGGATAATGTGTGGCGCGTTGTCCTCTTTGCCCTCCTTGGCGAGAACTGTGCCAGCAGCGATCCAGCCAGCAGCTCGTCCCATCACCTCGATAATAAAACAGGCCCCGTCATCGGTAGCCATTGAGGATGCGTCGCATGCGATCTCCATCACCGTGGTGGCGTTGTACTTTACCACGCTGCCGTAGCCGGGTGTGTGGTCAGTGTGCGGCAGGTCGTTGTCGATCGTCTTGGGCACGCCGATGCAGCGCAGCTCGTAGCCGCGTTTTTGTGCCTCGAGATGCACCTTGTTGTTGGTGTCCTGCGAGTCGTTGCCGCCGGCGTAAAAAAAGTAGCGGATGTTGTGCGCCTCAAATACCTCGAACAACCGGTCCATGTCCTTCGCCGCCTGCTCGGGGTTTTTTTGAAATTGAACCTTGTAGCGGCAGGTGCCCAGCGCGGCGCCGGGTGTGTGCTTGAGTTCCTCGATCGAGCGGGCCTTTTCCTCGTTCAGGTCGATCAGGTTTTCATGGAGGATGCCATAAATACCATTCAAGCCGCCGTAGATTTCCTCGATATTGTCCAAGTGCCTGCCGGCCTCCTGAATGACCCCGGCCACGCTGGCATTGATCACCGCCGTCGGGCCGCCGGATTGGGCCACCAACAGGTTGCCGACCAAGTCGTTTCCGGAGCCGCTGGCCGGGTCCGGGGCAGCGTTAAGGTCGTAGATGAGGCGTTCGCCAGCGGGTTGAGATTGATCTTCAGAGTCTGCCATGTTGTTTGCGTATTCTCCCAAAAAGGGGGCGAGACATTGCCAATCCGCCCCAAGCCTGTCAAAGCCAATCGCTTGGCCAAGCGCAGCATTTGTGAAACCCGTTTTTTAAAGCCCACCCAAGGGGTTGTCGCGCTTGGCCAAGGGGAAGGGGACGCGGGCGCCGCCCTGCCTGTGTGACTCAAACAACCCGACGATCATCTCCGTGGCGGTGAGGGTATCGTGGATGCTGGCCTCGGGATCGCGGTCCTCCTCCACAGCATCGATCAGGTCGCGCACCGCGAGCACGTT
>DKGH01000131.1:0-3843 GCA_002453165.1 Verrucomicrobia bacterium UBA6775
TAAAGTCGAACCGCATCAGCCCGCGAAGCCTGATGCCGGAAAGCCTGCTCAACGGCCTGACCGACCAACAGTTGCGAGACTTTTTCGCCTACCTCCGCATCGCCCAACCCATCCGGAATTAGTTTTCAAATATAAAATAACTTGAAAGGAATCGCTGGTGCTGATTCTTTCCGGGCTCCGTCATGTCACGATTTGATTTCACAAAACTCGCACTGATCGCTTTCGCTCTGCTCGTCCCGGCAAATTCTACAGAAGCAGACCCTTTCAACGTAAAGCGGCTCCTTGAGGTGAACATCGAGATGCCCGCGGCAGACTGGAAAACGATGCGGTACGAGCATCACGATCTTTTCGGGCAGAAAACACCACGAGACCCAAACAAGCCACGACCCAACCCGTACAATTACTACAGGGGAAACGTGACCATCGACGGCAAACTATTTCGCGACGTTGGCCTGAGAAAGAAGGGTCTGCTCGGCTCGGTGAACGCGCAGCGGCCATCGATCAAAATCAACTTCGACAAATTCGGTGTGGAACAGGAATTCGAGGATATCTCGTTGATGACGCTGAACAACAACGACACCGATGCATCGCAGATCAAGCAGCATTTGTCGTTTGAACTGTTCCGAAAAGCGGGCATCCCCGCGCCGCGTTGCAACTTCGCCCGCGTCACGGTGAACGGCAAATATCTCGGCGTATACAGCAACGTGGAGTCGGTGCGAAAATCGTTCCTGAAACGGCACTTCAAGAAAGCGAGCGGAAATCTTTATGAGGGTGCGATCAGTGATTTCACCAAGTCGCTGGCGGGATCGTTTGACGTTAAGACGAACGAAAAGAAAAATGACCGAAGTGATTTGAACCGATTGATGCAGGCGGCCGCGGTTCCGGATGAAAGTCTGCTTGAGAGTCTCGAATCCATAATCGACCTCGACCAGTTTTATCGTTACTGGGCGATGGAATGCCTCGTCGGCGCAAACGACGGCTACGCCTCCAACCGGAATAATTTTTTCGTCTACCACGATCCAACCTCGAGCCGGTTTCATTTCATCCCGTGGGGCACGGACGGCGTGTTCCGCATTCGCAGCGGCCGCGCCAATCAATCCGGCACACCCTTCTCCGTGATGGCCGAGGGCGTCATCGCGCATCGACTTTACAAGACCGAGCGCGGCCGTAAACGCTACCGCGCCGAATTGCTCAGGCTGTTCGACGAAGTGTGGATCGAGGCCGAACTGACGAAACAAATCGACAGGCTCGCACCGATGCTTCGACCGCATACACATTTACCACCGCGCCTATTCGATCCCGCCGTGGAGCGCGTTCGTGAGTTCATCACAGAACGACGGGCATTTCTGGCGCCGGAGTTGACCGGGCCCATTCCGCTTTGGCCGAGACCGCTGCGAGAATCATCATCAAAATCAACTCCGAAATTGTTCTCATTGAAGAGTACATTCAATACACAGTGGACGAAAACGGCTGATTTGACTTCTGAAAACGAGACCAGCGACTGCTCCATCAACCTGACACACGGCGACAAAGTGATTCGGCTCACCGAGCTTCGCGCAGCCGCAGCCGTGACATCCGGAAGCGCACGATACGGCTTTCCGGTCATCTCCGTGCGCGGTCGTATCGAGGGCAAACAACAAGACATTATGGTAAACTTGGTGGTGGAGCCGGATTTTTTTCGTGTCTCAGATAAAATACCGATTGATGGATACACAGTTTGGGGATTCATCCGGCTTGGAAAAACAGGTGCTACGCGGCTCAGTCGAATCGGCTGGGCCATTGGCAACCTGAAACTGACTGCGGTAAGCCGGAAGGATGGCGAAACTGTGTCCGGCTCATTCGAGATCACCAACTCCAGCCTCGGTAAGATAAATCTGTAGCCGATGCCAGCGCTTGGCCAAACGACCAAACATTGTCAATGTTTGGATCACCTTCACCCTGTGATTGCCAAGCGCTTGGCCAAGGGCGCATACTGCCGCGCGGATGAGTAAACGGTTTTACCTGACCACCGCCATCGATTACGTCAACGGCGAACCTCACCTCGGTCACGCCTACGAGAAAGTCATCACCGACATCATCGCCCGGACGCATCGCAGTCTCGGGCAGGAGGTGTTTTACCTGACCGGCCTCGATGAACACGGCCAAAAGGTGCAGTCGGCGGCCAAGGCCGAGGGCAAGGATCCGCAGGTGTACTGCGACGAGTTCGCCGCGATCTGGGAGGCATTCGCCGGGCGGCTGAACCTGACGCATGCGGACTTCGTGCGCACCTCCTCAGCGCGGCACAAGGCGTTCGTGCAGGCGGTGCTGCAAAAGCTGCACGACAACGGGCATTTTTATCAGGCCGAGTATCGCGGTTTTTATTCCGCGCGGCAGGAGACGTTTTTGACCGAGAAAGACCGACGCGAGGACCGCACGTTCGACCCGATCTATGGCGACGTCACCGAGTTGGTGGAGCACAACTACTACTTCAAACTCGGCGAACATCAGCAGTGGTTGATCGACCACATTGAGGCCAACCCGGGCTTCGTCCAGCCGGAGACGCGCCGCAACGAGGTGCTCGGCTTTCTCAAGAACAACACCCTCGAGGACCTTTGCATCACTCGGCCCAAGGAGCGGCTCGAGTGGGGCATTCCCCTGCCGTTCAACGAGGATTACGTGACGTACGTGTGGTTTGATGCCCTCAGCAACTACGCCAGCATCCCGGCCGCGCTGGGTGATGCCGCAGCCGCTGGGCCGATCGGGCTCGACTCCCGGGCAGACGCCCCCGCGCTTTGGCCGGCGGACATCCACGTCATCGGCAAGGACATCCTCAAGTTCCACGCCGTCTACTGGCCGATCATGCTCAAGGCGATGGAACTGCCGCTGCCCGGGCAGGTGCTCGTCCACGGTTGGTGGCAGAAGGACGGCCAAAAAATGAGCAAGACCACCGGCAACGTGGTCGACCCGATCGCCGTCATCGACGAGTGGGGCGTGGACGCCTTCCGCTACTACGTCGTGCGCGAACTGGACATCGGGCCGGACGGCAACTGGACGGATGAAAGTTTTCAGGCCCGCTACTCCGCCGAGCTGGCCAACGGCCTCGGCAACCTCGTCAACCGCTCGCTCTCCATGCTTAACCGCTATCGCGGCGGCACCCTCGAGGCGACCTCCGACGAGTTGGCGGCCGACGCGGAAAAGTGGATCGCCGAGGCCAAGGGCAACTACGAGTCACACCAGATTCAGGCTGCACTTATCAGTGTCTGGGGACTGGTGGACCGGGCCAACCAGTACGTCGAGCAGACCGCCCCATTCAAGCTAGCCAAGCAGGAGGATCAGGCCGACCTGCTGAACGAAGTGCTCTACAATTTGGCCGAGTGCTGCCGCATCCTTGCGGTGCTGATCTGGCCGGTTATCCCCGAGACCGCCGAAAAGATCTTCGAGCAGGTCGGTATGGATGGCTCCCCCGCAGATTTTGCGCAAGCCAAATGGGGCGGCTTAGCCAAGGGCCACACCTGCAACAAACCCACCCCGCTCTTCCCTCGAAAAGACCTCGAGAAGAAGTAGATTTCTCTACGCTTAACAGCCTGCTTAGCCAAGCGCTTGGTTGTTTCCGGATGCTTGGCGCGATAGCCTGCGGCGGCGATGAAAACTTGGATCTGTTTTTTTTGTGGACTGATCATGGCAGGCGCAACACCGGCACACGGCGAACCCCAACGTAAATCCATCCTCGACGACCCGTACCTCTGGCTCGAGGAGGTCGAGGGCGAACGCGCACTCGAATGGGTGCACGCCCGGAACAAGGAATGTTTCGACGAACTGGAGGCGGACGAACGCTACGGAAAGTTCCTCTCGCAGGCAGAGAAA
>DKGH01000131.1:4230-5166 GCA_002453165.1 Verrucomicrobia bacterium UBA6775
TGGCAGGACGCCGAGCACGTGCGGGGCATCATGCGCCGAACCACGCCGGAGTCGTACCGCTTGGCCAAGCCGGAGTGGGAGACGGTGCTGGACATCGACGCGCTGGCCAAGGCCGAGGATGAAAACTGGGTGTACAAGGGCACGGCCTGGCTCGCGCCGGACTACGAACGCTGCCTGATCAAGCTCTCACGCGGCGGCACGGATGCCTCGGTGCATCGCGAGTTTGACATGGTGGCCAAGCGCTTTGTCGAGGGCGGCTTCGCGCTGCCGGAGGCCAAGTCCGGCGTGACGTGGCTGGAACGCGACACGCTGCTGGTCGGCACCGATTGGGGCGAGGGATCGTTGACAGAGTCCGGCTACCCGCGCGTGGCCAAGCGCTGGAAACGCGGCACGCCGTTGGCCAAGGCAACGACGATCTTCGAGGGACGCCATGAGGACATTGGCATCTGGCCGCGCGTGATGGATTCCGGCGAGGAGACAATCGCGCTCGTTGACCAGTCGCTGACGTTTTTCACCGGGGCATACCACGTGATCGGCCCGGACGGCAAACTGACGAGCCTGCCGCTGCAGGAGTCGGCAGACCTCGCCGGTTTTTATGCGGGCCGCCTGCTCTTCACCCTTCGCGAGGCGTGGGAGGTGGACGGGCAAACACACGCGCAGGGGGCACTGCTCGCCATCAACGCCGCAGTGTTTCAGGCCACCGGCAAGCTGCCGAGCATCGAGACGATCTACATGCCGGACGAGCGGACAAGCATCGAAGGTGTCACCGTGTCGCGCAGCGGTCTTTACGTCACCCTGCTGCAAAACGTGAAGGGCCGCATTCTGCGATTCAGCGTCAACCCGCAGAGCGGCCAATGGTCATCAAAGCCGGTGCCGCTCCCGGAAAACGGCACAGTCTCCATTTCCGCCGCCGGCCCACATTCGGACACGATATTC
>DKGH01000193.1 GCA_002453165.1 Verrucomicrobia bacterium UBA6775
GCGGTGGCCTCGGCGCTCGCTTTGCGCTTGGCCAAGCCGGTGGACGCAATCGTCTGCCTCGGAGTCATCCTGCGCGGGGAAACCACACACGCCGAGCACATTGGCCAAGCGATCACGGATGCGTTGATGCAGTTGCAGGTGGACCACACGCTGCCGGTGATCCATGAGGTGTTGCTGCTGGAGAATGTTGATCAGGCCAAGAAACGCTGTCTTGATTCTGGTCACAACCGGGGTATCGAGGCGTCGCAGACAGCCATCGAGATGACCCGCGTGATGGCGCGCCTCGGCGTGTAACATCTTGCCGCTTGGCCAAGCGGCACTTAGGTTATCCCGCGCATGGTCATTGCGCCTTCAATTCTCGCGGGCGATTTCAGCAAATTCGCACGCGAACTCAAGCGGGTCGAAAAAAGCGGAACAGATTGGGTTCATCTCGACGTGATGGACGGCCACTTCGTGCCAAACCTGACGTTTGGTCCACAGGTGGTGGCCAATGCTCGGCCGCACTCCGACCTGTTTTTTGACACGCACCTCATGTGTTCCAAGCCGGAGATTCTGCTCGAGCCATTTGCCAAGGCCGGCTCGGACCTGATTACCGTCCACGTGGAACTGGAGGATCAAGTAGCATCGCTCCTCTGGAAGATTCGTTCCCTCGAAAAACAGGTCGGCCTCGCGGTGAACCCGCCCACGGCCATCGAAAAGGTAAAACCGTACCTGGAGAAGATCGACCTGCTGCTGGTGATGACGGTGAATCCCGGCTTCGGCGGCCAATCGTTCATCGAGGAATGCGTGCCCAAGATTCAACAGGTTTACCAGTGGCGCGAGGAACTGGGACTGGACTTTCGCATCGAAGTGGACGGGGGCGTCAACCAGCAGACCGCGGCCGAATGCGCCCGGGCCGGTGCCGATACCTTCGTTGCCGGATCGGCGTTGTTCGGGCAGCGGAGCCTCACTCGTGCGGTCAAGAAAATGCACAAGACCGTCACGCAGGTGAGTGAGGGATATCAAAAGTGAGTGGTTCGACGATCAAGTTTGGGACCGACGGATGGCGTGCAGTCATTGCCGAGGATTTCACATTCGCCAACGTCGAGCGAGTCGCGCAGGCCACGGCGGACTACTGGAAAAAACATCGCCCAAGGGGAACCCGCAAGCGGGTGGTGATTGGTTGTGACCGGCGGTTTCTAGCGGATCAATTTGCAGAGCGGGTTGCCGAGGTTTTCACCGGGAACGGGTTTGAGGTGGTACTGGGGGCGGCCCCTTCGCCGACGCCCGCCATTTCGTTTGCGGTTCGTGCGGAGAAGGCGGTCGGCGGCATTGTGCTGACGGCCAGCCATAACCCGGCGCTGTTTTGCGGTTTCAAGTTGAAGGGACATTACGGGGGCTCCGCTCCGTCTGAGACTTGTCAGGCGGTGGAGTCACTGCTCGGGGCGAGTCCGGTTCGGTCACTCGCGCTTGGCCAGTCGAAGCGCAAGCGACATCTAAAAGTGAAAGACCTAAACGCGCCGCACGCCCGGGCAATCTGCCGGCAGGTGGATTTCGACCTGATTTCAAAGTCCGGCCTGCGTTTTGCGCATGATGCCCTGTTCGGAGTGGGGGCGGGTGCCTTTGAAAAGATTCTCGATGGTACCACATGTCAGGTGACCACGTTGAACGCCGAGCACGATCCGTTTTTTGGCGGCATCCATCCCGAGCCAATCATTCACAACTACGGGCCAAGTGCGGCGTATCTCAAAAAAAATCCTCACGACATTTGCTTGGTCACCGACGGCGACGCCGATCGCGTGGGAGGCATGGACGGCCGGGGCAACGCCCTGACCACGCACCAGATCATCTGCCTGCTACTGCATCACTACAGCGTGAACCGCGGACAATCGGGCAGGGTGATCAAGGCGCTGACAACCACCTCGATGGTCGATCGGATGTGCGAGGCGTACGGGTTGGAACTGCTCGAGACCGGGGTTGGCTTCAAGTACATCTGCACCGAGATGCAAAAGGGGGATGTCCTGCTCGGCTTTGAGGAGAGCGGTGGGATCGGGTTTCACGGTCACATTCCCGAGCGGGACGGCATCCTCGCTGGTCTCGCCCTGTTGGAATTGCTGGCGACTGAGAAAACCACTGTGAACCGTCTGCTGGCCAAGCTTGAAAAACGATTCGGAACACATCGCTACGACCGGTTGGACACACACTTCCCAGTCGAAAAACGTGCCGACCTGATGAAGTACTGCGCTGAGCATCCACCCGCCAAGCTGGCCGGTTCACCGATTGCCGAGATCAAGACGTTCGATGGCGTGAAATACATTGCTGAGAACGGTGCCTGGTTGATGCTTCGCGGTTCCGGCACCGAGCCGATCCTCCGCATCTACGCCGAGGCCGGCACGGACGCCAAGGCAAAGCAGCTTATCCAGTTGGGCGTCCAGCAAACCCAAAAAGTCTAACGTTTGGCCAAGCGTTTTTTTACGCGCAGATCTCTCGAATGATTCTGCCGTGGACGTCGGTGAGGGTTTCTTTTCTGCCTTGGTGAAAGTAGGATAGCGCCTCGTGGTCGATGCCCATGAGGTGGAGGATGGTAGCGTGGATGTCGTGGACGTGCGTTTTGTTCACCACGGCCTCGAAGCCGAATTCGTCGGTCTCCCCGTAGCTCATGCCGCCCTTCACTCCGCCGCCGGCCATCCACATGCAGAAGCCGTACGGGTTGTGGTTGCGGCCGGGCGCGCCCTTGCCTTCGCTGAACGGCATGCGGCCAAATTCGCCGCCCCACACGACGAGCGTGGAGTCCAGCAGTCCGCGTTGCTCGAGGTCGGTTAACAGCGCGGCGATCGGTTGATCCACCTCGGCACCGTGGAGGCCGTGGTTTTTCTCAATGCTCTCGTGCCCGTCCCAGGTGTCCTCGAGATGTCCGCCCCCGGAGTAAAGTTGAATGAACCGAACGCCGCGCTCCACAAGTCGTCGGGCGATGAGGCAGTTGCGGCCGTATTCGTCGGTCGGTTGTTGGCCGATGCCGTACATGTCGCGGGTGGCCTGTTTTTCACGGGATAAATCCACGGCCTCGGGGGCCTCGGCCTGCATGCGGTAGGCGAGTTCGTACGACTGAATCCGTGCGGCCAACTCCTGGCCGCCGGGGCGTTCGTCGAGGTGTTTTTGATTGAGCTTGGCCAGCAGGTCGAGTTGCCGTCGCTGGGCTCTGGCGTCGAGGTGCGCCGGGCCTTCCAGGTCGAGGATCGGGTTGCCGCTTGGCCGGAACAACGTGCCCTGAAATGTTGAGGGCATGAAGCCGGAGGACCAGTTTGGTTGGCCGGAGATCGGGCCACCGCGTTTGTCGAGCATCACCACGTAGCCTGGCAGGCTTTGGTTTTCTGTGCCCAAACCGTAGACGGACCATGCGCCGAGGGACGGCCGCCCGATGAACGTGCTGCCGGTGTTCATGGCAACCAGCGCCGAGCCGTGCGCATGGCTATCGGCGTGGCACGCCTTGAGCACCGCCAGCTTGTCGGCGTGCCGGCGGACATTCGGAAAATAATCGGAGACGAGCAGACCACTCTGGCCTCCCGGGCGGAAGGGCCGCCAGTTCGGCGTGAGGAAGCCGACGCGGCGGCCGCCGGAGTTGATGTATTTTTTGTCCTGCGGCAGCGACTTGTTGGCGTACTTTTGCAACTCCGGCTTGTAGTCGAACGTGTCCACCTGGCTGGGGCCGCCGTTCATCATCAGGAAAATGCAGTGCTTGGTCTTGCCGAAGTAATTGGAGCTGCGGGGCTGCAGCGGGCTGACTGCCACTTGGCCAAGCGCTTGAGCTTGCCGTGCAAAAAAACCGTCCGCCCCCAGCAGTGAAGCCAGTGCCAATCCCGAGAACCCGGCCCCCATCTCCCACACAAACTCGCGGCGGGTTTGTCCACATGGGAAAACCTGACTCGATGGGTTTGGGTTGCGCTTGGGCACGGTTCAACGGTGTCGTTCAGCGGCAAACTTACTCCCACGTGAGGATGAGTAAAGGCCGGAGCGAACCCAAAAAACCTTGCCAATCGGCATGGCAAGGGCACACTTGCCGCATGCGGATTCGACATGTTCTATCGGTGATGGTTTGAGGAATGATGTTTTTAGGGATGACAGGCTGCGCCTCGTGGGAGGCCAAGCTGGTTCAACGCAGCCAAGTGGAAAAAATTCCGAGAGGAATCACCCAACTCACCGACCATCCCATTCAAACGATGGCCGCCTGAGGTGTGAGCTGCACTACAGTTAACCTTATACCCGCAAGAAGCCTTCTCTTGTAATTCAAGACTGTTACTTGGTCATGGTTGCGTAACTACGACGACTCTGGTGTTAGGGTAGTTGTTGTAACTAGAGCGATTTACGGAAAACGGTAGCCACTAAAAATCGATATTCATAAAGAAATACTTAACTTTTGCGGATAGATATCAATGCAAACCGCTCTAATTTATCTTCTTGGGCCTCTGTTACGAGTTCGACTGAAGAATCCCCCCCGGTTTTCGTTGACTTTCATCATTAATTTACCTGCTATGATGGCCCCTTTCTTCATTGAAGATTTGTTGAAATGTAGGGTTCCTTCCAATGTTCGCATCGCACCGAAGCCTCCAAATCCGAATCTGTTTTGATCTTCTTCGGGATTGAACATTAAAAGAGTTCCGCGGAAAGGAACCTCTTTGTTTTCAGATTCAAATATTTCGCGATCAATCGTAATGGTTATTCTAACGTGTTGATCATCTTGATTACTGATACCTTCAATTGAGATTGTAGGATTGAGTTCTCTTTCTTGTTCCGGCCGCCCTCTGTCCCTGCTTCTTGATCCTCTGAATCCAAATCGTCTAGGTGGTTCTTCAGGTTGTCCCATCACTCCCAATTTAGAAAACCCCACCGCTTTCCCATTTAACATAAGTTCAAGTTGAGCTTTACCGTGGTTCATTACATCCTCCACGCGTTTGTCATTCCAAACGGTTGTGAATGATCCATTCAATTTACCGATTTCGACTGTGTGGGCTGGTATTCTTGGTCCACCGGATATTTTTACCGGCCACTCGTTGAGTTCGGACTCAAATTTAGAGCGTCGACCTTCTACAAATGATATCAATCTTTCGACACTTTGTTCCTTGCGGTCTTGGCGTGGGTGGAGATGATTCTTGGTAAGCGCTTGAATGCGATTGATCTCTTTTTTTATTTCTCCCTCATTCCAGACGTTTTTTAGGATGTTTTCGAGTTCAGCCTTGTAGCGCTGGGGTATGCCATCTGTTTTGTATAGCCTGTTAGCGAGCATACTTTGTGAATAAACAGAATCGGGTGCATTGTCATCCCCACCAAACCGGCTGAATGGACCTCTTCCCTCAACAAAAGCACCATCAGCTCCCCAAGGTAAGAAATGGAATCGTTTGTTATCTATTGGACTGGAATATGCGTAGTAATTGTTTTGATTGTTGGTGTAGCCGTCCCAAAATCCCAGAAGTGATTCCATTATCCAAAACTTGATAAACTGGTCTAGGTTTATGAGCTTTTCTACATCTTTTAAATCGAAGTTCTCCTGTGATTCGAGAAGTTGGGCAAGTTTTTTTGCCTGAGTTCGTTGTTTCTTCGACTGTTTGTTTTTAGCCTCAATGTTTTCAACTGCTTTTGGGTAAAAGTCTGCAATTGTTCCTTCATAAAGTTCGCCAGAATAATCTCCAAAATGTTTTCTTATGAAAGGGCCTCTGACTGATTCAACGTGTGAATACACACCTAGGTACTCATCGTTAACAGTAACTTTCATGTGGCTAACTCTGGGGGCAGGGATACCTGCCTTATTGAACAGTGAGTAGGTAAGGTATTGGCTTGCTAATGACTCATCTTGGACATTGTTATTGAGGGTCAAACGATCCAATCCCTCAATGGGAGATTGATCTACATATTCGTCAAACTTTACCTTAAATGACGGTCGTTCAGGATTGAGTGATCCAATAAAGCCTTTAGTCCTTACTCCTACATTTTTGATGGTGGCTCCATCAATAGTAATATCTGCCTTGTACAGGTTGAATCGAGTCCCGGTTGAACGACCTCCGCCAAATAACCGGCCAAATCCTGCGTTCCTTCTATCGCTTTCTTTGCGAAGTTTTTCCCAGTCTGAGGGGGATAATTTAATCTGAATTTCGAGAAGCTTTTTCGGTTGAAATAGATCTTCTGCCTTTAGCTTTGCTCCAAAAGCTGAATTTAGAAAGCCGCTTGCCGTCATAAATGTCATAATGAGGCAAGCTTTTATAAGTTCTGTTTTCTTTCCCGCGATCATAATTAAGTTGGATTTAGCGTTTTGATATCTGGTTAAGATGCGTAGTCGAAAGACACAGTATTTAAGCCAGAAGTTACAGGGTTTTTTAAAACAAAAATTGTGATGTGGGCTCGTTAGTCCAAATAAACAAACTCGTTAGCGTTTAACAATACGTGGCATAGTGAAGCCAATGCGAGGTGCCCCGGGTCGTTGGTCGGTTCGGATTCCGTCACAAAACCATAGCGCTCGGCGAGGTAGCGCCAGACCCCTGCCTGTTCCGTTTGATTCAGTCCCCGGTTTATGACGATCAATTCAGCGATATCTCCCTGCCAGTATTCGCCGTTGATGGTTCCCTGTGTGCCGATGGTGTACGGCTGCAAAAGCTTTCGCGTAGGGAGGGATGCGGTTGAGGCGAGTTGATGACCGTTTTGAAACGTGGCCGCGCCGTCAGCCGAGTTAATCGCCATCAACCCAAAGTGCGACTGCGGGTTACTGAGATGGCCGGCTGTGCTGAAGGCATCAGTCAAGCGGATCTGGGTTGCCCCGTTTGTCCCGAGGAATAGTGACGTGCCGCTGCCTCCGCCTTTGCCCCAGTTGGAGAAGATTTCACGCAACCCGTTTTCCGCTGTGTGATTCGCCACTGCTATGAGAGTGAAATGCTGCGAGTGCAGTACCTGCTCCGGAATCACCAGCGAGTCGTTCAATCCGTCGAAGCGGAGAGCGGGGTGACCCCCGACAGCATCCTCAACCCACATCGGTTGCTTGCCCGGCGTGGCCTGTTGGGCGGTGAATCGTTTGGGGCTGCGTCCCGACCACGACTTTACTCGATTGTCGGTATCTTTTTGAAAGCCGGTATCCGCCCGCAACCAAAGTTTCAGTCCAACCAAGCTGCCGGGATTTCGTGGACGAGTCGGTTGCCCTTGAGAATTCTGTCTGGGATCGAAGTGTGCCTGTTGTCGGTGAAGATGCTCCAGCGCTTGGCCTAGTTCGGTTGGAGTGGGTTGGCGGTTGAACGCTAGATTCCATGCGAGTTGAACTTGTTTCTCCCGGTCGGCGGTGTGCGTGGCCAAGCGCTTGGCCAAGGCCTCGCTCTGTGCATGGACGAATTGATTATTTAACAACGCCAACGCCTGCGGGGCGACGGTGGTGACATCGCGTTGGCCACACGTGACGGTGGTGTCCCGGAAGTCAAACGTCGTCATCAAAGGCAGGAGTCGGGAGCGCTTGGTCATCATGTAGACGCTGCGCCGTGCGCGTTCGTTCGCGCTGGATTCCTGCCAGTCGCCGGACTTTCGGGAGAGCCCCTCGAGCGCCTCGCGAGTCATCCGGGGATAAAAACTGGGTCCGCCCATCTTGAGGTTGAGTTGACCGCTGGCCTGCAGCATGGCATCGCGGAGCGACTCGGAGTCGAGTCTGCGCCGCGGAAATTTCCACCAGTTCCGATTCGTGAAATCCATAGCCGCATACTCCGCCTCATTGGCATGAACTGACGTCTGTTGATAGGTCTCCGAGGTCATGATGAGTTTGTGCAGTCGCTTGATCGTCCAGGCCGGGCCGTCGTCGACGGTGGGCCGCATGAACTCCGCAGCCAGCCAGTCGAGCAGCTTGGGGTGTGTCGGGGGATCGCTCTTGAAGCCAAAGTTGTTTGGGGTGCGAACGAGACCCTGCCCGAAGTGATGTTGCCAAACGCGGTTGACCAACACCCGGGCCGTGAGCGGGTTTTTCGCGTCGGTGATCCAGCGGGCGAACTGCAGCCGCCGATGTGTCGTTTTGCTGTCGGCCGGCGGAGGGGCGAGCGGCTTGTCGAGCGCCGCGACGGCGGAGAGAAAACCGGGCGTAATTTCCGCCCCGGGCTTGTGCCTTTCGCCCTGTTGCAGCAACCGGATTGGCTTGGGTGTGGGGCTCAGATCTGTCCACCCGTAGACATCAAAGCCGAGTTGCTCCTTGGTCGGGCCGCCTTGATTGGCCTGCCCGATCGGCCCTGCCCAGAAAAAACTGGCGATGCGGTAGTAGTCGCTCTGCAGGATGGGATCGAACTTATGGTCGTGGCAGCGGGCGCATTTCACCGTGAGACCGAGGAACGCAGTGGTCGTTGTGTGCACCATGTCCTCGAGCCGCGTGTAAAGGTAGTCGGCCGGGTCGTTCGGTTCATCGTTCCACGTGCCGGCGCGAATCAAGCCGGTGGCGATCACGCTTTGCTCTGTTCGATTTCCGATCTCGTCGCCGGCGAGTTGCTCCGCGACAAACCGGGGGTAGGGCATGTCGTCGTTCAGTGCGTTGATCACCCAGTCGCGGTAGCGCCAGATGTTCGGCTTTAGTTTGTCCCGCTCGTAGCCGTCCGTCTCGGCGAACCGGACGAGATCAAGCCAGTGCCGTGCCCAGCGTTCGCCGTAACGGGGCGACGCCAGAAGGCGGTCAATCAACCTTGGCCAGGCGCCAGGTGCGGTGTCAGCAAGAAACTGCTCCATCTCGCCGGGGGAAGGCGGCAGGCCGGTCAGGTCAAAGTACGCGCGTCGGGCCAAGGCTCGGCGACTCGCCCGCTTGGCTGGTGTCATTGTAACCTTCTTCAACTTTGCCCGGACGAATGCATCGACCGGATGACCGGTCAGTTGCGGAACGGCCGGGCGCTTGACTGGTTGCAGCGACCACCAGTCGCGGCCTGCTCGCACGTCGGAGGTCGCCTCGTAAAGATCGAGCACTCGGTCGCTTGGCCAAGCGGCGCCAGACTCGACCCACTCTTCGAGGAGCCGAATCTCGTCGTCCGGCAGTTTTTGAGAAAGCCCCTTTTGTTTGGGTGGCATCTCGCCTTGGGTGACGAGGTCCAAAAGTAGGCGTCCATTTTTGGTGCCTTTCGTGAATCCCTCGTGAGTGGTGAGATTGACCTCGCCCTTGATGTCGCGCTCGTTGTGGCACTCAAGACAGCGCTTGGCGATCAGTGGTGCGATGTCACGATTGAAGTCCGGCGCACCGGCCGCTGCGACCATCAACTGAGTCATGAAAAACAGGTTGATGAGCAGCCATTCTGTTCGTCCGGGGAGTGCCATACGCTGAGGTTGTCGGCCAATGCTGGCTTCAAGTTGGCAGGGGGTCAAGCGTGTGGCATCCACTTTTCTTGGCTGGATTTGTGTCGGCCCGTGGCATAGCTTCGTGGCGAGGTAATTTGGAGGATTTTAAGGCACAACGAATCGGCTTGGTACCGGTAGTGATCGCGCTGCTGGTCGCTGCGACCGTGCTTTTACCGAGACTGCAGGCGGCGGAGTTTGATTTTTTCGAGAAACAAATTCGTCCGCTTTTCCACAAGCATTGTTACGAGTGCCATTCGACGGAGGGCGGCAAGGCCAAGGGAGGCTTGGTACTGGACAGTCGGGAAGGCTGGGTGACGGGTGGCGATTCGGGGCCGGCGATCGTGCAGGGCGATCCCGGGGCGAGCCTACTTATCCGGGCGGTGAGCTACTCCGATGGTGACCTAAAGATGCCGCCCAAGTATCGCCTCTCGGAGGGAGAGCGGGAGGCATTGGCAAAGTGGGTTGAGTCCGGCGCGCCGGACCCGCGGTCGGGTAAGGTGGCCAAAAAGACGGAAGAGATCGACTTGGCCAAGGGGCGTGAATTTTGGTCGTTCCGACCGGTTACAAACCCGGATCTGCCGGTAGTGGACCCAGCGCTTGGCAAAGGGGAGCCGCTTGGCCCCATCGACCGGTTTGTGCTGAGTCGCCTGGCCGGGGAGGGGATCGGGCAGGTCGGCTTGGCCAAGCCGGAGACGCTGCTGCGCCGGTTGTACTTTGATCTCGTTGGGCTGCCGCCGACCCCGGAACAGTTGGACGAGTTTCTCGCGGACACATCACCGGAAGCGTACGCGCGGTTGGTGGATCGCCTGCTCAGTTCGCCGCAATTTGGCGAGACTTGGGGACGGCACTGGCTGGATGTGGCCCGCTTCGCCGAGAGCAGTGGTGGCGGACGCAGCCTGATGTTTCGGAACGCTTGGCGTTACCGGGACTACGTCATC
>DKGH01000128.1 GCA_002453165.1 Verrucomicrobia bacterium UBA6775
AATAACCACGCCAATTCAACCTCATGCTTCGACCGCCAGCGAGAATCGCTGGATGGTGTTGCGGCCGGATTTGCGGAATGGCCTCGGCATCGGCTGGGCGATGCCGTTCTCGTCAATCGTCCGGCAACGCACGTCGTACGCCCCCGGCTTGAGGTCCTTGAGCAGCGTAGCCCAGTGGGCCAGCGTGTAGCGCATCGGCCAACGTTCGGGCCTACCGTTGCGGTCAAAAAACCGGACATTCGCCGGTAGCCTGCCACCGGGCAGATCCCCGCCCCAGCTCGTCGGTGGCGGCAGGATGGTGGCATCGCGCCACGGTGCCTTGGTGAAATAAGGATCATCCTCCGGCCAGGGGTTGTCCTTTGGGTTGACCCAAATTTGCACCTTGGACAAGCCACCCACCCCGACCTGCGCCCAGCCGGTTACCGGGATCGGCTCACCCACCTTCGCCTTGTCCGGCCGCAGGTGAAACCGGCTCATGGTTTTCATCCAGCTATCGATGTCGTTGTTCGCATCGGCATACGTGTCGTTGGCCCGGAAGTCGTTCGTCAAAATCACCGTCTTGAGCCACTTGACCGACTTGAACCCGTACGCATCCGGCACCAGCATCCGCACCGGCCCACCGCGTTTTCCGCTGAGCCACTGGCCGTTGAGCTTGTAGCAAAGCATGACCGGGTTGTCCCCCGGCGGATCCTCCAGGACGCGGCCGATCGGCAGCGAACTTCGGAACATCTGCTTGGGATCGTTATTGTGGTGGCCGAAATAAAACAAACGCCGAATGTTCGCCTTCGGCCGCGTGGCCCAGATCACGTTGCGCAGCGGCACCCCCTCCCACAAACCCATCCCCAGCGGCGTGCTGATGTTGTTGCAGGTCATGATCTTGAGGAAGCGCACCGCGTGTTTCTCGGCCAGCTTCATCAATCCGTCGAACGTCAGTGGATTGCCCTTCTCCCTCGACATCGGGTGTTCCATCTCCGGGTTGCTGTTCGGATCAGGGACGACATCGAGTGTCCACGTTTTCCGTTCCAGCCCAACCTCCAGCCGCTTGGTCAGGGGCAGCGTGTACGGCAGTGGGTCGCCGCGCTCCACCGTGCCAAACTCCGCCTGCGGCGTAAAATATCCCATGTCTGCCGCAGCTTCATCGAGGATGGTTTGATCCAACTCAGCCCAGGCGGACTGCACCTTGAGCGCCGACACCCCGGCCACGCCGAGTTGCAGAAAATAACGACGCGTCACCTCGAGGTGTTGTCGATGTAATTCCCCGGAAAGAAACATGAGACCTGCACGGAAGTCTCGCTTCCGCACGATAAGAAGCAAGCCACGAATCCCGAAGCCAAGCGCTTGGTTATCAAGGCGGAGGGACTAGCCTACGAGTCCGGTAAATCTTCGTGGCCTTCTTTTCTTCGTGGTTACCGCCCTCGCCTGCGGTGACGATTATTCCGCCAGCGAAAACGAGACGATTTCCTTGTCGTTTCGCACGAGCACGTTTCGGTTGGCGAATGCCGGGTGGCTCCAGACTACCTTGCGATTCATCGCCTTGCCGGTCGGCTCGATCAGGTGCGCTTTGTCGATCGGCTCGTAGCCCTCGGGCGAGAGCTTCGCGATGATCAGGTCGCCCAGTTCGTTAAACAGGAAAAACCGGTCCGATGGCGCATGCTTTACGAGGAAGGCGTTCCCCCAGCGCGTCTCCTCGCCGCCGCGCGTCGCCGTAAGATCCTCCCAGACCCGCTCGCCGGTATCCACCCGCAGACACCGCAACTGCCCGTAGCTGCACACGCCGTAAATGTGCCCCTTCTCGATGAACGGCGTCGGCATGATGCTGTGGAGTTTGTCGGTGTTTTTCTCGCTGTTGCGATTGCCCTTCCACGCCAGCGTGGCGGTCGGTTTGTCCTTGGCGAGATTCATCATCATCGGCCCGTTGTAAAATGCCGTCACAAACAATTGGTCACCCACCTGCCGAGGCGTCGGCACAGACAACCCAAACCGAAGCCGGAACGGCTGCGTCCAGTAAACCTCCCCCGTGTCCGGGTTCAGCGAGTTGATCGATTCCGGATGCCAGATGATCAACTGCTCCACGCCACCGGCCTGGATGAGTGTCGGTGGACAATACCCCGGCTCACGCGCGGTCAGGCTGCGCCACACCTCTTTGCCGGTCAGCTTGTCAAAGCACAGCGCGGTCGAGCCCTTGCCGCGTGCGAGGCAGATCAGATGCCCGCCCCGCACCAGCGGATGCCCGGTGAACCCCCAGACCGGCGACTTCACCCCGTACTCCTTTTTGAAATCCTTCTGCCAAAGCACCTTGCCCGATTCCGCGTTCAGGCAAAGCAGATTCCCCTCCGCACCCAGCGTGTAGACCCGGTCGCCATCCACCGTGGCTGTGGCACGTGGGCCGGCCGGATAACTGACTGTGTAACCGCAGTCGTACTCGTGCACCCAAAGTTCGCGCCCGGTTTTCTCGTCGAGACAAATCACCCGCTCCGACCCCGGAATCATGCCGCGGTCGAACTGGTTGTCCGGGTTCGCCGTGCCCTTGGCCAACTGCCGGTCCATGATGAACACCCGTCCATCGGCCACCGCCGGCCCGGCGTAACCGCCCCCGATCGGCACACGCCAATTCACCTTTGGCCCGCCCTCGGGAAATTTCTTGAGAATGCCCGACTCGCGCCAAACGCCGTCCCGCT
>DKGH01000244.1 GCA_002453165.1 Verrucomicrobia bacterium UBA6775
TCAAGGGTGGAGAAGTGGAGCGGGTGAAGGGAATCGAACCCTCACATAGAGCTTGTAGGGCAGCGATTTTGGCAAATTTTGTTTGAGGCCAAATCCATTCACGCGTGAAACCCCTGCCAAAATCACTTCCCCCCTCCTCCCTCTTGAATGCAAAACTAGGAGTTAAAAAAGTTGTAACCCTAAGTTGTAACCCGACTGGGTAAAATGGGATTAAACCTGATCAGATCTGATTAACTTGAAATGTGAAGTAAAACCTTACCCGTAAGTCTGGATCCGGCATGATCACTCGAGATTAAAACGGATCGAACGATCTTTTCGAGTTCGGAGGCCAGCGCTCTATCCAATTGAGCTACGCGCGCATGACGCTGTATTCGAACAGCGAACGCCTCCTGTGCCCCAAAGAGGCCGGCGGATACTACGCGCTTGGCAAAAGAGATCGCAAGCAAATCCGCTGTATCGGCTCTTCACCGACAACGCGGGCCGCAAGCCGCAGATTATTTCAAACTCCCCTTGGCCAAGCGCTTGGTTTAGGTTGCGCCTGCGTCCGGTTGCGGGCGGGGTTCGATGAGTGACAAGACCAAGATTGCCGTTTTGGGTTCCGGCAAGGGATCCAATTTTGTCTCGCTGGCCAAGGCCTGTGAGGACGGCACGTTGTCGGCGGAAATCGTGCTGGTCGCGAGCGATGTCGGGGACGCCGGCATTCTGGAGCGAGCGAGAGAGTTTGGCCTGCCCGCCCGGTTCATCGATCCTGGGAAATTCCGAACCAAACTGGACGAGACCGCCGAGACCGCCTATGTGAATGCCCTGCACGAATCGGGCGCAGAATGGGTCGCGCTGGCCGGGTTCATGCGTATTTTAAAGGGTGATTTTCTGCGTGCATTCGAGCAAAAGGTCATTAATATCCACCCCTCTTTGCTGCCGGCGTTTCCGGGACTGGAGGCTTGGAAGCAGGCGCACGAGTACGGGGTCAGGGTGACCGGATGCACGGTTCACTTGGTGGATCACGGCATCGATACCGGCCCAATCCTCGCGCAGGGCGTGGTGCCCGTGCTGGAGGAGGACACCCCGGAGACACTCCACCGGCGCATCCAGGAAGAGGAACACGTGCTTTATCCGCGGACGCTCGCCCGCCTGTTTAACGGCGAGATTCGCATCGGCCAACCTGTTTAGGAGCCAATGAAATTGAACATTAAACTGCCGCGCAGGACATGGCGATTCAACCCGGCCACCCGGGTGAAGGAATCGGCCAAGCGTTATTCCCGTGCACAGTCCAAGCGGGCGGTGCGGCGGCAAATCAATGAGTAAAAAGAAAGTCATACGATTTGGACTGCCCAAGGGCAGTCTCGAGAAGCCGACCATCGAGAAGATGGCCAAGGCGGGTTTCAACGTCCGCAGCAGTGCCCGTTCGCTTGTACCCTACGTGGACGATCCCGAAATCGAGGTGCGCCTCATCCGGGCGCAGGAGATCAGCCGCTACGTCGAGCTGGGATACCTCGACTGCGGCATCACCGGACTGGACTGGGTGATGGAGAACGGCTCCAAGGTGCATGAGGTGACCGAGCTGCTGTTCAGCCGCGCCACCCGCCGCCCCGCTCGCTGGGTGTTGTGCGTACCGGAGGAATCACCCGTGAAGAGCGTCAAGGGGCTGAACGGCAAACGCATCGCCACCGAGGTCGTAAACCTCACGAAAAAGTACCTCCGGAAAAACGGGGTCAAGGCGAACGTCGAGTTTTCATGGGGCGCCACCGAGGTTAAAGCCCGCGAACTGGTGGACGCCATTGTCGAGGTGACCGAGACCGGTTCCAGCCTTGCGGCCAACAACCTGCGCATCGTCGACGAGTTGCTTTCCTCCACCCCGCGGCTCATCGCCAACCGCGATACGTGGAAAAACGACTGGAAACGGAAGAAGATCGAGACCGTAGCCATGCTCCTTCGCGGGGCACTCGACGCCGAGACCAAGGTCGGGATGAAGTTCAACATTGAGGAAAAAAACCTCTCAAAGGTGTTGAAAAAGCTCCCAGCCTTGCGTAATCCAACCGTTTCCGGCTTGAGCGGCAGCGGCTGGGTGGCGGTGGAGACCGTCATTGAGGAGGCTGTCGCCCGGGAAATCATTCCCGTGCTGAAGAGCGCCGGAGCCGAGGGCATCATCGAGTATCCCCTCAACAAGGTCGTACACTGATTTTTTTAAACCACTCGAAAACAAAGTAACGAAGCATATATGGGCTCACTGAAGAAACGCCGGAAAGCGAAGATCAACAAGCACAAGCGCAAAAAGAAATCACGCGCCAATCGTCATAAGAAGCGTACCTGGCAGAAATAATCTGTCAGGCTAACGCCGCCGCCGCTCCGGCTGCCGGCTCGAGTTTCCACCTCGGTTGTCTTGGCCGGGCGTGGAGTGTCGGGCGGCCCCCTCCCGTGAAACGCGGTCTCCATACGAAACTCACCATCGGACTCGCCCTGCTCTGGGCCGGGGCCGGTTGCACCACTGTGCCCAAGGCGGCACCGCGTCCCGGTGTGCCCTCCGGCATCGAGGGACAAAATCTCGAGGAACTCGAGGAACCTAAGGACAAGGCATTCCGCTCTCGGGTCGAGGGACTGACCCACTATCTCACCAGCCGCAGTTATGAGTTCCGTGGAAAACCGGACGACTCGCTCAAGCACCTTGAGGCCGCCGCCAAGGCCGATCCCGAGCAGGAATCGGTCGTCATCCTGACCGCGCGGCGTTATCTCCAAAAGAAAAAGACCGACAAGGCGATCGAGGTGTTGCGGCTTGGCCAAGCGGCCAACCCGGACGCCGTCGCCACCCACGAGTGGCTTGGCCTCGCCTACCAACAGGCCAACCAGCCGGCCGAAGCCATCGCGGCGTTCAAAACTGCCGTGGCACAGGGTCAGCCGACGCTGATCTCCATTCGCGGCCTGACCAATCTCCACTCCGCGGCCAAGCGCTTTGACGAGGCCTTCAAGGTCCTCGACACCGCGCTGACCAAGGACAAGCCGCAGTCGGAATTCTGGATCGGCATCGCCGACCTTTACCGGGACACCGGCCTCGCCGCAAAATCCAAGATCAGCGACATCAAAACCGGCATTATCGCTGCGCTCGACAAGGCCGATGCCCTCAAGCCGGAAAGTCCACTGACTATCCATCGACTGGCCGACTACTATAAATTGTGGGGCGAAAACGAGAAGGCCATCCGGCTGTTCGTTTCGCTCATCGAGTTGAGTCCAAGCCTCGTCGGTGTGCGCGAACAACTCGCTGAACTGTATCTGCGAGAGGAAAAAACCGAGGACGCCACCAAGCAACTCGAAGCCATCCTCCGCTCCCGGCCCACCAACGAGCGCGCCCTGTTCGTCCTCGGCGGTATCAAGCGCGACCTCGACAAACTCGACGAGGCGGCGGCTCACTTCGAGACTGTCCTGAAGATCAACCCCAAGTTTGAGCCGGCCTACTACGAGTTGGCCAGCGTACAGTTGTTTCAGGACACACCCAAGAAAACCCTCGAGACTCTTCAAAAAGCCGACAAGCAGTTCAAGGCCACTTTCATCAACCGGTTTTATACCGGGCTGGCCCACAGCTCGCTGCACCAGTTTTCCCGCGCGATCGAAAACCTGCTCGAGGCCGAGGAACTCGCGCAGGCCGGTGAACAAAACCGGCTGACTCACTTTTTCTATTTTCAGCTCGGAGCCGCCTACGAGCGCAACCGCCAGTACGATACGGCCGCGAAGATTTTCAACAAGGCCATCGGGATGTCGCCGGAGTATCACAACGCGATGAACTACCTCGGCTATATGTGGGCGGACATCAACCGCAACCTCGACGAGGCCGCCAGGCTGATCATCAAGGCCAACGAACTCGAACCGGACAACGCCGCCTATGTCGACAGCCTCGGCTGGCTGTACTTCCGGCAGGAAAAATTTGACGAGGCGCTCACCGAATTGTTGCGCGCCGCTGAACTGACCAAGGACGAGCCGGACTCGACCATCTTCGAGCACATTGGCGACGCACACCAAGCGCTTGGCCAAGCGGACAGGGCCAAGGCCGCCTGGCAGCGCGCCCACGAGTTGCTGGACGCCCAGTTGGAAAAGGTCAAGGCGCCGGACGCCTATCTATTCGAGCAGCTTGGCAACGTTCACCACAAACTTGGCCAAGCGGACGAGGCCAAGGATGCGTGGCAACGCTCCTACGAGATTACGCCGACCGAGTCGCTCCGCGAAAAACTGCACCCCGCCAAGAAGGAGGGTTGATGCCGTACCGCTTCAAAAAGCACTACACCCTGGCCGAGGCCCGGGCCATGCTGCCCAAGGTCTCCGGGTGGCTCGACGACCTCGCCCGCCTGCGGGAGGAACACGAAAAACTCAGCCAACGCGTTGCCAACCTCGTCAGCGCCCAGTCGGATGTCGGGGGCGAATCGGTGAACAACAGCCTCAAGGTGCTCTTTGCCATGCAGTCGATCTACGGGGCATTCAAACAGAATGACATCCAGCTCAAGGACGCCGAGCGTGGCCTCATCGATTTCCCCTCGCGCAGAGGCACGCGTGAGGTTTTTCTCTGCTGGGAAAAGGGCGAGGAGGACATCGGCCACTGGCACGAACTCGATGCTGGCTATGACGGGCGAGAGCCGTTATAGTCACACGCAGAAATGAGTCAGAAATCAAACACCCCAGCGGAGTTGCGCCACGTCAAGAAACTCCGCATCCATCGGTTGAGCGGCGCGTGGATTTTCCTGATCGACTGGTTTTTCTTTGGCGTTAACGCCATCACCGCCGGCCTGGCAACGCCGGTCGTTTCCATTCTGGCCTTCCTCACCGGTGGCACCGGCGTGTTCCTGATTCAAAAACTGTTGAACAAGGATTCATTTGGGCAGGCGTTTTTGCGCGGGCTGATTGCAGGGGTGATGGCGGGAATCCCGTTCAGCATCGCCGGCACGGTGTACGGCGGTTGGGTGCTCGCCATGGCCGGTATGCGGCGGGAGGATCTTCCCGAGTTCCAGCCGCCAATCGAGGTTCAGGCGACCGTCGAGGATGCCCCCCGCCAGCGGGCAAGCAAGTCGTCCCACTGATCCGCGTGCGCGGAGACCGGCCCATCGGTCCATACCACGTGGTCGGCACGTTTCATTTTCTCCTCGGCAGACATCTGCGCGGCGATCCTCCGATCAATCTCCTCGTCGCTCCAGTCGCGCTGTCGCAGGCGTTCCCGCTGGGTCTCCGGCGAACAGGCCACGCAAACGATCCTGTCGAACGCCGCTTCGCTGCCGGTCTCGTAGAGCAGAGGGATGACGGCCACCCCAAGCACCACACCCTCCCCTGCCCATTGGTCGAGGTTGCCCAGCCAAGTCGCGCGAATGCGCGGGTGCAAAATATCCTCCAGCGTCCTTCGAGCTGCGTCGTCGCCAAAAACCAATTCGGCCACGCGCCCGCGATCGAGCGAGCCATCCGCCCCAAGCACCTCGTTCCCGAATGCCTCCGCGATGGCCTGCAGTGCGGGCTGGCCCAGTTCGACCAACTCACGGGCGATCACGTCTGAATCAGAAATTTTCGCGCCGCGCTTGGCCAACAGCTCCGCCGCCGTGGACTTGCCCATCCCGATGCCACCTGTCAGGCCCAAACGAATCATCGCCGCCATTAAAAACCCTCCCTTCGGATGGCCAAGCCCAAACCGGGATTCAGCATCGCGGCGGTGGCAAACTGCACCGCTTCACACCCTTGGCCAAGCGCCTGGACAACATCTGCCGCCTGACCAAGCCCGCCCACGCCAACCAGCCGCACCGGCCTGCTGCTCTCGCGGATAAACTCCGCGAACCAGGCCAACTGCTCGAAGACCAACCCGCGAATAGCTTCGCCGCCGATACCCCTGCAACGCCCTTCAAAAAGCAACTCGCCGCACTCGTCCCGCACGCGAGTTGACACCCCGTTGACCATCACCAACGCATCGACTTGCGGTGCCACCGCCTCAAAAAACGCCTGCGCGTTGTCCCGTTCGGCGAAGTGACCGACCTTGAGTAGCAGCGGTTTATCCGGGATCGCCTCACGCAGCCGCGCAGCCACGAGGCCGGCATCGGCGGCGTTGAGATACAGCTGCCCGTCCACACTGCTGACGTTGGGGCAGCTAAAGTTGGCTTCGACCCCGTCCGCGCCGCTGTCCGCTGCCCATCGGGCGCACCGGGCATAATCCGCCGCCACGTCGTCAATTGAATCGTCCAACCCCGGTGTCGCCACCACAGAGACGCTGAGAAATTTGCCCTTGGCCAAGCGCTCCCTCGCCGCTGCGACGTCGTCCTGCCAAAAACGAGGCGGCTTCGACGGCATGCCAAATGAGATTGCCCAGTTCCCCTCCATTGCCACAGTCGTAACGACCTCCTCCGGTAAGGCCACCTCGTTTGGCCAAGCGATCGGCTGCAGGTTGGGCAGGCCATACGATGCCCGCTCCCGGGCGCGTACGGTTTTGTAGGTCAGGATATCGAAGCCAAGCGAGGCGTAATACAGCAGCCACCGGCCGTTGAGCAGCGGCCCGGCCGCGATACCGAGCGGTGAGTCCACCGATTGGCCGCAGTACGTCCAGTCACCGTCAACTGCCGGCTCATCGCCCACAACAGGCTCTGGCGCATGGTCAAAGTTCCACGCGTAGTCTTTCCTGATATCGTATCGATCCATACAATCCAACCCAGCGCAGGCAGGATTAACGAAAGTGAATCGTTAGGCGATACTGAACATTTTAGCCACAAGATCAACGAAATGAGTTTTCAACAAATGCAAATCAACCGCCGCCAGAGTCTGGCCAAGCTGGGACTCGGTGTGCCCGCAGTTTCCGTGGGGCTGGCTGGCTGCCGCTCGCACAACAAATTTCCAAGGGAGCTGAAAGCGGACTTTGTCGTGATTGGCGGCGGTCTTGGAGGTTGCGCCGCCGCAATCTCCGCGCTTCGGTCCGGGTTGAGCGTCATCATGACAGAGGAGACTGACTGGATTGGCGGTCAACTGACGTCGCAGGGTGTCCCTCCGGATGAGCACAAGTGGATAGAGACTTTCGGCTGCACACGCACCTATCGGGAGTTACGGAACGCCATTCGCAGCCACTACAAAAAACATTACCCTCTCACACCCGCAGCGAGAGCTCACAAAAACCTGAATCCCGGTAGCGGTTCCGTATCTAGGCTATGCCACGAACCGCGCGTGGCCCTGGCTTGTCTCGAGGCCATGCTGAGACCGTTCGTTGCGTCCGGCAAACTGGCGCTACTCAGGAAAACCACCCCCACGGCAGTCGAAACCGACAACGACGAAATCAAATCGGTCGAGGTATTGGATCTCAGGAAAAACTCCCGTCTGGTTCTGCGCGGTCGATTTTTTGCCGATGCAACGGAGTTGGGAGACCTGTTGCCGCTGGCCCGATGCGAACACGTGGTGGGCACCGAGGGCAAACGCGTCACAGACGAACTGCACATGCCAGAGAACGCTTCCCCGGAAAATCAACAGGCGTTCACAATGTGCTTCGCCATCGATCACGTTGATGGCGAAAACCACACCATAGACAAGCCAACCGAATACGATTTTTGGAAAACGTTCGTGCCTGACATCTCTCCCCCGTGGCCGGGGGTGCTGTTGGACTTCACCTATACACACCCGCCCAGCGGATTGGCCAAGCGCTTGGGCTTCAACCCCACCGGCCCACACAAAAACGGGATCATCAACCTCTGGACTTACCGTCGAATTGTCGCCTCCAAAAACTTCATGCCAAACAGCGGGTTGCGGGATGTCAGCCTGATCAACTGGCCGCAAAATGATTATCTGCTGGGCAATCTTGTCAGTGTCAGTGCGGAAGAACGACAACGCCACATCGATCGCTCAAAACAATTGAGCCTGTCACTGCTCTACTGGCTGCAAACCGAGGCGCCGCGAGACGATGGCGGTCAGGGCTGGCCGGGGCTGCGGCTGCGAAAAGACGTCATGGGAACCGGGGACGGAATGGCCAAGTACCCCTATGTTCGGGAATCCCGACGAATCAAGGCTCACACCACCGTCCTTGAGCAGCATTGCGGCGTTGAAAACCGGATGAACGTCCTGGGATTAGAGGACAGCAAGGGGCTAAGGGCCAAGCGTTACCCGGACTCGGTTGGCATCGGGCATTATCAAATCGACCTCCACCCGAGTACAGGTGGCGACAACTATATCGACTTCGACGCGCTTCCGTTTGAGATCCCCCTCGGTGCACTCATCCCCCTTCGGTTAAAAAATCTCATCGCGGCATCGAAAAACATCGGCACAACACACGTGACCAATGGTTGCTACCGACTGCATCCGGTTGAATGGAACATCGGCGAGGTCGCCGGTATTTTAGCCAGCGAATCCATCGCCCAAGCCACCGCTCCCGAACATATTTTTAGGAACAAAAATCAGTTGACCGGTTTTCAAGACGCTCTCATCAAGCGGGGCGTTGAAATTCGATGGCCGGAGAATCTTGAGACTGCTTCTTAGCGCAAATAGTTCAGCGTGTACCAGCCTCGGGGATTGGTGAATTTGCTGCCGTCCGCTCCGGTCAGGCCGGATTGGATTATGAACTCGTAAACCCGATCCTTGACGAGATCCATCGACAGGTGAACCGACTTTCCATCCTCGGCAACGGTGATCCTGCTCGGCTTTACATCGGTCGTGCCGACCTTGGGCGAGCCGTACTCGGCGCGATACTCGTAGCCCCAATGCTTGATACTGTAGCTCGCCGCATCGGCCGCTGCCTTTTTGTCCACCGGCTTGGTGAAGACGATCGTGAATCCATCGTTCGTGAGGCTGACGTGATGCATCTCCATCGGGGTGGTTTTCCCGTCCCAGACGATCCGCTCGAGGCCGAAGCGTTTGCCGCCAACAGACCCCCAGCCGCGACCGGTCTGCCCCACCCAAAGGGCGTTGTCCGCGCCAAATCGATTCCGCATCGCACCGCATTGCATCGGGTCGACAAAATCGAACACGATCCCCTGGAATTCACCCTGCACTTTTTCGAGGTGCGCCCGCATCATGTTTGACTTGGTTTGGTCACCCACGAACACCTGTCCGGCAAACGGGCCAAACTTGCCCTCGGTCAAGTCCCAGACCGGTTCGCCGGGCGAGCTGGCAAGTTCCCCGTGCGGAAACCAGATCGCCGGAGGCGTGCGCAGCTTTTCGTAATCCGTCACGCTGATTTGGTTCAGGCGCTTTACCGTGGCCGCAACCTTGCGCTCGTGATCCTTGTAGTATGAGAGCAGCTTCACATCCGTCGAGGCACTGGCCACCTGATAACCCGGGTGATCCGTTAGGCTGGAGGGATGCCCGTGAAACCGGCCCTTGACCACGTGATGCAGGGACGAGGTGCCGTTCCAGTCGCCCTGGTTGTCGGTGTAAAAAATATCCCCGTCCGGACTGATCCCGATGCCGGCGGGCGAGCGCAACCCGGACGACCACGGCACGAACCGGCCATCCAGTGTCACCTGAAATGACCAGCCCCGATAAAACGCCGAGCGGCCCATCTTGGAGTCATGCACCCGGCCGATATCCCAACGGTGGCTGCCGGCCCAACCGCGCCAGCTCAGGCTGGTGTTAAGCGTGCCGTAAAAATTACCGTACCGGTCCCGCACAAGGCCAAAGGAGTATTCATGATAATTGTCGGTCAACCCCCACGACGAATTCACCGTTTCGTACACGTCGGCCACGTTGTCGCCATCCTCATCGATGAGCCTGGTCAATTCCGGCCGTTGCATTACCCATACCTCTTTCGTTTTTTGGTCGATGTAAATGCCCAGCGGCTCGTGCAACCCATCGGCGAACAGCGACCACTTGTCATCCTTGTACCGCCACACCTCACCTTCGCGCGTGCAGATAAAAAGATGTCCATCGGGATGAAACTCCATTCCACCCACTCCCAGCACAATCTCGTCGGGAATCTGGATCGTATCAACGCTATACCCCGCCGGGATATGCTTCGGCGCCGCATCAGCAGAAGCAAGGCCGCCCATCAACAACATGCCGATCAGGCCCATCAACCAGGTTTTTGTTTTCGCCATCATGTTTACAAATTCATTTAAGGGGATTTTCGTACCAGAAGACCCCGAGGTTGTCGGATTCTTCGCAGGTGATGGCATCGAGGTCTCCGTCCTTGTCCAGGTCGACCAACTCGATCAGGTCGAACTTCACACCGACACTTCCGCCGATGTTGTGCACCGCCCATTTCGACTCAGCCTGCTCCAGCCATGACACGCCGGGTACTTTTCGGTTACCGCCGGTGTTGGTGGTGTGCACGAGATCGGGGCGACCGTCTCCGTTGACGTCGCCGATGGCCACGGCTTTGCCATGCGGCAAACCGTAAGGGTTGGGCAAGGTGTCAACGTCCCATTTGGTGTCTGCTTTTTTAAAAATCAAGAGTTGCTGACTACGGGTGGTGCAAACGATGTCCGTGTCGTCATCTCCATCGAGGTCGGCTGCGTCCAAAAACATCACCTCTTTCCCCTGCCCACCCAGCAGGTGATCCTTCCACGCGGTCGATTTTCGGATCGTTGCCGAGCCGGGATTTTCCAGCCAACCCACGCCCCGGTTGGCACCCCTCCGATCGGAGTAAATCAGGTCGGTATCACCATCGCCATCCATGTCCAACGGCTCCAGCGACATAATCCAGCCGGCAGAGCGGAGTTTAACGAATTCAAAACCGCCCGCATCCCTTGCCAGCGAGTCGGCGTTTTTGCGCGCGAGTAAACCGATGGAGGCGTTGCCACCCTTGGACGACACAAACAGCTCGGCGGCGCCCCTGCCATCCAACTGCGCTGGGGCGGCGAACATCCACAACTGCTTTCCCTTGGTCACCGGGATTGCTTCAGTCCTCCAGGCGCTTGGGTTCCAGTAGTCACCGCGCTTGGGCGGTGACCAGTGGATATACATCGTCCGGGCATGGCCTTCGCAGGAGCTGACCACATCGAGGTTGCCGTCGTTGTCGAGGTCGA
>DKGH01000005.1:0-1326 GCA_002453165.1 Verrucomicrobia bacterium UBA6775
AGCAAGGCGAATAGCCGCCTCTTCACGTGCAGCTAGATCAGCGCGGAGCGTTTCTAGTTGTTCGTTGATTTCATCGCAGCAACGCCGAACGCATTCTACTTTTTCGACAATCTCAACAATCTTCTCCTGCGGTTTTTTTTCGTTATCATCCATCTGTGATATAAATAACATTAACCTGCAATTAGCGTATCGGGATGATCGGAATCGCATCGTAGATTCGACTTAAATCGCGGTCTTTTCCGGGAACACCAAGTTGCCCCTGTATCCAACCTTTCATTTGGGAAATCTGGATGGTTCTGGGTTCTACCCATTTCCACAATTCTGCATGTCCATCAGCAAAACTGAGTACACATCCATTGTCATGGCGAGTAGAGGGGAAATCAATCCATTGCCACTGATGCCTCTGGGTTACTGTGAATCTTGCATTATCAATGCTGCCTTCGTGTTCATCAATAAAGACAAAAGCATTGGATGGAGCCGGGTTTACAATTTCAGAGTATTTGTGCCAACAAGAACGATCCCTTGGGTCGGGAATATGGTTCATGTGCATGTTCATAGCCACACTTCTGGTTCTACGAATTTTGCCTTTATCCTGAACAGTTGAATAATCAGAAGGACAAAGATAAATGTCGACTGACTCATTGTATTTAAAAAGCACCCCATTGCGGATATATTGGTCGGTTTCATCTGCCCAAGCATTACCCTGAATCCAACTTTGTTTTGTAGCTAACCACTTTCCCCTTGAGTTTCCACTGAGTGATGCATTCGGGGGCAAATGACCATCGTTATCGTTTACATACATCTGCCAACAAAACTGAAGTTGCCGGTAATTGTTTAAGCAGGATATTTGCAAGGCCTTTGACTTAGCCTTACCCAATGCTGGAAGAAGCAAGCTGGCTAAAATTGCGATGATAGCAATCACAACCAACAACTCGATTAAAGTAAATCCTTTCAAGTAAGGACGATATTCTTTATCTTTAGAATGTCTCATAAACGTTAAGTAAAATGGGAAATTACCTTTGTCAAAGAATTAAAAATCTGGCACGCATAAATAACTGCCAGCTTTCATTTTAGGGTCGTATTGAAAACGATTGAGGAACTGGAGCGAAGGTCGAACTGAGTTGCGCACAAAGCAGGAATAAACAGTCAACAAATCAGCCACTTGTCCGTGAAATAGCCTCATATTTACCGGTAAAGATTGATGGATTATTTTTGGTGACGGCATACATTTCATCGCAATAAATGTTGGGGGAAATGAAGAAAAGCACTGAAAACTAAATGGTACCCCGGGCGGGATTCGAACCCACAACCCTCTGCTTAGAAGGC
>DKGH01000005.1:1646-20081 GCA_002453165.1 Verrucomicrobia bacterium UBA6775
ACCCTCTGCTTAGAAGGCAGATGCTCTATCCAATTGAGCTACCAGGGCAATTTGCGCCAGCGGCGGGAAGAGGTTTAGGTGTAAGTACCCGAGAGGTCAAGGCTGCTACTTTTCTTTCGCCCCGCCAAGTGTGACGCTGATGCCGTATTCTTTTTGGAGGTGGGCATGCGCCCTGCTGGCGTTCCGGGAACGAGGAAACAGCTTGCAGGTTCTTTGAAACCATTTGATTGCATTCTTTTTGTTCTCTTGTTCCTCGTAGGTGTACCCGATTGCAAGCGTGGCGTCGGGGGCGGAGCTCTCCGTGGCCAAGGCCTGCTGATAAAGCGTTAGCGCTTCCGTGAACTCATTCAAATTGCGGTGGCACTTGGCCATTTGGAAGTATGCCTTGGGGTAATTGTCAGATTGGCGATAAGCTCGGATCGCCAATTTGAGGCGCTTGGTGTCTTCGTAGATGCCACCGATGGTCCAATGCCATTTTCCCGCCTGACTTGGGGCGAGGGTGATTAACTCCCGATACACCTCGATTGCTTTATCGTGTTCCCCAATGGACGAATAAATTTCCGCCACCGCTTGCCTCCATTCAGACAGTTGTTCAGGTGCCAGCTTGGCCAAGCGATCGTATATGCGAATCGCTTGGTCGGGTTGTTTTTTGTCAATCCAAACCGAGGCGATGTGCTTTAGCCCGTCAATCTTATTATCGAAACTGGCGTATATTTCTCGAGCTTTGGGATAGCGTTTCATTATGCGGTGCCAGCCGGCAAGGCTGGCCCGGATGGCGTCGCTCATGCCGATGCGCTTGGCCAAGGCTTCATAGGTTTTAATGATTTCTAAATCTCTCCCGGCCCTCTCGTGAATTCGGGCCATTCTGCGAAACAACTCGGGTAACTCTTCTTCATTCGCGTCAATCGATTCATCCATGATGATGCCGATTACCTGGTCGGCCAGTTTTTCGCCTGCCACTTTTGTATTCTCCGATTTGCAAAGGGAACTGACCGCATCCTTTGAATTTTGATAGATGGCGTCCGATAAATCATGTTCCTTAAATATTTGGACGAGTGTTTTGAGTGCGTTATCAAAATCAGGTTTAGCAAAGTGGTGTTTAGCGAGGCTTTGTGCTGCTTTTGTCAGGTAGGGGAGGTTTTTTTTGTCCTGCTTTGATTTGAAAACGAGATCTGTCCAGACCTGAATCAGGCGTTTTTCGTTTTTTTGAATCTTGGCGATCTCGGCGATATCCCACTTGGAAAGAACAGTAATATGTTTTTCCGGGTGACTGTTGACAGCTTTGCCGTAGGCGATTTCCGCCTTCTTGAGTTCACCTATGCTTTTGTATGACTGGCCAATGAGATAGGAAGCCAGCATTGCTTCGGTCGATTCCGGCCAATAGTCTATGACGGATTGAAATCCGTCCCGAATGCCGGTGTATACTTTTCGTTGCTTGACCTGGCAATGGCTCCACATTAACTGCGCGTAGGGTGCTCCTGCACTGGTTTCGTAAAGGGTAATAAACTTTTCGTACTCGGCGGCAGCAGCAGCATATTCGCCCTTGGTGTAAAATCGCTCCGCAGTCTTCAGTTGGTAACGCTCCACCTGACGCAGTTCGCCAAACGTGTTCACCTCGATTTGCTCCAGCCAGGTGAGTTTTGCGGCGGTTAGGGGACTGGTAAAAAAAAGGAGTGCCGCCGCTGCTGCGACTATTCCGTTTGATTTTTTGCTGTAAGCCATCGGCTGTACTCTGAGTGTGCGTAAAGCAAAACGTTACCGCCGAGGCGGTAGCTGGATTCCCAAACGCGGCGAGGGACTCCGGCGTGGCCGTCTGCCCATGCATCGCCGACGTCACCGGGGTGATAGTACACGGCCAATCGCCCGTCAACCACCCATCCCCAAGCAACTCGCCCGCCGTGTGGAGCGACGACCGGCAAAAATGGAACCCCGTTGTGTACAGGGTGATCCAGTGGGACTGGTTGGGGTTTCACCTTCGGTAGGATTTTTTCCATCGATGAAAAAAACTGATTATGCCAGCCTGAACTACCCCCGTTATCTGCAAAGAGCATCCCGTGTTTGTCGGTGAGATATTCCCGCAGTGTTTCGATTTCGCTGTTGTTCAGGCGAATATTCCCTTGTCCGGTCATGTAAACCATGGGAGGGCTTTTTCCCTCAGGAAATCGTTTCAATTGGGAGATGGAACGAACCTCCGGTTTCTTCGCAGTCTTGTGTCCGGTATTCGCGGCGTACCAGAGCAGCATGTTGAGATCGGAATTTCGATCCAGGTCCTGTTCCCAGTCTCCACCGGAATAACTTAACCTGATAAATCGGACGAGGCCCCGCCTTGTGCCGCCCTCAAATCCTGCATTTTTGCCTTCACCCTGGCCGAC
This sequence comes from Verrucomicrobia bacterium UBA6775, assembly GCA_002453165.1. Taxonomy (GTDB): domain Bacteria; phylum Verrucomicrobiota; class Verrucomicrobiia; order Limisphaerales; family UBA1096; genus UBA1096. The sequence goes on from DKGH01000005.1 coordinate 4,019, forward strand.
TTCGTAGATGTGTTTGGTTAGTTCCTGAAGTTGCAGCTTAATTTCCTCGATGGGGGGCGGATTGAACAAGACCGCGCTAAGCGGGTTGATGATGATTTTTTTTCTGATCACCTTTTGGATTTTCACCACTTGCTGCTTCACTTGCGGTTCGCCTCCGCCGTCGGGCAGTTCGTAAATCTCCTTGCATCCCGTCAGCTGTGTGGCAAGGAGCAGCAGCAGTATAAAGATGATGGTGTAGAGAACCATCGTTGTTGCAGATTGATTCAGCTTTCGTCTCTTGGTTCCGTAGTACCATGCCTCAATATCCAGCGGATTGGATGTGCGAACGGTCGATTGGCCAAGCAGGCTGTTCATCGACACAAGGGGCCCGGCCGATGATCCTCCAAGGAGCGAGGGCAAATTACGCTTGGCCAAGAGTGATCTCGAGGCACGCTCGACCAGCCAAACAGTCCATCCTAGGCCTGTGACAAACACCAAACCAAGCCCGAGTTGTGCAAGCGAAGCGCTCAATGCAATCCACCCGAGCCAACTGGTGACTGTGACTGTCAAAAACCATATCGGAAGAATGCAGGCTGACAGTGATGACCTGTGGGCAATTAAACCGGCGTTCCTCTGGCCACTTGCCCATTTGAGTGCACCCGCAGAAATGCCGGCCAAACAAATCAACATCAGCCATTCCGGAAGAAAACTAAAGTTGAAATAATCCAGCCAAACTAGACAAAACAAGGCACCCCAAATTGCGCCCAATCGATTGGCCAAGGGGGAAAGTGGCTCGAGTACTTCCCGGGCGACTCCCTCGCGGCGTGCTTTCGATGGTTCTTCCAACGTTATTCCAAATCCTCGAGTAGATCGTCCGTGCTTTCAAATGGGTTGGGTTCGGACGGAGTACCCTCCTTGGTCTCTCCGATGCCTAGTGTGTCTGCAACCGGTTTTGGTTCACTGGGAATGACAGCGCTTGGCTCGTTGGTGTTGCTTTTAGCGACTTCAGGGGTAACGGGAACACTAGCGGGGCTATTTGTTTTTTCCGGTGTGATGGTGGGTTGAGGGGTTATGTTTTCAGTCGCCCCCCCGCCTTCTAGGGCGAAGGGGATGGCAGTAGACAGCAGCAGAATGGCAGCGAGTATGAATGTCGCAGCGATGCCGCTCCTGATCAGAGTGCTCTGCGCAAATGCGCCAAGCATTTCGGCTGGCGATTTACCTCTCAATTCACCCATGAAGTGGACCAACTCATCCGCAACGGCAGCGCTGTTTCTCTTGATGCCCTTGATATCACGAGAAAGGCTTCCCATTGGCGCGACGGAGACATCCTGCGCTTGGCCAAGCACTGGAGTTGGGGCTTCGCGCTTGGCCAAGCGGACCCCATCGATCGTACCCGCTACCGATTCGGTACCGTCCTCGAGGCGAACCGGTTGATCCTTGTTTATACAGTTGGCATCGAGTAACGCCTGAAGTTCGTCAGTCGTTAACGGGCCGATTTCGTTATTCTCCTTGAGAAGGTAGATGGACATGCTAGTTGGGTGGGCGAGGGGAGGGGTCGAGTACGTGATGCAGTTCACCGCCGGCTTCGCTGACGGCTTCTATTGCAGGTTCAAAAAACTCGGCGATGACGTCCTTGTGGACCTTGAACAAAACCGTTCGGTTTCCGGATGGCAATTCTCCGAGCAGTGACGTCAACTCGGCTGCCAGATTTTCCGGCAAAGTTGGGCGGCCATTCAGGTAGGTGATGTTTTGCTTGTCGATGACCACGCTGGCGTTTTGGCTGGCCGGTTTTACGAGTTCTGTGCCAATCGCGGGCTGCCAGACAAGGTGGCTGTCATCGCGGGCGCGTGCGAGCAGGACGATGAAAATCAGCAGCAAAAAGGCGATGTCACCCATCGCCATGGAGGGGACACTTGCTTCGAGTTTTTTACGCCGTAATATCATGGGTTATTCGACGGTAATGGTCTGCTCTTCCTCGAGTAGGAGTGTTACGATTCCTCCCGCTTTTTCGATGATTTCGGTCATTGCAATCCAGTGATTGTAGGGGACGTCGGCTTGGCTTTTGACGACCACCACTCGCTCTGAATCGGTTTTCTTTTGTTCAATAAGTTGCTGAATTAGGCCCGCGAATTGATCCTGATGATAAGGCGTTCCATCGATCGTGACGGTTGCCGGGGTCAGGCCTACTTCGATGGTTTGCGAATTCTTTTGATCCTCGTTCTTTTCGCTGCGTGGGATGATCTGTGAACGACCGTCCTCCGGCTCGACAGATGCGCAGACCAGGAAGAACACAATCAGGATAAACGCGATGTCGTTCATCGCGCTTGAGGGTGTATCCACCAGGTATTTTGGGCGTCGGAGTCTCAAGGCGATGCGTTGTTGGGTTGCCCGGCTTCGGCGGATTCACGGAGGGTCAGTTGAAGGGTTACAGCCTCCACAAGTTCCGCCGCGGATTCTTCCACGTCCAGCACGAATGTATTGATCACGCTGGAAAAATAGTTGAACGCCATGTAGGCGGGGATGCCGACAATGAGTCCGAAACAGGTTGTGAGCAGGGCTACCTGTATACCGGCCGCTGCTGCCTGGATAATGTTACCGCCGCCCGTTTTGTCCATTTCAACGATATCGCTGAAGGCGACGATCATCCCCTGGACGGTGCCGAGAAAGCCGACCATCGGCGCCACGCTGGCTACAATCGCCAGCATCGGGAGATGTCGTTCGAGCGCCGCCAATATATGAGCGCCGTACGATTCCATGCTTTTGATGACCTTTTCCTCCAATCTCGCAGGGTCATAGTCGAGTTTACTGAGGACCAGATATTTTCTCAGGCCATTGGCAAGAATGGCAGCGACCGGTCCGGCAGCCTGTTCGCACCGGATAAGGGCCTCCTCGATTCGATTGGCAGCGAGATCATTGAGGACAGAGTTTTTGAGTTCGGTATTATCGCCGCCAAGCATTTTTAAACTACGCCACCGTTCGATGATGACCGCTAGGCCAACCAGCGCCATCAGTAGGATCGGCCACATGAATGGGCCGCCTTCGAGCAAAAGTCCCATTGCGCCCGTGTCGAAAAAATCTGCCACGGCGGAGGTCTCAGATGCGGTTGAGGTCGGCGTATCGGGAGAGGAGTTCGTCCCGGGGTTGACGTCCGTCTGAGCCAGTAAAATCGGAATTCCCTGCATTGGTCGCAGGGGGAAAACTAACAGGTGGTGCTTCGGATGTGAATCAATTCGGCGCGCTATTCCTCAAAGAAGAGGGCGCGGGCGTATTCAGTGGGGGAAAAGGGTTGGAGGTCGTCGGCCTGTTCGCCGAGCCCGATAAATTTTACGGGCAGGTCGAGTTCGTTTTGGATGGCAACGACCATGCCGCCTTTCGAAGTGCCATCCAGTTTCGTGATAACAAGGCCGGTAAGCGGTACCGATTTATTGAACTCCCGTGCCTGGCTCAATGCATTGGAACCAACCGAGGCATCGACTACCAGCAGGGTTTCGTGAGGTGCCCCCTCGCTCTTGGTGGAAATAACCCGGTGGAGTTTTTCCAATTCTCGCATGAGGTTGTGCTTGGTATGCAGTCGGCCGGCAGTGTCAATGAACAGGTAGTCGGAGCCTTTGCTCAGGGCCGAGTTGACGGCGTCATGGGCAACGGAAGCCGGGTCTGCGCCGTATTCACTGCTGACCACCGGAATATCGAGCCGGTTGCCCCAAAGGTTCAATTGTTCGATTGCTGCCGCGCGAAAGGTGTCGCAGGCGGCGAGCATCGGGTTGGCTCCCTCGGTCTTCACCCGGTTTGCCAACTTGGCTGCCGTGGTCGTTTTGCCTGCCCCGTTTACGCCGACCAATGAAACGACCGTGAGATCATCCCGCTTGGCCAAGCGCTTGGTTTGCTCGTCGTCGCCGGAGCCAAGACTTGTTTCAACGACGGACTGTGCCACCTGCAACACATCGCCCGCCTGGCCGCCGCTTGATTGGTATTGTTCACGGACCGCATCGACGATTTGTTCCGTTACGGCGTACCCCATGTCGGAAGCCAATAAAACCGCTTCAAGTTCCTCCACATCGTCCTCCGTGAATTTCGGGGATCGCGAAACGACCCGTTTTAGTTCGCCGGATAATTTGGACTGGGTTTTTTGCAGCCCAGAAAAGAATTTTGAAAACAATCCCATCTAAATATCAATCGGTTGGAGCGGGTAGGCGGCTTTTCATTTTCTCCAAAATCTCATAGGGAACCCGCACGGTGCCGATGAGTGGATGCCCTCGGCCGGCTCCGTGGCAATCGGAGCCTCCGGTAATGATCAACCCGTATCGTTCAGCCATTTCGCGATACCGCTTGGCTGTACTCTTGGGATGGCGTGTGTGCCAGCATTCAAGACCATCGAGGCCGGCCTTCACGAGGTCAGGTATCAGGTGGTCGATTTTGTTCAAGCCCGGATGAGCCATGACAGCCAAGCCTCCAGCCTGGTGAATGAGTTCGATGCCTTCCCGGTAATCGACGTTCGTTTTTGGCACCCAAGCAGGGGCGCCCCTGCGGAGGAACCGCGAAAAAGCCTCGTCAACGCTACCGCAGAAACCATGTTTCACCAGTGCTCGAGCCACATGGGGGCGTCCTGGGGCTTTGCATTTGGCTAAATCAAAAACGTCGTCTGAATCAAGTACGATACCCAGTTCGTTCAATTGATCGACTAGGCCGTGAACCCGGTTCGTTCTGTTCTGTTGGTATTTCGTGGTCTCCGTGATCAGGCGTTCGTTTTGAGTATCGAGAAAATAGCCGAGCAGATGCATCTCGTTTCCCTCGATATCGACCGAGAGTTCCGTGCCTGGAATAAATTCAATATTTCGTTCGTCACAGGCCTTGGCCAAGCGGTCGCAGCCTTCAATGGTATCGTGATCAGTCAGGGAAATAGCCGCGAGTTTCATCTCCTCGGCAGCCTTGGCTACTTGTTCAGGGGTAAACGTACCGTCCGAATAATAGGTGTGAAGATGGAGGTCGATCAGCGGCTTGGCCAAGAGGGTTCCTTTCCGTTCCGCTCAGCCAACACTGGTGCGCGAGGGGCGCATCAAGTTGGCCTTTGCCTTGTCCAGAATGCCGTTCACGAAGCGACCGCTTTTTTCCGTGGAGAATTTTTTGGCAATGTCGATTGCCTCATTGATGCTCACCACCGGAGGGATGTCGTCCCGGTGAAGCATCTCGTGGATCGCGAGTCGCAGGATGTTTCGATCCACCTTGGCGATTCTATCCATGTCCCAGTTTTTGACCTGCTCTGAAATTGTTTCATCGATTTCCTTCAGGTGATCCAGTACGCCGCGGATGAGTGGGTCTCCGAACAGGCGCACCTCGTTGTCCTCTGTGGTGGGAGGGGGCAGTTCAGTGGTTTGCCCCCAACTTGCAGGTTGGTTGTCCTGCTCGATCGCGGCCGAGGTCTGGGAGGCCCAAAACTTTTCCAGCGCCTCGTCGGGTTTCTCCGGAGGATTCAAGTCGTATTGAAATAAAAACTGAACGGCTCGCTCTCGAGCCAGGCGGCGATGGCGCATCGGCGGCAGGGTGGAGGATTTTTGTTTTAAGGAAAATACAAAAGTCAGCCGGAAGCTGATATAGTCTTCAAGTCGGCACGCACGGATTCGTAGGAGGTGCTGTATTCGAGTACCTTGGGGTCGGGGTCGATGCCCCAGCTTTTACAGGCTGCGGTGTACAGGTTCGGCCACCAGTTGCGGTGAGCAGTCATGCCCTCATCGCGATATTGATTCCAGTCCATCAGGACGCGAGACCAGCATTCGTCGCCATAAGCGATGGCCTCTTTCGGCGACTCAAAACCGGGCACGTACCAGTCGCGGCCGATGCGCGAGTGCAGCACTTCATCCGCCCAGTCGTAATCCTGAAACAAGCCGGAGAGGGGGTTGTCGGATTCCATGCCGACCTGCCACTCAAACCGCTTGCCTGTTTTTGGCATGAGGCCCTGTTCGATGAAATAAAGCACCGCATGACGCTCCTCCGGTGTGAGTTGGGTGTTTAGGGCCAGGGACCAGGTGTGGTTGACCATCACTTCGCTTGGCCAATTGATTCCGAGATTCACGAAGCCAACCTCGCCCATCATGGCATGGCGCGCTTCATCCCAAAGTTGGCGCGTCATGTCTTGGTAATATTCCCAGGATTTGTTGGGAGTCTCAGCGATGATACTCGACATCATCTCGGGGACGTCGATCTCCCGGAGCCGCTTGTAAAACATCATCAACGTCTTGGGCTCGGGCTCGAATGAGTCGTTGTAAAGGAACGTCTCGGCGTTGACTCCCATGTTATACGGGTCGGGGAAACGCTCATCACGCCTTGGGACGCCATCGTAGGTGTATGGTTTGGCGGAGTGTTGTCGGTTGATCGTGTTTTTGGTGAGTTCCTTTTCTCCACCAAGGCCGCCTGCATTAGCGAGGCAATCGGATAAAAGGCCAAGCCAGGCAGATGAGTCGGCACGGGTCGCGTGATCGACCATCGCTTTGATGCTCGCTTGGCCAAGCGTGATCATTTCCCCGAGTTCAAGCAGCGCGAAACGGATGACTCGAACGGACGGATGATCCACGAGGGGGTTGGTGTCCTCGAGATGGTTTCGCATGGCGCCGTCGAGTGCGGGGAGGGCCACCTCGTACAGTCCCAGCAACAGTTCGCCGGTTGTTGGGGCGGAGAGGATTTCGTCAAAAAGAATCTCGAGATTTGCGTTCGGCACTGCTTCGAGGCGGAGCGGGGGTTCGCGCATTTCACCCACACGCTTGCGAAGAGCAGCGACGTGTTCCGCACAGTAATGCGAGTGCAGGCTGAAAGCCATCTTCAACTCGTAAATCGGTTCGGAGGGAATCCGATTATTGAATATCTGGTGCGACCGTTTGAGTGCGTAGTGGTAACGCTTTAGTCGGCGGACGCACTCTTCAACCGACAAACCGGGGCGCTGGGCATCCTTGAAATCGCAGACCCCAGCCAGTGGCGGGAGATCATGAAGTGAGCTGTATGAACTCATGGGCTTGCTATGCGGTAGAACTGGTGCCGGGCATCGGGCCAAATTAAAAACTCCACCACTTTTTGCTCGGTGACAAATGCGTTGTTCTCGAGTTTTTCCCACTGTCCATTCCCGATGTCGTCCGTGGCATGAAGGGAGTAGCTATTGCCGGGCAGGGCGAGGAATTTGACCGAAATCCTGCCATCGCCGGTCCGGTTTATTTCGGTCAATAGTACATCGCTAGGGGTGCCGCCGAGGACGAGACTGGCCCTCCAGTTTGTAGGGTCCTGTTCCGGGTTGAAGAGCGAGATTCTCTCTAGCGATGATCCCAGCCCGTCTGCCTCTTCCGGCCAAGGCGTTTGGCTGCCGTAGCGGATACTCGAAATACGCTGGCCATCCGGATCCAGTAGGCAGACCTCCTCGCCGCCGTTGGAGAGAGCACCACTGAACGTGCCGAGGATTTTGGCGTTGGGATATTTTTGGGCAAAAGCGACAGGATCATCGTTTGATATAATGACCGCAGATTGCCATGGTTCGAGCACTCCGTCCGAGAAGGTGAAGTTTACCCCGGTAAAGCTGACACCGGCTAGAGGCACAGGTGCGCCGCTGGCGTTTTTAAGTTCGATATACTCCATGGCTTTGCCTTCGACCGGATTGTACATCAATTCAGTGATCTGCAGCGCGGCAGTTTCGGAAATCGTGACCGAAGCGATCGCCGGGGCGCTCCACTTGGTTCCGCTTTTCGCGCGGACTGTGATGGTGGATGATTTTTCGATCGGGATCGGTATGCCGGCTGCGTCCATCAGCATTGCTTCCAGGTTAAAGCTCAAATCCTTGTCAGACCGGGAGCCGCGATGCACTTCAACTGCGAGGACGTTTTTGCCGGTTCGAAATTCCGGTTGGTCGACAAAGTAGGGGAAGAAAATGCGGCTCTCCTTGCTCGGGTTGCGCTTGGCGGAGTAGGTGCGGTATCGAATGGTGCCGCTTGGCATGTTGCTGCGGACGATTTCCTCTCCATTAAGATGAATCACCGCGCCGTCGTCGCGAAGCAGTTTGATGAAGAGCGACTTGGCTTCGTCGCCCGGTTGAAAATCAAATGTCCTGCGAAAATAAATCGTGTTCCGATATTTCGAGCTGGGAGATGGGCCGCGTTCGACTGCTGTGGCCTCGTCGCCATCACCGTAACCCAACTCCGACTTGCCGCTTGGCCAAACGCCGTCGTCAAAGTCGAGCTTCTTCCAGTCGGTTTTATCCTGTGCTATCCCGGTGTCGAGATAACGCCACTCACTGCCCTTGGGGATGATGACTTCGGCTTCCGCTTGGCCAAGCCGCTTGGCCAAGGGGTTGAGTTTCCCGTTGGGCAGTCTTGGGTCGGTGCCGTCCAGCGTGAAATAAACCTCGTCTGACTGGGCGCGCACGCCCAGATTGAATCCGGGGAGAGCCGAACCCTCGGTCATACTGAGGATCGGGGCAGGGATCGCGTCAAACTGGGTATCCATCCATGCCAAGCGGCGTGAGACCCAACTTTTTAGTTGGTTAATTTCAGTTTTGAAACCGGTCTTGGTGTTGACTAGGCGCCACTTGGTGAAGTTTCGTTTTGCCGCCTCCTCAAGCAACTCCTCCCACTCGTCGATTACGGAAAAGATGTTTTGTTCGGTCATCGCCTTGCCGCGCACTTCGGCCCAGCGCTGGGCGTAGAGCTCCTTGAATGCCTTGTTGCTCATCACACGCCCCCACCATCCGTAGCGGTAACTGCCTGACCACCCGACAGGATTCGAGGCGCGACCGTCGTCGTCACAGCCCATCGTCCGGTCGAAATCCCACACCGGACCGTACTCTAGCCGCTTGTTGCGGTCCTTAAAAAAATAGGTACTAAGCCTCAGCCCATCCGGGTTTTTGGTGAACTCGTTGATCATGTGATGATCCACCCAGGAAAGGGGATCGATATAGTCGTCGTATTTTGTCGACGAACTGAGGTTCTTGTAGACGTTGTTGAAGTAGGTGCGGACGTAGGAGCTTTGTTTGGACGTGACCTCGTCCTCCTTGGGTTCAACCCATTTCACACTTTGCCCTCCCGCACTGAAGCCGGAATCGCCGGGGTCTGGCCGGTCGATCTTGAACATGTATCCGCCTGTAACCTCTGGGTGCGCGTTGTCCTCAGGGCTGATCCGGGTGACGTTGACTCGATCCTTGCTGCGGGTGATTTTCTCCATGAACACATACACGCCAACGTAGTCGCCGTAACTCAGTGAGCCACCGTTGGTATTCACGAACACTTCGCAAAACCGGGTGCGCACGGCGTAGCGACCGATTTGATTGCTGAGTTCATAAACCAGGGCATTGCGAATCAACGCGCGGTCAAAGTTGTATGGCGCGTAAAGAATCCAGTCGGAATCCTCGGGCAAACCCAGCGGAGAAATATCCTTGTCTTCTCCAAAGGCGTCGCGCGCCTCGACGGTGAACGCTTTTTTCGCCCGGTTCAGTGAGGATGATCCCCTGATTTTGATGCCCACCCTTGTGTCCAGTGTCGGGTCATTGGTGAGTCGGGTGCGCCCGTCTTCGCCCGGTTCGTAAATCGACATGTGCGCCTTCTTGTAGGGATCCGGAGGGATACCGCCTCCGCGAAAATTCTCAATCACGACCACCGGGAGGTTGGATGAAAACGTGCGTGCGTTTGTCGCGAGTTGCAGGTAGGTGTGAGAAACAGGCACCCCTGCGTTGCCTTCCTCGTCGAAGCAGCGAGCCGTAAGCATTGTCGTTTTGTTGATGCGAATCTTGCTGGTGTACTTTTTTGACGATTGAGTCGGGATGGATTGATCTGTCGTGTAGCGGATGATATCGCCCTCTTTTCCCGGCTCCAACGCGATCTGCACGGAAGATTTAAAACTGCTGCTTTCTTTTGAGAAAGTGGGGATGCCGGGACGAGGGGGAATGGCGCTCGAATTCGGGCGACCGGGAGTTGCAAAACTCAGGAAAGATCGCTTTTCCTTGTCGAACTCAGTACTTTTTCCACTCAGCAGGGTGGGCATGATGAAGAATTTACTCCGATCAGCTCGGCTGTCATACGCCTGAATGGTAAGCACGTTGGAATTGCCACTCTTGAGCAAATTGATGTGCTCGCTCAGGTCGAAATCCACGTACTGCGTGTTGGTGTTTCGGCCGGAGGCGTAAGAGTTGTAGCGTGGCCTGTCCGGTGCGTTAGACTCGGCCACCTTGGTGCCGTTGATCGAGGCGATAAATCCGTCGTCGTACCGAATTCGCAACACCAGCGCACTGATCGAATTGAGATCGTTGACGCGGAACGTTTTCCGCAACCAGATGCATCTTTTGGACGTGGAAATCTTTGTTTTGATCAGGTCGCTGAAAGTGCTGCCGGTTTTGTCAAAGCCAAAGCCGGATCGCGAGTTTTTCCACGAACTGGTGACCTTGAAATCCGGGTTTTCCCAGTCGAGTTTCGAGTGACTGCTGCCTGGGATCAGGTAGCGAAATGTCGAATGCGCCGGGATGATTTCATCGAGGTCGCCCATCATGGGTACGCCGTATGCCCAGTCATCATCACCCGCCGGAAAGTTCGGTTCATATTTATCGACAAAACTACCGCCCGGCTTGGCCAAGCCAAGGAATTCACCCGCTCGCGACAAACGGAAGCTCGCGTGCAGGGGCTTGTTGGCTTCAGTGATATTGTTCCCAGAGGCATGCACCAGCAGGTACTCGTGCGGCGGGATGCTTACGGAAGGGAAAACCCACTTGTGAGGGTCGGAAAGGTCGTCACTCAGCCCCCAGCCGCCGAGGTTCAGCGGGGCGTCGCTTGGGTTGTGGATTTCTATCCAGTCGGGGGAGTCGCCGAAATCGTCACGCAACGAGTTGTCATTTGCGGCGACGACTTCGCTGATGAAAGGATCGCTGGCGAGAAGGCCTGGCGCTTGGCCTAGCGCCAGAGCGAGTACTGTAAGTATGAAATAACGCCGCATTTTTTCGGTGGAAAGCCTTCGTTGGTAGCTCGGGCGCGAAAGATTAACGCGCTTGGCCAAGCGGAAAAAGCTGAATGTCGATCACCCGTTACCGGCTTCTTGTGCTCCCAAGGCGGTTTCGCGTTCGAGAAGGGTGGGGTGGTCGTAGTGAAACCCGCTGTAGAGCGGGTGTGGAGTGAGGTTGGAGAGATTTTCTCTATTCAGTTTTCGCAACGCTGTGATCATTGGCTGGCTGGTTCCAGTGGCGTTCGCTGCGAATGCGTCCGCTTGGAATTCGTACTTTCGGGACCATAAACTCGAAATTGGCGTAAGCCAAAACGTAACGGTTCCGGCAAGCAGCGAAAACACTAGAAACGCCGGCGCATAGCCTTCAGTGAAGCCGAAAGCCTCGACGAACGCGGGTTGCTGTGCCAACAGGTTTAGCAGATAAAGCCCGACCAGAGTCGTGATGAATGATCGCATGATCATTTTGGGGACATGCCTGAGTTTGAAATGGCCGATCTCATGAGCCAGAACGGCTTCGAGTTCCTCGTCGTCAAGTTGTTCAATCAGCGTGTCAAACAGGGCGATTTTTCGCCCCTTGCCCAGGCCGGTGAAAAAGGCATTGGAATGTTTGGATCTTCGACTGCCGTCCATCACCTGAATTCCGGCGTTGATGAAACCGGTGCGCTCTGCCAGTCGATTCAACCGGTCTTTCAACTCGCCCTCGGGCAGCGGGGTAAATTTGTTGAATAGTGGCAGAATGAAAATCGGGGCCAGTACGCTCATGAGCAATTGAAAAGCCACGATCACACCCCAGACCCAAAGCCACCAGTACTCTCCCCCGTTTTCGGTCAACCAAAGAATCAACCAAAGGAGGGGAACGCCGATGATGAAACTGAGCAGTAGTCCCTTGGCCTGATCTCCCCACCAGGTTTTTTGGGTTGAAGTATTAAAACCGAACCGCTCTTCGAGTTTGAACTGGGAATACCAGGAAAAGGGCAGGGCCAGCAAAGAGAAGAGCCATAGTACAGCCCAAAGCGTTGTCGCTTGGGCAAAGTGGGATTTGCCGAGACTGGTCGAAATCGAGTTAAAAACGATGGCAATGGTGCCGAAAAAAAGAAGCCCGATGACCAGCGAGGTTGAGTAGGTGTCGGACATTGTGCCGAAGCGTGCCTTGGCCAAGGTGTAGCGAACGGATTTTTGATACGTCTGCTCGTCCATGATTTCCTTGAACGGTTCCGGGATGGCGTTCGCGTGTTTTTTGACATGCCGGGTGTTGATGTGGTCTAGCCAAAGTTCGAACAAATAGCGCAAGGCAACCAAACCAAGCGCGACGGCGACGTAAATTGTTTTCGGTTCGTCCCAGTTCATGTGACCTCCTTTATCGAATCCCGGAGGGTGTTGAAGATTTTTTTGACCTGTGCCTGTGTGGTGCAGAACGGAGGCATAATGACGATGACGTTTCCGATTGGCCTTGTCAGCACGCCGCGTCTGGCCATCGCATTGCAAACGCGAATGCCAACCTGCTTCGACAGATCAAACGGTTTTCGGGTTTTCCAGTCTTCAACCAATTCGACGGCAAGGACTCCAGCTGACTGTCGAATGTCTCCAACCACATCTAGTTTCCATAGCGGCTTGGAATATGATTTCAGATTCGCTGCGAGGCATGATCGTTTTTGTTTAGTGTTACCGCTTTCGAGCAGATCGAGACTCGCAAGGCTGGCTGCTGCGCCGAGAGGGTTGCCGGTGAAACTGTGGCCGTGAAAAAACGTTTTAAACTCGTCGTACTCGCCGAGGAATGAATCGAAAACCTCCTGAGTCGTCAGCGTGGCGGCCATGGGTAGGTATCCGCCGGTCAGTCCCTTGGCGATGCAGAGGTAGTCCGGCTGAATTTTCTCTGCGTGACTGGCGAAGTATCCGGCAGACGCACGGCCAAGCCCCGTCATGACTTCGTCCGCAATAATTTGCGTTCCGTGTGCACGTGCGATGGCGCCGACTCTGGCTAGCCACCCCTTCGGTTGGGCGATCATTCCAGCGGGCCCCTGCACGCCGGGTTCGACGATGAATGCCGCGTAATTGCTGCCTCGTTTTCTGCGGTTTTCAAATTTCTTTTCCACCAATCCGACGCATTCCATGTTGCATTTGCGATACTCCCTGGCGTCGGCACGTTGGGGCTTGGCCTTGTTGAACGGGCAGCGGTAGCAGTACGGCGAGGCGATCTTGTCGGTTTTGAAAAGCATGCCGGAGTAGGCCTTGTGAAACAGGTCGATGTGACCGGCGCTGACCGCACCGATTGTGTCCCCATGATAGCCAGCATCGACCGAGAGGAATCTTGGTTTGCGCGCTCGGCCAGTGCGCCGCGCGTGCTCGTATGCCAACTTGATCGCCACCTCGGTTGCGGTCGAGCCGTCGTCCGAGTAGAAGACCTTGGCCAAGCGCGGCTCGGTTTTCGGGAAGCGGGTTCCCGGCTTGGCCAAGCGGATTAGTCGTTCGCCAAGCTTGGCTGCCGGTGAGTTCGCAAAACCAAGCGCTGAGACGTGGGAGACTTTGTCCAGTTGAGTGCGAATGGCACGGTTGATCTTCGGATGGTTGTGGCCGTGAAGGTTCGTCCAGATGGATGAGTTTGCGTCGATGTATTTTTGCCCGGCGTTGTCCCAAAGATGAGTCCCCTTGCCACGTTCGAGAACGATCGGTTTGCTCTTCATCCAGTCCCGCATTTGCGTGAACGGATGCCAGAGATATTTTTGATCGAGTTGGGCTGCCGAGGGGGAGTTTTTCATCCTTCGGTTAAGGGGATTTCACTGAATGCACTGAGGTCGAGTTCGAAGCCGGTGCCGAAAGCCTGTGTGTTAACAGATGTAAGGTCGATTTCACCATTGCAAATTACCAGCGTTGGCCAGCCGGGTTCGCTGGTTTTGTACAAACCATCATGTGCGTTCAAAACCTGTTCCCGAGTGCGTTCGGGAAACTGTGACAGTCCGGCCATGTAGTGGTGGCCGTTGCGCTCCACACTTTCAATTCCAAGATTTGCCATCACGGCCAAATCCTGAATCACCGCGACTGGGCCAACGTTGCAAAGGTCTTCGCCGCTCATTACGGTTTCAGTGCCGTTGCGGCGGTGATGTTCCAGTAAGCAGGCGTTTGCGATTCCCTTGAAGATGCCTTTGCAGTTTTTATGACTGGTTCCGGCGTAGCCTATTGCCAAGGCTTGGGGCAGGCTCTCTAGGGTGGCGTCGGATTCGTCAATGATGACAGCGGGCCGGTCGGGCCATTGGTCGAACTCGGACTTTAACGATTCATTCAACGCGACATCGCGGTGGAGCGGTTGCTCGATGAAGAGGAGATGGTCAAAGAAAGTCTCCAACTCCGGTTCTGCGTGAAGGATGTTCCAGTGATCCCGAAATGCCGTGACAGACTGAAACTGTTCATTCCCGTCCAGACTAAACGCGAAATCACTGTCTGCGTGTTGCTCGATGCATTTGGCCACGTTCTTCAGCCTGTCCAAATCCCACTCAATGTCCCCGTTGATCTTGATTTTAAAATGGCGCAAGCCGTACGCCTGAATGCACTGATCCAGTGATTGGGGCAGCGTGTCGTCGATCCGATCGTCTGCATCGATTTGGCTGGAGTCAAGGGGGTCGCCAAGGCCGACGGTGTGCCGGGCCTGCACCTTGGCCAGGGGTGTCTTTGGCAAAAGGCTTGAAGCGGATTGGCCTTCAAGGCATGAGTGGATACGGTCGGGCTCAAAGCCAAGCGAACCACTGAGCAGCGCTTGGCCAAGAGCCTGATTCCTTACCTTGCAGGTTGCTTCGATCAGGGCGCGTTCAACGAGAGATGTCCCAAAGTGAGCCAGCAGGGCTGGAATGTTGTTAGCTTCGGCCCACCGTGATTGTCCGGCGTAGATCAGTTGCCAAAGATCGAACGCCGAATCCGCCGCTTGGCCAAGCGCTTGGCCAAGCGCTTGACGGATCACCTGAAGCATGTCCGAGATTTCCTTTTCCAGCGGATCTTCCGGGACTTTTGTGAACCATTTCGGTGGAAGCAAATCCGAGGAGATTCCAGCCGCTTTTGTTCCGTCGACCTCGGCTTCGACCCTTACGAAGACCATCGGGACTTTAGTCATCGTGGCGATGCCGTATTTGAACGGCATTCGAGTCTTTAGCTGAATTTGGTGGATGGAGGCGCCTGTGATCTTCGCCGGCATGAGGGAAGTGTTAATCGGCGGAGCGTCATGCATCAAGTTAAGCATCGTCCGTCAATGCGAGATTGCGTAGGCTCCCCGCGGTGAAGCTGCTCTTTATCGGCGATATTGTTGGCAAACCGGGCCGCAAGGCGGTGCGGTATTTCTTGCCAAGACTCCGCGAGACTCTTGGCTTGGATTTCATCGTGGCCAATGGCGAAAACTCGGCGGGTGGTTCCGGAATTACTCCGGGCACCGCGAGCGAAATTTTCGAAGCCGGCGTCGACGTCATCACTTGTGGTGATCATCTGTGGGATCAGCGAGAGGTCGTTTCTCTGCTCAACAGCGAGCCCCGTTTTGTGCGACCGGAAAATTATCCCGAGGGAACCCCGGGGCAGGGTTTTTGTGTGCAGCAGATTGGTGACCTGCCTCCGGTTGGTGTGTTGAATTTGCAGGGGCAAACTTTCATGAAACCAATCGAGAACCCGTTTTATGCTGCCGATGCAGCGGTGGATGAGTTGCGAGAGCTAACGCCGATCATTCTCGTGGATATGCATGCGGAGACGACCTCGGAAAAGATTGCGATGGGGCGTTTTCTCGATGGTCGAGTGAGCGCGGTCATCGGGACGCACACGCACGTGCAGACGGCGGATGAGCATATTTTTCCCGGCGGCACTGCGTTCCTCTGTGATGCCGGGTGCGCCGGTCCGCAGGAAAGTATTTTGGGGCGGGAGATCGAGCCGATCATCCAGCGATTCCTGACGTATCAGCCGCAGCGTTTCGCAGTGGCGTCCAAGCGGGTGACGCTGAATGGCGCGGTCATCGATATCGACGAATTAAGCGGCAAGGCGACGAGCATCGAGCGTGTATCGGAATTGTTGCCCGACGCTCAATCGGAAGAATGAACCGGGAACAGCAGAGCCAGTGGGAGTTCGGCGATCTGTTTGAACATAAATCCGAGCCCCCCGCCGAGAC
>DKGH01000005.1:20383-37201 GCA_002453165.1 Verrucomicrobia bacterium UBA6775
TGTTTGAACATAAATCCGAGCCACCCGCCGAGACCAAAAAGGTGTATTCGGTCGCGGAACTGAATCGTCGCGCCAGAAATTTATTGGAGAATCAACTGGGCGATGTCTGGGTTGAGGGGGAGGTCTCAGGTCTGCGTCATCATTCCTCCGGCCACAGCTATTTCGCGATAAAGGACGAGAGCGGACAGGTGAGTTGCGCATTATTTCGTGGAACATCAAGCGAGACTCGCACCCACCTGAAAGACGGGGCGATGGTTTTGGTTCAAGCACAAGTGACCATCTACGAGCCACGCGGTCAGTATCAGTTGATCGTTCGCAAGGTTGAGCTGCGGGGAAGGGGGGCGCTGCAGGCCAAATATGAACAATTAAAATCCAAGTTAAACGAGGAAGGCTTGTTTTCCGCTGAACGCAAACGCGCGCTCCCGGAGTATCCTGCGAGAGTCGGTATCGTTACTTCACCTACGGGAGCGGCGTTGCGGGATGTGCTCCATGTCATCGAACGGCGAAATCCCTCTCTTGAGTTGGTGTTGGAACCCTGCCGGGTTCAGGGCGAAGGCGCGGCTGATGAGATGGTGGATGCGTTGCGTCGATTGAATCATTGGAGCCATAAAAACTGGGATGCACTGGATTTGATTCTTCTGACTCGGGGCGGTGGAAGTCTCGAGGATTTATGGGCCTTTAACGAGGAGCCGCTGGCGAGGGCGATTGCCGCCTCAAAGTTGCCGGTGGTGTCCGCAGTTGGGCATGAGATTGATTTCATGATTTCGGACCTAGTGGCGGATGTTCGTGCCGCCACGCCCAGTGCGGCTGCCGAGTTGATTACGGAGGGTGTGTTCGCATCCCGCGAATTCCTCGGGCGATCGCTTGGTCGGTTACTTCACTTGGCCGGCGAAAAGATCGGCTTGGCCAAGCGGGAATTCGGGTATATCAGCCATCGGCTTGGCCAATCGCATCCAAGGCGCAAACTTTTTCAGTCCTGCCAACGAGTTGATGAACTATCTGCAACCCTGCATCGCTTGGCCAAGAGCGGCATGGAGGGGGGGGGGAACAGACTTCAGCATTGTCGAAAATCCCTGGAATTATCGCGTCCCGATAAAGTCGTTAGGCAATTCCAGAACCGACTTGCCTGGTTGGTGGAGCGGGTCAACGCGGAGTCGGCCAAGCGTTTCAATGCGCATCGTGCTGATTTCGAAAAACAACTCGATAAACTGCAATTGCTCTCACCGGACAACGTGTTGTCGAGAGGTTACTCCATTACAAGCGACGTCGACACCGGGGAAATCGTTCGTGATGTGTCAAAACTTGAAGCGGGGCAAAAGTTGGCCACGCGCCTGACCCGGGGCACGGTGATTAGTACGGTAGAGGAACTTGACGATTGACCTAAAGATTGCCGTTGTCGCGACGATATTAAGTTTGGTCCGCAACCGAAAGGCTTAAACTTGAACGCATTGACTCGACTTCAACCCATGCGGGATACTCTGCAAACTCTCCTGTTGCATCAGCAGCTTACGGATGAGACTCAAATCTTTTTGCAGGCGTTACGGACGAACGATTTTACCCATGCAAAACACATGATGTCAGAGGTCTGGCGGGAAATGTCGTTGCCAGACTTTCAAGCCATGATTCAGAAAGAACTGCCCGCTTTTGCCAAATCGACGGCCACGTTTGTAGGGTTGATCATGGACGACGGACAGGAGGCTGTGGTCGATGCCTTCCTGTATTTCTCCAATGAAAAGTGGGCTGCGTGTGATGTCACTTTTGTACGCAATAGGGATGGGTGGAAAGTTAACCGGCTGAGTTTGCGGGAGATCGACTGGGCCATTGAGCCGTTTTCATCCACAGAGCCATCGCTGTCATCCCGAAGTGAGTCGATGGAGATCGAGGGATAGGGCTGTTACTCCCACTCAATCGTGGCGGGCGGTTTGCTCGAAATATCGAGGCAGACCCGGTTTACTCCGTCGACTTCGTTGATGATTCGGTTCGACAGAGTTTCTAGCACCTTGTAGGGCAGCTTGACCCAATCTGCAGTCATGCCATCCTTGGATTCAACTGCCCGAACGGCGATCGTATATTCGTATGTGCGCTCGTCTCCCATGACGCCAACACTCCGAACCGGAAGCAGCACGGCAAAGCTTTGCCAAATTTTGTAGTAAAGATTGTTGGATTTCATTTCATCGACCACGATGGCATCGGCGTTTCGCAGAATTTCACAGCGTTCCGGTGTTACTTCGCCCAGAATGCGTACAGCTAAGCCGGGGCCGGGGAAGGGTTGGCGCATAACGATTTCCTTAGGCAGTCCCAGTTCCTTGCCTAGTTCGCGGACTTCATCCTTGAACAGGCAGCGCAACGGTTCGATCAACTCGAATTTCATCTTTTCCGGCAGGCCACCCACGTTATGGTGACTCTTGATGAGCGCGGCCGGGTTGCCGGCGATCGGCACAGACTCGATAACATCCGGATAAAGCGTTCCCTGTGCGAGAAACTTGGCATTGCCTACCTTGCGGGTGGCCTTTTGGAAGACATCGATAAAGGTGTTCCCAATGATTTTTCGCTTGGTCTCTGGATCGGTGATCTTGCGTAGTTTGCGGAGAAACAGATCGGTCGAGTCTTCGTAGTGGAGTTTGATTTTAAAATTCCGTCCGAAGACTTGCTTTACGACATCGGCTTCCTTGGCGCGCAGCACGCCGTTGTTGACGAAGATGCAGGTGAGTTGCTTGCCGATGGCCTTGTGAATCAGAGCCGCAGCAACGCTGGAGTCAACGCCACCACTCAGGCCAAGGATCACCTTGTCCTTGCCGACCTGCTCGCGGATTTCTTCCGTGGCCTGATCAACGTAGTTGCGCATTGTCCATTTGCGGCCACAGCCACAAATCTTGTGAACGAAATTGGAAATGATGGTCTTTCCCTTGGGAGTGTGAACGACCTCGGGGTGGAATTGCAGTCCGTAAAAGCGGGACTTGGTGTTTTCGATCGCTGCAAAGCCTGAGTTTTCCGTGGTGGCAACTGCCTTGAAACCCTCCGGCAGGGCGGTCAATTTATCGCCGTGTGAATTCCAAACCTGCAACTGCTTGGGCAGGCCGGTGAAAAGACGGCAGCGGTTGTTGCGGATGGATAGGGTGCCCTTGCCGTATTCCCTTTTTTGGCCTCGCTCCACTTTTCCGTTGAGGAACTTGGCCATGACTTGAAGTCCGAAACAGATGCCAAGGATTGGGATGCCCAATTCAAAAATCTTTTTGTCGGGAAGCGGGGGCTTTCGGGAGTAAACGCTGGAGGGGCCGCCGGAAAGAATGATTCCCTTTGGCTTCATGGCAGCGATCTCGGAGGCAGGCGTGTTGTAGTGGAGGATAATCGAATACACCTTGCACTCACGAATGCGGCGGGCAATGACCTGAGTGTATTGGGATCCAAAATCTAATATGACAACCTGTTCGTTCATGCTGCTGAAAAGGTGAGTATTGATGCCAAGTTTTCGGGTGCTTTGCGAGATAAAAAATGGCCAAGCATTGCGCTTGGCCAAGTGGAACGATTTCCGTGAAAATTAAACCAATTCCGGGATCGGTTTGCCGTCGCGGACGATCATTACGGGGCGCCCGGTTGGGGTGTGGTACTCCTTTGTGTGGTCGATGCCAAGTGTATGATAGAACGTGGCCGCCACGTCGTCTGGCGTGATGACCCGATCTTTCGGCCTCTCGCCCTTGGGGTCGGACTCGCCGATCACTTGACCTCCCGGCATGCTGCCACCGGCCAGAATACAGAACATCGCCCTCGGATAATGATCCCGTCCCCCGCGCTGGTTGATCTTGGGTGTCCGGCCAAATTCGCCGGTTACAAAAACGGATGTGGTTTCGAGCAGGCCCTTGGCCGCGAGGGTGCGAAATAGGCCGGCCAAGCCGTCGTCGAGATTGGGGAGGTTGGTGTCTTTCAACCGCGCGAAGTTGTCGCGGTGAGTATCCCATCCGCCCAGTTGAACAGAAACCAAGCGCACGCCGGATTCAACCAACCGGGTGGCCAAGAGGCAGCTTTGGGAGAAACCGCCATCGCCAAACATCCCGCTGATGGACTTGGATTCCTTCGTGAGGTCGAAGGCTTCACGGGTGCTGTTTGAGCGCATCATTTCGTACGCCTTTTGACTGAACTCATCCATGCCACTGAGGATCTTGTCCTCTTTGGCAAACGAACCGAAAGCGGTGTCATACCGCTTGACGAGATCGTTGCGACGATCCACGTCGGCGAGGGTTAATCCGTTACTGAGGGACAAGCCCCGGATGTTCATCGGAGTGCCAACCTTCGGTGTGGTACCGGTCTCCAGTGGGCCGTATTCCAATCCGAGAAATCCGGTGGGAGCAGTTGGCCCCTTGGGGATGGCGACGGATCGTGGAATATCGCTTGCCCCTGAGAGTTCCTTGCTGATGACAGCTCCATAGGTCGGGTATTTCAAGGCAGGCAACGGCCGGTTGCCGGTCATGAGATACTCTGAGCCAAGACGATGTGCCGCGAGGCTGTGGCTGACTCCGCGGAGGATGGTAAATTTGTCCATACACTTCGCCAGCTTGGGCAGGTGCTCTGAAATCCGAATACCCGGCACGTTTGTGCTGATTTCCTTGAACTCACCGCGATGTGAGTCTGGTGCGTCCGGTTTCATGTCGAACGAGTCCATGTGACTTGGCCCGCCTGCGAGTCGGATATAAATTGCCGACTTGGCCTTGCCCTTGGTGACCCCGGCGTTGGCCAGACTGAAGTAGTCTGACAATCCCAGCCCGACCCCGGCCAGTGCTCCGGCCTTCAGGAAATCGCGGCGCATTACGCCATCACAGCAGAGTTGATTTTTCATTTTCAAATTAGTGGTTAACAAGGAATTCCTTGGTGTTCAATAGGGCCCAAAGCAAATCCTTGATGCCATGTATTTTGTTCTTTGCGTTCCTGACGTCAGTCTGCGCTTTGGCTCGCTCGAGCGGGGAGGGGAAGCGACTGACCGTTCGCAGGAATGTTTCGTTGATCAACTGATCGATCCTCTCGGGAGTCAGCGGTTGGGTTTTCGGAGTGCGATTGCGGTTGGCTCCATTCAATTGGCGAATCGAGTTGTTGAGTTTTTGCAACTTCTTGCGGTGCTCCTTGTTGGCTGAAGCAAATCGTTCCATCGCTTTTTCGTTGTTGCCCTTGGGCTTCTTTGGGTCGTTCTTGGTCAACTTTCTGCGTTGTTGATAGAGTTGTTTCAACTGGCGATTGTTTTTCGAGTTGGATCTATTTGAAACGACTCCGTTGTAGGTCTTGTCCAGTTCAGCAATCCACCCCGGATTCTTTCGGTCCCGCCCCTCCACCATGGCGTTCAACGTGGGATCGTTCCGGGTAAAGATTGCCTGCAGAAGGGTTGGATCATTTGACCGTTCGCAGTCGCAGTTTTCAGCCCGTTCAGGTTTGCCGAAAATGTTCAATGCATAAGCCATGGATGTGACGTTGCGATTCTTGCGGGTCATGGCGTCGGGGCCAATCGTGCGGTTTACCGGTGCGGTGGTTAAGTCTATCAGGCGTGAATCCGACGCGGTCGCCTGATTGATAGAATCGGCCACCACTTCAGCCGGGAGTCTTCGAACTGACATACGGGCAAAATTCTTGTCATCCTGTTTGTTGGTCTCGTTTGGACGCCATGAGCGTTGATAGGCATCACTGTTGAGGATGGTTCGGTGAAGCCATTTCATGTCGTATCCGGAATTCACAAAGCCCTTGGTCAGGTAATCCATGAGTGGTTTGTTTGATGGCGGGTTGGCCAGATTCATGTCGTCCACGGGATGAACGATGCCTCGACCGAAGTAGTTGAACCAAACACGGTTTACGAACGCCTGGGCGAAGTAGGGGTTTTCACTGGAGCGCAGCCAATCCATGAGCGGTTGCCGGGGGTCGTTGTACTCGGTTAAGTGGATATCATCGCCGCCCAGTACGCTTGGGGTGATGACTCGCGAGACCGGTTTGCGCTTGGTTTTGCCCTTTGTTTTTCGAGCCTTGTACTTGGGGGCAGCCACGTAAAGTTCCTGCCACGGCACAGGCTTGCCAAGTTCTGCCCGGCGCCGGATTTCATCCCTCAACTCGCGCCGGTTATTTTTCTTCACTTTGTCATAGCCGACAGCGGTCTCAATTTCGTTCATCAGGTTTTGGTAATTTATCCTGCCTTCTGCCTTGTCAGTCTTGGTTGTGTTGGCCCGGAACTGGATCGGCTCGAAGAATGCCTGAAATTTTTTAAAATCCTGTTGGGTCCACTGATCGAACGGATGCTTGTGACATTGGGCGCACTGGATGCGGACGCCCAAAAATGAATGGGCAAAACTAAGGGCTTTTTCTTCCGCTTGACGGACGTTGCGCCTCGCCCAGTAATAGGGCATTGACTCGCGGGTATGAAATGGCACCGGGTTCTCTGTTTTGAAATGCTGGCTCATGCCTTTGGCGAACTGCAGGAAGTCTTCCCCTTTTTCGCGGCTGGTTGCCATGATGAGTCCTTCGGCGATCTTGTCGTAGGGCGCGTTGGTTTTCACCCGGTGATAAATCCACTCGTACCATTGACGCGCCATGTCGTTACGGAAAACCGGGTCGTTTTGGTTTTGTGGATTGTTGCCAGTAAAGTCGCTGAGTTTGGTTGTCCACCAGGCGGCATAGCCTGAACGCTCAAGCAATTCCTCCACCTTCGCGCTGCGTTTTGTTTTAGATTTGTTGTTGAGGAACTCCCTGATTTCGTTGGGTAACGGTAGTGAACCGGTGAGGTCCAGTGACGCTCGGCGCAGAAATTCCTCGTCGGAACAAATCTCTGACGGCACGACACCAAGTTTTCGAAGTTTGGCAACGATCAATTCATCAACCTTGGTAGGGGTCACCACTTTTGGATAGGCATCCCCAATTTGTTCGGAGACAGGCTGAAGCACGGGAACCGGCTCGACTCCGTTATCGTAAAACGCGATCACATGCGTGTCTCCCTTGCCCGTGATCGTCACCACGCCGTTCTCATCGACAGTGGCGATGGCTTCGTCGTTGGAGCGGAACCGGGTCAACTCGGTTATGTCTTCGGAGGAACCGTCCTGCCAGTGGACGATCACCTGGAGTTTTTGTGTCTGGCCGGTTTTGGAAAAGTGTAGTGCGCTTGGCCTGACCTCGAGCCGGTCGAAATCGGGGGTCGTCTTGGAGTCGTTCTTCGCTCCATTCTTAATCCAGTTGAGGATGAGGTTGTATTCCCAGCTATTCTTCTTGAAGCGCAATTTGCCTCGGTGCTTTTCCTGCATCGTGGGCTTGAGCAGGAGCAGGCTATTCTCCGGAGCATCCTTGTCGGTGCGCGGACCCTCTTCCTGCACGACCAATTCCTTGTGATCCTTGTCGAAATCGTAGCCGAACAGTGAAAGCTGAAAATCGCCCTTGCCCGCAAAGGAACCGTGGCATTCGCGGCCGTTGCAGCCTCGTACGCCGAGCAGGGGAATGATGTGTTGTCTAAAGCTGGGTGCCTCAGTGGCGTCCGCTTGGCCATACCGCTGTGACGGTGTGGTCATCGCTTCTGCCTGACTTGAATACGCAAAGCCGCAGCTCAGCGCCAAAACACAAATTGTTATGGTTAAACTTTTCATCGCACGCGTTGTTACGAACCCCCTTGGCCTGATACTCAATCGCTGGATGCGTTTCCGCAACCTATTTTCAGTATCAAATTCAGTGTCGAAATTGGCCAAGGACCGCCTCTGGAGTCAGCCCTGACTCTCTCATGGCCCGCAGGCTCAGGGCGTTGGTGCGCTTGGCCAAGCGCTCACCATTTTCATCAGTAACCAGTGGGCAGTGGAAGAAATCAGGAGTGTCCCAGCCAAGCGCACGGTAGAGCAGAATTTGCCGGGCGCTACATTTGAGCAAATCAGCACCGCGGACGACTTCGGTGATTTTCATGTCATGATCGTCTACGACGACGGCAAGTTGGTAGCTGGGAATATCGTCATGCCGCCACAGCAAGAAGTCGCCAAAGTCTGAATTGGTGCGGAAGGATTGTGCCCCAAACCTGCCGTCATGGAAATCGATATTCTCGATTTCTGGTAACCGAAAACGCCAGTTTACCCGCTCCTCATCGCTTGGCTCGAATCGTTGCGCTTGGCCAAGCTGAGGACGGCAGGTGCCGCCGTAAATCGGTTCGTCTCCGGTTTCGTGCGGGGCGATTGCAGACTCCATGACATCCTTGCGAGAGCATCGGCAGGGGTAGGCCAAACGTTCCTTTTTCAACTGCTCCAACACTTCGCGATAACGGTCAATGCGAAGGCTTTGAACATACGGGCCATAGACTCCTCCCATTTCCGGTCCCTCGTCCCAATCGATACCAAGCCATCGCAGGTCTTCCATGGCCGCTTGGCTGTACTCTGCTTTACAGCGTTGCGGGTCCAGATCTTCCGTCCGGTAAATCAGAGAGCCTTCAGCCTGCCTGGATCGCTGTGCCGCAATCCAAAAAGTCTTCGCATGGCCAAGGTGCAGGTAGCCGGTAGGGGTGGGGGCGATCCGCCCTCGATACGGCTTCATGCGACCTGTTGTTCCCGCTGCGCCAGTGACTGCGCAAGACTCGGAATTTGAAACGAAATTACTTTCTGGATTTTGTCGCAATTGAGGGAGGTATCCGCCGCTCGTGGCGGCCCCTGATAATCCTGAAGGCTGCCCGGAGTGACCGAGCATTCTGAGCCCGATTGGGTGCGGGCGATTGCCTGTCCTATTTCATATCGTGACATGCGCTCTCCACCCGCAAGATGATATATCCCGGTTCGTCTGGCGTGAACCAACTCCCATATGGCCCGTGCCGTGGCATCGGCATGGATGGGGCAGCGAAATTCGTCAGTGAACAGTGTTGGGGAATTGCCCTTCTGCCATTGGTTGATGAGTTGCTCGTCGATGCCCCGACTTCCGCTTGGGGATGTGCCGGCGGTTAGCGAAGTGCGGACTACGGTGTGAAGCGGATTGGCCAACACCAACTGCTCTGCTTCCGCCTTGGTTCGCGCATAGACGGTGAGTGGCGAGGGTTCATCCTGTTCAGTGTATTGACCATGATTCCCGTTGAAAACGAGGTCGGTGGAAAAGAAGACGAACGGAATGTCCTGTGCCAGTCCCGACAGGAAGAAAGTGGATTCACGGTTGATGAACCGTGCCTTGTCCGGTTCGGATTCGCATGAGGTCGGGTCGCTCATCGCGGCACAGTGGATCACCAACCCGGGGTTATCCTGCTCAAATTGACGCTGGGTTTCCGGAAAATCTGTCAGGTCGAAATCCTTACGGGACAATCCCCGAATTTCCCATTCAGGTGCATAGGATTCGGCAGATTGAACGAGATGGCTTCCGATCAATCCACTGGCGCCTGTCACCCAGGCGAGTGGGCGTCGATTGCTTTCATCATTATTCATCGAGTAATCGCTTTGTAATTCCGCCGTACGCGTCGATGCGGCGATCGCGCAAAAACGGCCAGTGGGTACGTGCGACGTCGACTTTGCCCAAATCCACCTCGAGTAGCAAGACTGATTCGTCAAGACCTGCCTGGGAGAGTATTTCACCCGAAGTGCCAGCGACAAAACTGCCTCCCCAAAATTCGATGCCGTCGCCGCCGACCGGAGTCTCGTGGCCGACACGATTGACTGAAGCGACGAAGCATCCGTTGGCCACGGCGTGGCTGCGTTGGATCGTCTGCCACGCATCCCGCTGCTGCTCTCCATACTTTTCTTTTTCCGACGGATGCCAACCGATGGCGGTCGGGTAAAATAGAAGCTCCGCCCCCTGCATAGCGGTGAGACGCGCGGCCTCAGGGTACCATTGATCCCAGCAAATCAGCACGCCGATTTTGCCGAAGCGGGTGTCCCACACGCGAAACCCAAGGTCGCCCGGTGTGAAATAGAATTTCTCGTGATACAGCGGGTCGTCCGGGATGTGCATTTTTCGATAAATACCAAGCAACGATCCGTCGGCATCCATGACTGCTGCGGAATTGTGATACATACCGGCGCTGCGTTTTTCAAAAAGGGAAACGATGATCACGATCCCCCAGCTCTTGGCCAAGCGCTGGAACGCTTCCGTCGTGTCCCCGGGAATCGTTTCCGCCAGGCGGAAGTTGTCGTGGTGTTCACTCTGGCAGAAATACTCGGTCGCAAAGAGTTCCTGCGTGCAGACGATATTCGCGCCGTTCGCGGCAGCCTGCTCGACCTTGGCAAGGGTAGCTTGGAGGTTGGTGGCCGGGTCGCTGTCTGCCTTGGCTTGAATCAGCCCAAGCGTAACTGTTTTGCTTTCCGTGGACATGTTACTGCCCGGGCTGGCGAGTGATGCGCGCGCCAAGCGTTCGCAATTTACCGTCGATATTCTCGTAGCCGCGGTCGATGTGGTAAACACGATTGACCCGGGTGGTGCCCTTTGCGGCAAGCCCGGCGAGCACAAGCGCGGCGGAAGCCCGTAGGTCGCTGGCCATGACATCCGCGCCACTCAACGGTTGGCCACCTTTCACGATGGCGCTTGGCCCTTCGATGGAGATGTCTGCGCCCATTCGGGAAAGTTCATTTACGTGCATGAATCGGGACTCAAATATTCTCTCGGTGATGATGCTGATGCCCGGAGTTTTCAGCATTAGGACCATCATTTGCGCCTGCACATCCGTTGGGAATCCGGCGTGTGGCATCGTCGTAATATCGACCGAACTGAGATTTTTGGAGGGCTTAACCCGGATGGAGTTTCGCCCGACATCCAGCCGAATACCGGCTTCCCTCATTTTGTCGAGAACGGCGCTGAGATGGCTGGGGTTGCAGCTTTTCAGGGTGACATCGCCGTTGGTGACGGCTCCCGCAAGGGCGTAAGTGGCGGCTTCAATTCGATCCGGGATGACACGATGTTCCGCGCCCCGCAGCTTCCGGACTCCTTGAATGGTAATGGTCGGACTGCCGGCGCCGGTGATTTTGGCGCCCATGGCGATTAGGAAGTTGGCCAAGTCTTCGATCTCAGGCTCGCAGGCCGCGCTGTGGATGATTGTCGTCCCTTGGGCAAGGGTCGCGGCCATCATCAGGTTGGCTGTTCCGAGAACGGTTGGGCCGCACCGGCCGCCCAGAAAACTTTCACCGCCGGTCAAGCGGTCGGCCTTTGCGTGGACATAGCCAGCATTCACTCGAACTTTTGCACCGAGGTCGCGCATGCCTTTCAAGTGAAGATCAATCGGGCGCGCGCCGATGACGCATCCACCGGGCATCGACACTTTGGCCTCGTTAAAACGACCCATCAGTGGCCCGAGTATGCAGATGGACCCGCGCATTTTACGGATCAAATCGTAGTCACCGAATCCCTCGATCTTCTTCGCGCGAACGCGAACCGTTCCTCGGCCGGTTTTCACCTCGGCGCCGAGC
Source organism: Verrucomicrobia bacterium UBA6775 (assembly GCA_002453165.1). Lineage (GTDB taxonomy): Bacteria > Verrucomicrobiota > Verrucomicrobiia > Limisphaerales > UBA1096 > UBA1096. The sequence goes on from DKGH01000005.1 coordinate 31,747, forward strand.
GATTTCAAAATCCGACACATGAATCGGACATCACTCAGGTTTGGCAGGTTGCGAAGCACGCATTCCTGATCGGTCAGCAGCGTGGCGGCCATTAGGGGGAGCGCTGCGTTTTTTGCTCCGCTGATTTTGACTTCACCCTTGAGCGGGGTGCCTCCTTTAATTACCAGACAGTCCATACGGTTGTGCGGCGTTAGTGTTGCGTCATTGTCCGGTGGAGGCAATCACGATTCGCGGTTTACCGCAAAGATCCTTGGCGAAGCGAATGTTTGGCCAGGTGGCCTTACGGAAGATGGATTCAATTTCATCCTCCTGCCCATCACCAAATTCAGCGATCAATGAACCACCGGGAGTCAGCGCCACTTGGCCAAGCCGGGCGAGCATCCTGTAAAACTCGAGCCCGTCACGTCCTCCATCCAAGGCCAAGCGTGGTTCATAATCCCGCACTTCCGGCTCTAATGCTGCGATTTCAGAGGTTGGAATGTAGGGTGGGTTCGATACGATGAGTTGAACCTGTTCACCTGCGGCCAAGGCCGAGCCGTCCGCCCGCCTGAATTCCACCCGCTTGATTACCTCATGCTGTTCAGCATTCGCCTTGGCCAAGCGGAGTGCTTCATCGGAAATATCGGAGGCGATGACTTTCGCCTTGGCCAAGCGCTTGGCCAAGCTGACCGCAATGCAGCCGCTCCCGGTTCCGAAGTCGTATATGACAGGGCAGGGCATTGTCTTTGCAGTTTCAAAGGCCAGCTCAATCAGTTCCTCCGTCTCCGGGCGGGGAACGAGCACGGCAGGTGTCACTTGGAATTCCAACCCGCAAAAACAGGCTGTGCCGAGAATGTGTTGCAATGGCTCCCGCTTGGCCCGCCGCGCGGCTTGGCTGTTGAGATGTTCGAGCTGCGAGTCCGGGATGGTTTCATCGAGCCGCAGGGGAAGCTCCGTCCGGGAACAGTTCAGTAAAGAGGCGAGCAGCCATTCGGCGTTTACTTCCGGTGATTCGACGCCGGAGGATCGGAAGCGGTCGGTCAACTCACGCCTGACTTCGGAGACGGTCATTCACGAATCAATCCATCCGCGACACCAAGCCATTTGTAACTGGTCAATTCTTCCAAGCCCATCGGGCCGCGGGCACCAATTTTGTCGGTGCTGATGCCAATCTCCGCCCCCATGCCGAACTGGCCTCCATCAGTAAATCGCGTCGAGGCATTCCAAAAAATAGTCGAGGCATCCACCTCCGTTTGGAAGCGTTTGGCGGTGTCGGCGTTGTTCGTAACGATTGCCTCCGTGTGGCCTGAGCCATGGTTGTTAATGTGATTGATCGCCTCGCAAGTGTCCGCCACTACCTTGATGGAAAGTACGAGATCCAAATACTCCTCGTCCCAGTCCGATTCGGTTGCTGCGGCAACTGGGATTCCTGATGCGGACAAAATGGCCTGTGTTGGTGCGTCACCGCGGAGCACGACTCCAGCTTCATCGAGACGCTTACCCAGCGAGGGAAGAATTTCGTCTGCCGCCGCCTTGTTGATGAGCAACGTTTCCGCCGCGTTGCAAACCCCCGGCCGATGGACTTTCGAATTGAATGCAACCTCCTCAGCCATGGCCGCATCGGCGTCGGAATCAATGTAGACGTGGCAAATGCCCTTGTAGTGCTTGATCACGGGAACCCGCGAACACTCCGCCACGGCTCGAATCAGGTTTTCTCCCCCGCGAGGGATGCACAGGTCTACATATTCAGTAAGGGACAACAACTCAGGGATGGCGGCCCGATCCGTGGTGGGGACTACCTGAATGGCGTTCAGCGGAAATTCAGGATCCACGGCGACCGCAGCATCGATCATCGTCCGGGCGATAATTTGATTCGAATGGATTGCCTCCTTCCCGCCTCGGAGAATTGTGACGTTGCCGGATTTAAAACAGAGGCCGGCGGCATCGGCCGTCACGTTTGGGCGCGACTCGTATATGATGACAATCACCCCGATGGGAGAGGCGACTTTGCTGAGTTTGAGGCCGTTGGGCCGGTCGCGCTCATCCAATACCCGGCCGACTGGGTCCGGCAGTTCAGCGACTTCCCTTAGGCCGGTCGCCATCCCGGCGATGCGCGCATCATCGAGCAGAAGTCGGTCGAGCAGCGCCTTGGATAAACCCATCTCCTCACCGGCAACCATATCTTTGGCATTCTCAGCCTGAATCGCAGAAGCGTTGGCCTCAATTGCATCGGCCATGGCGAGCAGCGCTCTGTTTTTGTCTGCCGCACTCATGCCAGCCAACCGACGCGATGCCAAGCGGGCGAGCTTGGCCAAGCCGGTCATTTCCTCCTTCAAACTCATGCACGCCAAACCTACCGCTTGGCCAAGCGGGGTTAAACTCATTTCCCGCTTGGCCAAGCGCATTTTTCTTGGAGAACCAAGCGGTTCGATTATAAAGGTTCTGCCCGCTTGGCCGTCCCTCATGGATGATCTTATAAAACTGGAAAGAAACGTACGATCCACCTACGCCACGACTCTTTCCCTGTTGGCCGGCCGTTACCACTATCACTTGCCGATCAGCGACCGGGACGTGCCCGGCTCGCCGCGAGTGCTGTTCCTCGGCAACCATTCTTCCGGAAAGTCGTCCTTTATTAATCATCTGGCCGGGACAGAGATTCAACACTCCGGCCTTGCGCCGACGGATGACGGGTTCACGCTCATCACCCACGGTGACGTCGAGGAAACTCTGGACGGCCAAACCGTCGTCACGCATCCCGATCTCGACTATCAGGACATGGCCGATCTTGGCCCTGAGTTTTTGGCCAAGCTTCAGTACAAGGCCTACCCGGCAGAGATTCTGAGACATCTCACGTTGATCGACAGTCCCGGCATGATCGACTCGGCTAGCGGAAGCCAACTGCGAGGATACGACTTCCGGGAGTGTGTTCGCCGATTCGCCGAGAGTGCAGACTTGATTCTATTCTTTTTTGATCCCGACAAGCCGGGGACAACCGGTGAGGCGATCTCCATTTTCACAGAGCAACTCGTAGGACTGGAACACAAACTCCTGATCATCCTGAACAAGGTGGACTTGTTCGGTCATATCCGCGACTTCGCCCGCACCTACGGAACGCTGTGCTGGAATCTTTCCAAGACCATCCCCACCAAGGACACGCCGAGAATCTACACCACCTATATACCGGATCTTGCGACAGGTGAGGCCGATCAAAAGAACACCATTCCGCTGGGTGACTTCGACGCATCACGGGAGGAAATCATTGCCGAGATTAAGCGGGCACCGGCCCGTAGGGCAGACAACCTCGTGAGTGGTTTGTTGATTCAAGCCAAGCGACTGGCTGTGCACTCAAGCGTCTGCCTTGAGGTCGCCTCAGCCTATAACCATCTCATGAATAAAATTCGGCTGGGCATTTGTGTTTCCCTGCTTTTGGTCAGCGGGACATCCTGGCTAACACGTTCATGGTGGTTCAACGAGGAGTGGAAAACCGCGTTTGCTGAAAAGAACTGGGAAGCATTAACCACCCCCGGGATTGCCGTGGGTTCGGTGCTCGCATTGAGCATCGTGGTTTGGTTGATCTTATCCTATGCATTACGCAAACTCAGGCGATCCATCGTGAGTGAAGAGGGGCTCGATGTTTTTTTCAAAAGAGCGCACAAAGATGAATTATCGCTTCGAAAACGAGCTGACCTTTATTCCATATGGGATGCAGTAAAACCGGGAGTGCTCGACATCATTCGCGAACATGGATTGAGAAGCCTCTCCGCCTCTTCATCATCAAGGAAACTGCTTAAGAAACTTGAGCAGGCCATTGAAAAAGAGATCCCAGCATTACGCCGTAAGATAGATTTCGCCACTTCGCTCCAACTGGAAAAACCGGATGAGGTTTCAGGAATTCAACAAAATACTCAAAATGATGAACATTCGGTCGAAACCCCAGAGTCAACCGAAATGGACACCTCTGAAACACGCTAATTTTTTGTTTTCCAGAGCTTTTTAACAGTTTATTCACAAAATGAGATCGACAGCAGCGGCGGTCTTTATCGTTATAGAATCAGCGATTTGTTGCTGGAGGGGGGTGGTTTGGTCGTTTTTTAACGATTTTTGGTTGACTGTCGGGGCCGGTCATTCAATATCGCCCCAACTCTGAGTGAGTTTTTAATCCTCAGTTCCTCCTGGCCCAGTGACGGACATGCCGAACCGTCGCTGGGCTTCCTTTTTTACTGGGCTTGTTTCTTGCAAATATCAGCAATTCATCGAACCCTCTCGCCGTCCAAAAATGAAAAGTGACTGGATTAAGAAGATCGCCATGTTGGGAGTCCTGTTCTCTTTGGCGATAAATGTTAAGGGTGCGGATTACGAGCGAACTAAGGATGTTATTTACGGCCGAAAACACGGAGTCGCCTTGACGATGGACGTCATTACTCCTGCCAAACAAAACAATCGAGGAGTTATCTTTGCTGTCAGCGGTGGGTGGTTCAGTTCTCATGACAATATTGACAAGGTAATTGATCGGGGCACGTTCCTGGAATTGCTAAAACGAGGGTACACCTTGTTCGCGGTGGTTCATGGCAGTCAGCCCAAGTTTACAGTGCCGGAGATTCGTGAGGATATGCACCGGGCGGTTCGCTTTATTCGTCATCATGCCGAGCTTTATAAGATTGATCCCGTCATCATTGGCATGTTCGGGGGATCTGCCGGTGGGCACTTGACGTTGTTACAGGGGACGGATGGTCAGGATGGTGATCCATCTGCGGAGGACCCAGTCGACCGTGAGTCTAGTGCGGTTCAGGCGATTGTGTCGTATTTCCCTCCTACAGATTTTTTAAACTACGGCAAGGAGGGGCAACACTTTGACAAGTTGGTGCGTCAGGTGATGTTCGGGAGAAACCCGTTTTTGGCTGCGTTAGATTTTCGAAAATTCGACAAGGAGAAGCAGTTGATTGTAAAGGTCGAGGATCAGGGCGAGATCAAACGATTGCTCAAGGAGGTTTCCCCGGTGACACATGTGAACAAGGGGGATGCCCCCGCCTTGCTCATCCATGGCGACGCGGATTTGTTGGTACCCATTCAGCAGTCCAAGCTAATCCTGAGTAAATTCAAACAGGAGGGAGTCGAGGCCGAGCTGCTCACCATGCCCGATAAAAATCACGGATGGAAGGCTGAACCGGAGGAGATCAAACGCTTTGGGGATTGGTTCGATAAGCATCTACTGCGAGGTGAATAAATCGTGAGACAATTCAACAAAAGAACGGTCCTGAAATGGTCCTTGATCGGACTGTGCATGGCTCCAGCGCTTGGCCAAGCGGACGATTGGCCGCAATGGCTTGGGCCCGAACGCAACGCAATTTGGAAGGAGACCGGTATCATCGATAAGTTTCCGGCCAAGGGGCCGGCGTTACGCTGGAAGTCGTCGCTGGGCGGAGGTTACTCCGGGCCGTCCGTGGCCAATGGGAAGGTCTACGTGATGGATCGCTGG
>DKGH01000235.1 GCA_002453165.1 Verrucomicrobia bacterium UBA6775
GACCGCGAGATGGGCAACGACATCCTGCTCGGAGTCGGCACGGTGATCGATGACGACACCTGCCGGGTCGCCATCGACGCCGGGGCAAAGTACGTCATCAGTCCCGTCACCAAGCCTTCGTTGGTTGAAGCCGCGCATGCACTCGATCGCCCGGTCATGCTTGGCGCATACACGCCAACCGAGGCACAAACAGCCCACGAGGCCGGCTCCGATTTTATCAAGATTTTCCCGGCAGACACGCTTGGCCCGGGCTACATCAAGGCACTGCTCGCACCGCTGACGCACCTGCGCATCATCCCCACCGGCGGTGTCAACCTCGACACAATGGAGTCGTTCCTCGCAGCCGGCTCGGCCGCGCTTGGCATCGGCTCGTCGCTGATGAATAAGGACATCATCGAGAGCGAGAATTGGTCGGAACTGGAGCGCTTGGCCAAGCAGCATGCAGACAAGTTGGCCGAGTTGAAAACCAAACTGGGCCGCTGATCGCTTGGCCAAAGGGCTTTACCGCCAGCACCGGTTTTGATACCCAATCTGCCGTGACTGAAACACAATCCATCGGTTTCATTGGTGCAGGGAAGATGGCAGCCGCCTTGGCCAAAGGCCTGGTGAATGCCGGCTTGGCCGCCCCGGAAAACATGATCGCCAGTGATCCGATCGCCGCCGGGCGGGAAGCCTTTGGCCAGGCGCTTGGCTGCGAGACGACCGATTCCAACGCCGAGGTGCTGGCCAAGGCCAATGTCATTTTCCTGGCATTCAAGCCGCACCAACTCGATGAGGCCACCGAACCAGTGCGTGACCAATTCACCGACGAACACCTCGTCATCTCCATCCTCGCCGGCGTGCGCCTGGCCAAGCTCGATGAGGCTTGCGGCCGACGCGCCCGTGTGGTGCGCGTGATGCCCAACACCCCGGCGCTGGTCGGCGAAGGCGCGTGCGGCTACGCGCTTGGCCAAGCGGCCACCGCTGAGGACAGCGATTTGGTGAAGCAACTGCTCTCCTCCGTCGGTATCGCCTACGAGGTGAAGGAGAATTTAATCGACGCCGTGACCGGCCTCAGCGGCAGCGGCCCCGCCTATGGCTACACCGTGATCGATGCACTAAGCGACGGCGGAGTCGCGGTGGGTCTGCCTCGGGACATTGCCACACGGCTCGCCGCCCAGACGATGCTTGGCGCCGCGAAGATGGTGCTGGAGACCGGCAAACATCCCGGCGAACTCAAGGACATGGTTTGCAGCCCCGGCGGCACAACCATCGAGGGCGTGCATGAACTCGAGGAGGGCGGCGTGCGAAGCGCGCTCATCAACGCCGTGCGTGCTTCCGCCGAAAGGGCAGTCGAACTGGGTCAGGATTAATCATTGATGGCGTTTCCCCCTCCAACTGAAAAGCAGGCGAAGATCCTCTGGACTTCGATCACAGCGTTGGCGGTCGGCATTCTGCTGGCGCTCATCGCAGCGCTGCTGCTCGGTGTGGCCTGGGTGGCCAACACATTGTCCTCGGTGCTGATCCCACTGGCGATCGCCGGCATCGTCGCCTACCTGCTCGATCCGCTCGTCGATTGGTTTCACAAAAAACGGGGCATGCAACGCCAGAGCGCGATCATTCTGGTGTTCACCATCGCACTGTTGCTCGTGGGCGGGTTGGTGGCCTCGGTTGTGCCGGCGTTGATTGGCCAGGCAACCAAGCTGACGACTGAATTCCCAAAGAAAGCCAAGGTGTTTCAGCAAAAAGTCAGCAACCTGGTGAGTCCGGATACTTCAAACTCTTCCACCAATGCCCCCCCCGACACGGTCTGGTTTGAGACCTCGAAGGAGTGGGCAAAAAGCGTGGGCCTGACAAATGATAAGGCGCGGGAGATCACCGTCAGTGCCGTTTCCAAAATCTCCGCCTGGCTGCTGGAGCAGTTGAAAAAAGTGACGTCACTTTTCGGCTTTCTCGCCGGCCTCGCCTTGGTGCCGGTCTACGTTTTTTATTTCCTATTGGAGAAACGTAGTATCAAGCGAAACTGGACCGACTACCTGCCCGTGCGCGAATCGAAGGTAAAGGACGAAATCGTGTTCGTACTGCACTCGATCAACGACTGCATGATTGTATTCTTTCGCAGCCAGGTGCTCGTGGCGATGTGCGTCGGGACGTTGTTGACCGTTGGCTTTCTCGCGCTGGGACTCGACTACGCCATTCTGCTGGGCGTCATGGCGGGGCTTCTCGGCATCATTCCGTACCTAGGCGTGGCGTTGAGTATTATTCCGGCGTTCATCCTTTCGATGGTACAATTTGTGCCAGACGGCGACTGGCTTAAACCAATCCTGATCCTCATTTGGTTTGCCGCCGTGCAGGCGATGGAAGGCTTTTTTATCTCACCGAAAATCATCGGCGACCGCGTCGGGCTGCATCCGTTAACCATCATCATCGCGATCATGATCGGCACCACCCTGCTTGGCGGCATCGTCGGCGGCGTGTTGGCAATTCCACTGACAGCGGTTTTGCGCACGCTCATGTTCCGGTACGTCTGGGTTGACCGCGTGCACATGAGCGGGGCCAATTCGTGATTCGGCTTTTAACCGGCTAAACAATCCATTAAGGACGCGGCGGCGATTTTGTTTTGAGCGACAACCCACCAAAAACCAACCGGGCGAACAATGGCGGCGAGGAGCGGCTTCGGATTTATTTCCTGCCGAACCTGATGACCGCCGGCAACCTGCTGTGCGGATTCCTCGCGCTCTGGTACATCGTCAAGGTGACACCGCCGGTGGGCACGGAGATTCCATTCGATGCGGAGACGATCATGCCGGCGCTTTGGCTGATTCTTGGCGCGTTCGTTTTTGATGGGCTCGACGGCCGGATCGCGCGGTTGATCGGCAAGGAAAGTCCATTCGGCCTCCAGTTCGACTCGCTGGCGGATATCATCTCGTTTGGCGCCGCCCCGGCGTTCTTGATGCAGCGGGTGATCCTGCATGAATTCGAACGACTCGGGCTGGTGGTTGCCTCGGTGTATCTGCTCTGCGGTGCACTTCGTTTGGCCCGTTACAACTGCCTCGCCTCGATGCCCAACTCCGGTGGCAACAAGGAATTCCTCGGCTTTCCCATACCCGCCTCGGCGGCACTGGTCGCGTCATTGACGATCTTTTTCATTTGGCTCGAGGGCAAGGAAATGACCGATACCGTCTGGCGCTGGGTGCTGCTCTCGGTGCTCGTTTTTCTTTCGGTGATGATGGTCAGCGAGGTGAAGTACCCCGCCTTCAAGACTCTCGACTTTCGCGCGCGGCGGCCGTTCACGAAATTTGTGGTTTTTGTGACAGGCATCGCCTGCCTCGTGGTGCTTTGGGAATACATCGTTCCGGTCGTGTTGCCGATAATCTTCACCGCGTATCTCGTCTACGGTTTTATCAGGCCCAAGCTATCTCGGAAATTAAGGAGGGAAATTGAAGAGGAAGAATTCGACGAAATTTAGGCCGGGAGGGGTCGGTCGATGACCCCCGACCAATACGCCATGGCCATCGGTGCGGGGGCACTGACCGGCTTCATCTGCGCCGTGCCGGTCGGGCCGGTAAACGTCGCGATCATGGAGGAGGGAATCCACAGCGGCCGCAAGCGGGCGTTCATCATGTCTGCGGGCGCGCTGATCATGGAGCTAATCTACTGCGTCATCGCGTTTGGCGGTTTCGCCAACCTGTTTGACCACAAGTTACTGCGCGCCACGGTCGAGTTGGTCAGCCTACTGGCCGTCAGCTTTTTTGGCGTCAAGTACCTGATGACGGACACGGTCGCAGTCCAGGGCAAACGCGCCAAGGTCGTCGAGCAGCGTCTCCATCCGCACACGGCTTTCTGGACTGGCTTTGTCCGCGTGCTGGTCAACCCAAACGTCCTCCTGTTCTGGATCATGATCGCCGCCGTGCTCCTGGCCAACGGTACACTGCAACCGGCCTGGCAAAGCCGCATGGCCTGTGCCGGCGGAGCCGGCCTTGGCATTGGCGCTTGGTTTACACTGCTTGTGATCGGCAGCGCCCGGGTTCGCAATCGTTTCTCCGACAAGACGCTCGTAAACTTTTCCCAAGTCTCCGGCATCCTGCTGTTGCTGCTTGCCGTCGTGATCGCCGTGCGATTGATCGGCACCGTGGCACAGGGCAACTGACCCGCTTGGCCAAGCGCACCCCACAAGAATGACCTCAATACGAACTTACCTGACTTGTATTCTTCTCCTCGTTTCATTCGGGCTGACGTCTCTGGCCAACGCGGACTCTCGCCCAAACATTCTCTTCATCGCAGTGGACGACCTGAACGACTGGGTCGGCCACCTCGGAGGTCACCCTCAGGCCGAGACGCCCAATATCGATCGACTCGCACAGAGAGGCATCGCCTTTACCAGAGCATACTGCTCCGCGCCGCTGTGCAATCCATCCCGCGTGAGCCTGCTGACCGGTATCGAGCCGTCCAAATCCGGAGTGTACGGCAACGGTGAAAAATTCCGGGAAAAACTGCCCGACGCCGTCACGCTCATGCAGTATTTGAGGAAACATGGTTATACTGCCAAGGGTGGGGGTAAGATTTTTCACGGGGCCAACCGGCCAGGCGATACGGCATCGTGGGATTTCTACTTCAAGGCTGCACGCAGCAGGCTACATCAAATCCGGCTGGACAACCTGCCGCCAGAGGCCTGGGCGCCGTGGGGCCCGGTAAAAAACAAGGATACCGACCTCTTGGACACAAAAGTCATCAACTGGGCCATCTCCGAGTTGGGGAAAAAAAACGACAAACCGTTTTTTCTCGCCTGTGGATTTACCAAGCCGCACCTGCCCTGGTACGTCCCGGAGAAATATTTCGACCTGCATCCATTGGGCAAAATCGTTCTCCCGAAGGTGCTGAATAACGACCGCGACGACCTGCCCGCGTTCGGCAAAAAACTGGCCCGTGAAGTACACGACGTCTCCGGTGCTCGAAATTTCGCCCAACATGGCGAGGACCACGAGATGGTATTAAAGCACAACCAATGGCCTCGGGCCGTACAAAGTTATCTCGCAACCATTAGTTACGTGGACGCTCAGGTCGGCCGCCTTATGCGGGCGCTGGATTCGAGCGAACATGCAAAAAACACCATCGTTGTTCTTTGGGGCGATCACGGTTGGCACCTTGGTGAAAAACAGCATTGGCGCAAACACGCCCTGTGGGAAACCACCACCCGCACCACGCTCATCATCGACACGCCCGGTTCGGCCCATTCCGATGGAAGCCAATGTGCCCGCCCGGTCAGCCTCATCGATCTTTTTCCATCATTGGTCGATCTTTGCCGGCTACCCGAACTGGACAATCTCGACGGCAAAAGCATCGTGCCTCTACTGAAAGAACCGAAACGACAATGGCAGCGGCCCGTGCTCAGCACATTTGGCAAAGGTAACCACGCAGTCAGGACGGCTCGGTGGCGGTATATCCAGTACCACGACGGGGGCAGGGAGTTGTACGATCACAAAAACGACCCAAACGAGTGGACGAACCTGGCAAACGTGCCACACCACGGGGCAGTCATCCGGCGCCTGCAATCGGTCATCCGAAACCGAACCAAGCGATGAACGTCCCCCGCTTGGCCAAGCGCTTGGCCAAGGTCAGCCGGAAGCCTTGCCAAGTGCATCCAGAACGATGCCCGGCGTGAGCACCTCCGGCAGCATCTGCGTTTGCACAGTCGCATCCGGCGAATAAACCAGCACCAGCGGCACACCTGCCCTGTTCCACTTGGCCAACTCGCGCGTGATATGGTCCGGGCGCCTCGTGTAGTCTGCCCGGAATGCCTTAATGTTTTTATCCGCTATCACGACCCGGACAGGCTCGATGTCGATGCTGGTTTTTTTGTTGGCGATGCAGGTCACACACCACTTGGCCGTGAAATCCACCAGCACCGGTTGGCCATTTTTCTGTGCAGCAGCGACCGCCTCCGGCGACCAAGTGTGCCACTTGATTCCACCGGGGAAATCCTGCACCACGCCGGCTGACTTTGAATTCGGGTCGATCGGATTGCGCCACTGCAACTGCCCCTCCAGACCGAACACCACGCCCCCCAGCGTCATCAACCCGGCCATCGCAAGCGCCAGTCCCTTGCGCCGAGTGCCCCGTTGAAAAAATTCTCCGAACACCCAGACCGCCATCGCCAGCAGAGTCAGAAAAATACCAAACCACAAAATCCGGTCGCCGTAATATTCGTAAGTCAGCATGAACAGCCACATCGCCGTCCCGAGCATCGGGAAGCCCATGGCGATCTTGAATTTTTCCATCCACGGCCCCGGCTTGGGCAAAAAGCGCAGCCACTTCGGATTCCAACTGAGCACGACATAAGGCAGTGCAAGCCCCACCGCCACGGCGATGAACATCAGTACGATGACGCCGCTGGACTGCGAAAACGCGAATCCCAGCGCCGGTGCCAGAAAAGGTGCCGTGCAGGGTGTCGCCAAAATCGTCGCCAGCACGCCGTTGAAAAACGCGCCCCCCGCACCCTCCTTCGAGGCTACCGAGCCGGCCGCCACACCCACCGAACCCAGCGTGACCTCGAACAGTCCAAAAAGATTCAGTGCCACCAGCGTCACGAGGATCGTCAACAAAACCACGAACTGCGGGTTCGACATTTGCATTCCCCAACCCGCCAACCCCCCGGCGCTTTTCACACCGATCACGATACCGGCGAGGATCAAAAATGAAACCAGCACCCCGACGGCATACAGCAAACCAAGCAGGCGGACCCGCGCCGGAGATTCCTGACTCTGTTTCACGAAACCCAGAATCTTCAGCGAGATCACCGGCAAGACGCACGGCATGATGTTCAGGATGATCCCGCCGAGGAACGCATAGAACAGCATCAGGCCAAACGACTGCTGTGGCGTCTCCGCCGTCGACCCGCCCGTGGCAGCGGGTTCGGTTGTTGTGCCGGCTGTTGGTGCGGGACTGTTGGCGTCCGCCGCGATCGGCAGCTTCACCTCGACCGCGCTGGTCTTGTCGCGATCCTTCAGGTGTAACACCAGCAGCCCGGCAATCTCGCCTGGCCAGTCGCCCTCAAATTTCATCACCGTTTTTTCCACGCGCATCCTGCCTTCGGCGGTGACGCTGACTTTGCTCTCCGGCGACAACTCGAACGGCTCGTAGGGCAGTGAGAAAAAATCAGCGTCATCCTTCGCCTCACCGGGATCAAACTCTATGACCAGTTTCCTCTCGTCTTCCACAGCTTCGCCTCCCCACCAGGCCTTGGCGGAAGACTTGGCTTCGCTTGGCTTGGGAAGTTTTTTTTGCCACTGCTTGAGCACGTTGGCCGAGGCGGATTCCTTGGCCGCTTGGCCAAGTGCAAACTTGATGCTGACGTCCTGGTCCCGCGGGACACACTGCTTCGCACACTCGAGCCACCCCACCTTGCCAGAAATCTCCGCTTGGCCAAGCGGCGCATCCGCAGCGATGGTCAACGGCACCAGCAACACAGTTTCGTCGTGATAGCCGTATCCGGTGGAGCCAAGCGACAGGAACTTTTCCGGAACCGGCCACTGGATTTCCCCGGCCGTGATGCCCTTCGGCAGCGTCCACTCAACCGATGTTGGTATGCCGGCCGCGCCCGGGTTGAGCCAGTACGTGTGCCAACCCTTGTCCATTTTCAACTCGATGCCGGCCGTGATCGTCGTGCCCAGCTTGGCGGTATCATGCGATAACAGCAGCTTGGCTTTGGTCGCCGGCCCAGCCGCACCCGCCTGCCCACCGCCGAACGTATTGCCAAACTGGGATTCACCGAACTGCGCCGGAGCATTCAAACCGAGCAGCATGGAAACAAAAAAACTGAGAACAGTGGCCCTCATCGCGAGTTAGGATGCCATCGCGGCTGGAAACGTTCAATTACGGACAGCCGCTCAAACCACCTCGGTCGGGCAACTTGGCAGGGATTTCAGGAAGATTTGGCCGTAGCGCTTGGTCAGCACGCGATTGTCCAGCACAACAACCATCCCGTTGTCGCTCCTGGTTCGGATCAACCGGCCGACGCCTTGGCGAAATTTCAGCACGGCAACCGGCAGGGAAAATTCCATGAATGCATTGCCGTTGCGTGCTTCGATCGCCTCGATCTGCGCCTCGACCAAAGGATGATCCGGCACCATGAACGGCAGCCGCGTAATGATCACGTTTCGCAGTGCATCCCCCGGTACATCGACCCCCTGCCAAAAACTGTCCGTGCCAAACAGCACCGAACGTTCGTCTGCCTTGAACCGCTCGAGCATCGTCGATCGCGGCACGCCGGCACCTTGCACGAGACACTCAATTCCGCGCTCGCGAAAAAAGCCCTCCAACTCCTCAGCGAGTTCGCGCATCAGCCTGAAGTTGGTGAACAAAACAAACGCGCCACCATCGCTGAGATTGACAAAGTGGCGAATCTGCTTCGCCACGGCATCCCGAAATTCCGGCTCACGCGGATCCGGCATCTTGCCGGCGATGAACAGTTTCATCTGCTGCTCGTAGTCAAACGGCGAACCGACCTGCACCGCCCGCACCGCCTCGGCGCCAATCAAGCCAGCAAAATAATCGAGCGGGTTACCGCCTCTGGCCGGTTTTGACTGGCCGGTTTTTTCGGAGTGCACGTCACTCAGCGCAAGAGTCGCGCTCGTCAGGATGACCGGCGAACTGCACCGGAACAGTCGCCGCCGCAAATGTACCGCGACATCAATCGGCGCAGCATTCAGCGAAAGAGTCGTGTTGGCCTTGCCCGACTTTTCCACCCAGTAAACGTGCTCCTGCGAAGCCTGCGAAAGAAAAAGCAACACCCCCTCCCGCAGTTCACCGACTCGGCGATTGAACTCCGCCAACTCCTGCCCTGTATCTGCATCGTCCGTTTCATCTCGCAACTGCACCAACGCCTCGCGCACCCGCTGAAGCGGCAGAGTCAGCGAGTCGTCGATCAACTCGGCACGGCGCACGCGCAGCTCCTTCCACGACGTATTCTTGTTGGCACCGTAGGTTCTCGACTTGGCCTGTTGTTCGCTGAGTTCGTCACAGGCGACCTCAAGCTCGCCAAAAAACTGCTCCATCGCCGCCTCGGCATCCTCGACCATGCGCGTCGCCTTGCCGGAACGCAACAGGCCAAGCAGCCCTTTGCCAGTCTTGGGATTCCACAACCGTTGCAGGTTGAAGCGCACCTGCCCGCTCGACACGCTCATGCCCATGTGCTTCGACGCCACGTGGCCGACGTTGTGCGCCTCGTCGAGGATCACGAAATCATTGTTGAACAATACACCCTCATCCTCGTTCGGGGCATCATCCTCGCGACCATCGTCGCCCAAAAGGCTGAAGAAAAGTGAGTGATTGAGCACCAGCACATCGGCCGAGAGTATCCGGCTGCGTGCCCGCTGGTAAAAACAGGTCTGGCCAATCTTGGAAAAATCGGAATTGTGGCCACAAAGTTTCGTGGAACAAAGACCCCGCTCAGAGCAGACGAGATCCCATACTTTCGGGTCGGGTGTGATGTCAAAATCTGACAGGCTCCCGTCGGTCGTCTCCTTCGCCCAGTCGGTGATACGCTTTAGCTCCTCCATCTCGGACGATGACAACAGATTGGCCGCCTGCTGGCGCGCGCGCTGCAAACGCCGGGTGCAGAGATAGTTGCCCCGCCCCTTCAGCATCGTAAACGAAAACTCCACCGGCAGGATTTGCTTGAGCATCGGCAGATCCTTCTCGGTCAACTGCTCCTGCAGGTTGATCGTGTGCGTGGAGATGACGGCTTTTTTGTTCTGGTTGGCCGCGTGCAGAATCGCAGGAATCAGGTAGGCCAAACTCTTGCCGACCCCGGTGCCGGCCTCAACGATCAGGTGTCGGCTTCTTTTCAGCGCCTCGGCAACCTCCACGGCCATTTGCTGTTGCTCGGCACGGAACTCGAAATTCTTCGCCTTCGACAACAGGCCGCTGTCGGAAAACATAGTCGTCGTTTCCTCGACCAAATCCACCCCCGCTCCCTGCTCCTCGTCCACGAAACTAATCATCGCCACCCTCCCGCCGGGCCACGACAGTCAGTTCGTTTTTGTTCTTCACCAACCGTTGGGCCGGCAACACACCGCCGAACGTCACGTTGGGATAAAGCAGGCAGTCCCTGCCAAGGATAGTCCCCGGGTGAAGCACCGCGTTGCATCCAATCTCCGTTCGGTCGCCGATCAATGCCCCCAGCTTGGCCAAGCTAGTGTCCACTTTTTGGTTGGCCAAGCGCACGTTTACATTGCCGCGAAATAGTCGGTAGTTCGACAGCTTTGCACCGGCGCCAAGGTGCACGCGATAACCCAACACCGAATCGCCAACGTAATTAAAATGAGGCACCTCGCAACCGTTGAACAGGATTGAATTTTTGACTTCCACCGTATGGCCCACGACACAGTCGTCCCCGACGATCACGTTGTCGCGAAGCGTCGCCCCGTGACCGATGCGGCAGTTGCGCCCGATCCAGACCGGCCCCTGAATCAACGCACCGGACTCGATCACCGTACCTTCGCCGATGAACACATCGCCCCGAATCTCCGCTTGGCCAAGCGCTTGGCCAAGCTGTTGCGTACGAAGATTCGCCTCAAGGTAACCGGCGATTCGTGGCACCACCTCCCACGCTTGGCCAAGCGATTGAAACAGTTCCGCATGCTCCGTCTGACGAAGGTCAAACAGCTCATCGGCTTTGGGAATCTCGGTGGCAGGCTCCACTGCGCTTGGCCAAGGGGAAACAAAAAAGCCCTCCCGGCGGAAGGGCTTTTTGTGAATTGTTATTGCAACATCAGATCCTCGCGCTCGAGGAAGCCTGACAGTTGGCGGATCCGCGTCGGGTGACGCATCTTGCGCAACGCCTTGGCCTCAATCTGCCGGATTCGTTCGCGGGTCACCTTGAACTGCTTGCCGACCTCTTCCAACGTGCGGCTGTAGCCATCGGACAAGCCAAAGCGCAACTCGAGCACCTTGCGCTCGCGCTCGGTCAGCGAAGTCAAAACGTCGCCGAGACGATCCTTGAGCAGGCTGTAACTCGCCATGTCTGTCGGGTTCTCCGCGCTTTTGTCCTCGATGAAGTCGCCGAAGCTGGTGTCCTCACTGTCGCCCACCGGCGCCTGCAGCGAGATCGGTTGCTGGGCCATTTTCATGATGGCTCGAACTCGATCGACCTCGATCTCCATCTCCTCGGCAATCTCCTCCGGAGTGGCCTCGCGGCCGTACTCCTGCACCAATTGCTTCTGCACACGCATCAGCTTGTTGATCGTCTCGATCATGTGCACCGGGATGCGGATCGTCCTGGCCTGATCGGCGATCGACCGGGTGATCGCCTGGCGAATCCACCACGTGGCGTAAGTGGAAAACTTGTAGCCGCGACGGTACTCGAATTTTTCCACAGCCTTCATCAGGCCCATGTTGCCCTCCTGAATCAGGTCGAGGAACGACAGGCCGCGGTTGGTGTACTTTTTCGCGATCGAGATCACGAGACGCAGGTTGGCCTCGATCATCTCGGTCTTGGCCTGATGCGCCTTGCGAGCGAAGTGCTGAAGTTCTTCGTAGGTGTTCAGGTAATCCTCGGCCGGCTTGCGGACGAACGCCTCGAGCGCCGTCAGTTTGCCTTCCTCGGCCTGCAGCATCATGTCCACCTGTGATGAACTCGGCGCCTCGCGGAGCTTCTCAATTGAGCGAAGGTTCTGCTGCATTTTGTCGTGGATGTTATCCGCGACCAGTGCCATCTCCTCGATTACCTTCTGCTTGAACAGGAACTTGGCAAAGTTCTTCTGCAGCTTGTCGTTCAGTTTGTTAAACTCGCCAAACACCTTCTCGGCGCGACTCTTGGGAGCCTTGCGCCAAGCGAGGTATTTCTTGTCCACCTCGCCGTCCTCTTCGCGGACTTTCTTGATGAGGCGGTGCAGCGTCTTGAGGTGCTTGTCGCGAGTCTCGATCACCTTGTCCAAGGTTACGCGATCGAATCGCTCCTTCGGGGGATCGGCAGTCAGTTTTTCTGCCAGCGCGATGTGCTCCTTCGCGGTGAAGCCCAATCCGTAGAGAATCCGCTTCACCTCAAGCTCGGCGTCCTCGATTCGCTTGGAGATTTCCACCTCCTGCTCACGCGTGAGCAGCGGCACCTGACCCATCTGCTTGAGATACATCCGGACGGGATCGTCGAGAATATCCAGTCGGGTCTTCTCGGCTTCAGCCGCGGACTCGGTTGGCTTTTGTCGCGGGGCAGCATCAAGTTGCTCCACGATCTCCACCTCGAGGCTCTTCAGTTTTTTCAGAATCTCCTCGAGTTTTTCCGGGGTCACCAGATCGCGAGGCAACGCGTCGTTGATGTCTCCCACCGTCAAGTGACCCTGATCCTGTGCGAGTTGTACGAGTTCCTTA
This sequence comes from Verrucomicrobia bacterium UBA6775, assembly GCA_002453165.1. Classification (GTDB taxonomy): domain Bacteria; phylum Verrucomicrobiota; class Verrucomicrobiia; order Limisphaerales; family UBA1096; genus UBA1096. The sequence goes on from DKGH01000235.1 coordinate 12,346, forward strand.
ATCTTCTCCTGAAGATTAAACTCCTCGTCCTTGGTGAAGTCAGGTTCCTGAGGCGGCATATCCACCACCTCTTCGCCTTCGGCGCCCTCCTCCTTCTCCTCAGCCGTTGATTTGATTTCCTCCTCCTTCTTGGGCTTGGTCTCCTTGGGAGTTGGTTTCTTGGCTGTTGCCTTTTTAACCGCCTTTTTGGCCGGTGCCTTTTTGACAGCTTTTTTCGCTGCCGGCTTGGCCGGTGCCTTTTTGACAGCTTTTTTCGCTGCCGGCTTGGCCGGTGCTTTTTTGACAGCTTTTTTCGCTGCCGGCTTGGCCGGTGCTTTTTTGGCCGCTGGTTTGGCTGCCGATTTAGCAGGGGCTTTTTTCACAGCCGTTTTCTTGACGGCTGCCTTCTTGGCAGGCGCCTTGGCTGCGGTCTTTTTCACCGCTTTTTTTGCAGGGGGTTTTTTCGCTGCCGGTTTGGCGGCGGTTTTTTTGGCTGCTGTTTTTTTCTTCACGCCAGCTGCCTTGGATTGCGCGGATTTTGTGGCCTTTTTGGCCGGTGCCTTTTTTGTGGCGGTTTTCTTTGCTACGGTTTTCTTGGTTTTTGCTTTAGCCATTCCGTGTACTTGATCAAGCGGAGACACACTCCAACTTATGATGCAAGGTGATGCCCCGCGAACGCAGGACAGCCATTCATCCTCGCACAAACTTTACGGTGTGTCAAAGATGAAGGTTTCGTTTTTTTATTCAATCGTTTCAACACGCCGGAAAAATCGCCTAAATGACTGAGGCCAAGTGTTTTGCGATCTATCAAACAGCACGCAACAACCAAGCGATCAACCCCACTTGGCCAAGCGCAAGGATGCCGAGAGTCGCCCAGATCGCAAATTCAACCGTGCGTTGTCCCGCTTGGCCAAGCGGTGCCAGCCAAAACCGAAGCTTGGCCGCACCGAGTTCAATCACATCCCCATTTTGAAGTCGAACGCTCTTGGCAACAGTCGCTCCGTTAACGAGCAGGGTCGCTTCCGGCTGGTGCTTGGCGACGATCCCCTTTTCCCCCGCATCCTCCAGCGTGAGGTGATGCGGCCACACGCCCTTGGCGTCGATGCGGTGATGGCAATCCTTCGCTTGGCCAAGCGTGAAGGGAAAACGGTGCGCCTCTATCTGCTCCTTCGTTGCATCACCGTCCAGCCGTTCGATGCGAATCTTCAAAAGATCTTGGAGTCGACCACGATGCGGTCACCAGGATAAATTAGGGCGTCCTTGGTCGGGTCCTCCAACGCCGCCTCGCAGTCCACGATTTGAACCTTGTTATTGGCGCGAATGACCCGAACCTTGCGTTGGTTTGCGAAGTCGGTGAAGTCACCAGCCGACTGAATTGCCTGGGTGACGGTGATCCGGCCAACGTAAGGCTGACGGCTCGGCTGACGCACTTCGCCGCCCACGAAATAAAACCGGTCGGCGGTACGAATGGTGACATTGATCGTGCGGTAAATCCTTGGAACGTATTCCTTTTCCAGTTCCTGCTCGAGCGTGCCAATGGTCTTGCCGGCCGCCTTGATCTGCTTGTCAAGGTATGGCGGGGAGATCGTGCCATCCTCGCGAATGCGGCAGGTGAATGGGACGGGCAACGTGCTCAATCCACTAAAGGATATGGTGATCGTGTTCCCCGGCTCCAACAAATCGGAGGAGGGTGCACCGCCGCCGTTGGGGTCAAGCGTTGTTCCGGGGCCAGGCGTGGGTGGCGTGGGCGGGCCGTCGTTGACACATCCAGACATCATAATCGCCACGAACAGCAAACAACTCCATGACGCTATTCTACTAGTCGCCCGACCCAAACTTTTTTTTATCATTCCAACCAACAAACTCATCTCTTCTGCGACATCAATACTTCGGCTTCACATCCTCGCCGGCGGCATCCGCCTGGGCGATCAGTTTTTCTTCCTTGCCATCCTTTTTGTCCTCGACCGGTTCCTCTTCGGTTTCGCGACTCTTGTAGTAGTAGTCGTAGTAGTAGCCGCTGTAGTAGTAGTAGTAGGAATCCTGCGAAATGTTGATGTTATTGAGCACAACACCCACCAGGTCGCCGCCGACCTTGATCACCATGTCCTTGGCCCGCTGGGTCATTAACTGAGGATACTTGCGGTACTGGACTACCAGCACACAGAGATCCACCGCGCTGGCCAACACGGATGCATCGCTCACACCCATAATCGGCGGGGCATCAAAGAAAACATAGTCGTACCGGCTCTTCATCTCGGCGACGAATTCCTTCATCTTCGACGAGTTCAACACGCCCATGGAACTGCTGGGCAGTTTCCCGCTGGGAATAAAATGAAGGTTTGGGGACTCCGAAGTCTGGATGACTTCGTCGAGTGTATTTTGCCCAAGTAGCAAATTGGTCAAGCCGATCGTGTTCGACACTTTAAAATAGCGGTGCATCGACGGACGCCGCAGGTCGGAATCAACAACCAAAATACGGTCTCCCATTTGCGCGAATACCACCGCCAAGTTAAACATGGTTGTGGTTTTACCCTCACCAGCACCACCGCTCACCACGCTGAATGTGGTTTGATCCTCACTCTTGCGCCCGGCAAACAAGATATTTGTCCGAAGGACTCGATACGCCTCAGCGTGCGGACTTTCGTCTCCTTCATCCATCAGCGACCCCACGTTTTGCGGGATGACACCCAGCACTGCTGCATCGAGCGCGCGCTCGACGTCGTCAATCGTCTTTACACTCGTGTCGAGATACTCGATGAAGAAGGCTAGGCCAATGCCAAGAATCAATCCCACGATCACGCCAAGGGAGATATTTAAAGGCACGTTTGGTCGCACAGCCCGTAACGGGGTGTCTGCCTTGTCGATGATTTCCACACTCGAAGTCTTTGGAAGATCCAGATCCACTTCCTCCTGCATGATGCGGAACAAAATCGTGTCTCGCATGCGGGTCGTGTTGGATAGTTTACGCTTGGCATCAAAGTATTCACGACCTTCCTCCTGCACCTTGGCCTCCTTGGCCTTCGCGTCATCAACCGACTTTTGCAACTCTCTAACCTGAGCAAGGGATGAATTTACCCTTAATTCAAGCCCCGCAAGAATACCCTTAATACGGTTATCGATCTGCTGGTTCAGGCTTTCCATTGCCGCCTTCAAACTTTTGATCGTCGGATGACCTTCGCCCAAATCAATGCTCTTGTTAGCCAATGTTGTCTGGCCGGTTTGATATTCACGGATCAGGGCATCCAACTGGGCGTCAGGATTCGCCGTCATTATGGATTCCCGAAGTTCCTCGAGACTTTGCTCCTGCAATCCCTGAAGAAGCGTGGCTTGTTGCGTGTAAAGCCCCTTGGCCGTAATTAACTCCGACTCATATCGCCGTACGATCTCCGGCTCCACGATGGAATAACTGTCTTCACCGGCCGCGTCGGAAATTCCCAACTTCGCTCTGAGATCGTCCACATTCGCCTGCATCGCGGTGATCTCATCGTTGGTCTTCTCCATCCGTTCCCTGAGCTTATCAATGCCTGCCTTCACCCGTTCTTCCTGCAGACTGGAACGATAGTTTTCGTACTCTGTAGCCAACGCCTGGGCAATTTGCTGTGCCAAGTTTTTATCCCGATCGTAGGCTCGCAACTCAATGATGCTCGTGTTGCGGTATTGACTCACGTCAATCACCTTCTCCAGATGCTTGCGTGCCTCCACATCCGAAAACTGTTTTCCGCCATAATGCTTCTTCCACTTTTCCCTCAACTCACAGGATTTCACCACTTCATCCAGCACCTTTTGCGACTGAATTTTTTCGAACTCAGTCGAGATGAAGTAGGGGTCGAACGAACTTTGTGTCGCCTGCATTCCCAACAATGGTGCGATGTCCGATGTGTCCTTCTCAACCGCGATTCGGGAGAGGCTCATATACGTCTTCGGGATCAAGAATGTCACCACGGTGGTTGTGATGGCCGTGAGAAGAAAGACAAGCAGTATGGTAACAATACGCACCCTGATGATGCGCCAATAATCCAAAATATGAAGTTTGTCGGAGGAGTTCTCTTTTTTGGAAGTTGGTTCCATTTATCTTAATTCGAAAAAAAAGGGAGGCCAGATAAACATTTCTGGCCTCCCGTGCAAGGTTTTTGTCTTAAATTAATAGCGTGCCCCGATTCCGAAGGACACGTAGTTGCGCTCAAAGCTGCGGCGCGGAATATCGGAATCAAGTTCGTCGTAGTTGTAGGAGATTTCCGCCCAGATGCTCTCTGTAATGTTGTACGAGAGGCTCGCGCCGAGAAGCAGCAAATCCTCCTCCTTGCCATCCAGTTTGTCACCACCACCGCTGATCTCACCATTTTGGAAGCGGCCAGTCAACGTGCCATAAAGGTCGGGACTCAAGTCGGTAAAGCGATGCGTCAACTGGGCGTAGACTGCAGTGGTCTCCTGATCCGCTGCCTGCAAGTCGGTCGCACCGCGCATCAGCGTGACGCCGCCCACCAGCGTGCTGCTTTCAGCATACGTCCAAGTCAAGCGGGCATCTACGTATGGGCTGGTCTCATCGTCTGGAATAATCCCCGCCATGAGGTCAGCGTTGTGGTAGTCAGAGTATTGAACACCGGCACGGGCTTGCACTTCATACTGGCTATCCAAGTAACGACTCACACCAACGTAGGCAAAGTGGGAGTAACTGTCTCGTGCGTCAGCCAAAAAATCCAAGCCGGGCACCTGCAGATCTGAGCCATCAAAATCAGTGGAGGCAAACTTGTAACCCAAACGCAATTTCGTAAGCCGGTCAAGATTGTAAGTGCCTGCCAAATCCACAGAGTTGTATTGGCGATTCAACAAGGCTGAGTGGTAGTCCTCGTCGTAATCGAACAATGAATTTGAATAGCCAATTTCAGCACCAAAGTTTCCAGTCAAGTCTTGTGCGTAGCCGGCCTCAAATGTGTTGCGGATGTTGTCGCCCTCGGTGCGAAGCGGAAACGAAAGGCTGGGGTCAAGCACTTCAGGTTCCTGCGCGACGACAAACGATTCTGAAAGTATCAGACGTGATGACTCTGAAAACGCCTTATTTAAGTTCAGTCCCAACTCATGACCGTGATCCTGATCGTCGCCTGCGCGGTCGTTGTACCAACGAAGCCCGTAGGCGTAACCGGCGTTGATCTCGAGATCCGTGCCCTGACCGTAGCTCAGGCTCAAGCCCGGGCTGAACTCGACACCCCAGCTCTCTTCCGCGAGATCGTCAGGCGAAGTCGTGTAGTTGTCATCGTAAAAACCTTTCAGGGAAGCGCTCACTTCCCAGAGTTTTCCATCTGCGGCTTGGGCCCCGGCAACACCCAACGCCGCTACACCCAAAGTAATCACTCTCTTTTTCATATGCTGATGATTGAAGCCATTCCGACGCCAACGACCCCCGCTGAGGTCGGAAGGACGGGCATTCTTCGTTTCAAAAAAGATACTGTCAACATCAATCACCAGTTTTTTACGTATTTTTATCCGTCGTAAAATCCCCGCCTTCACACGGTTACGGTGCGGTTTCCGGGACAGCGAATAACAGCCATTGTTGAGGGAAAAACTCATCATCCACCCCCAAAAGAGGAAATCCATCCGGCAACTCGCCATTTATCTGCATGTTCAACACAAATCGCTCCCAATTCGAGGCGTTATCTTTTGCAAAAACCCGGCTGACGTAACGCTGATCTGTCGTCATTTCGGTTAAATACAAGCCCCGTATCGGCCGAAAATCGTCATTCAACGAATAAAAATCCGGCTGCACCGTTCGTGTCAGCCAAAGGCTGTCCTGCCCACCGTACCACGCCACGGCCCAAGGCAAATCGCTCATCATCAGATCGTCGCGATTCAATTCCTGAAAACCGTGCCCTGCCGGAATGGATTTTAAATACTGGAGCCGCGCAGGATGATACGGCGGGTCGGCCACCGGATACGGCTTGGCCAACACGAACCCAAGGAGTAACGGCAACGCCGAGGAAAGCACCATTACTCCTCCACCGGCCAGCCGCATTTCCGGTAAGGTCACCTTCCACTGATCCAACAGGGAAAAAAATAATCCGGCGCCAAACAGGAACGACACCGGGCCAACGATCGCCAGCAGGTTTTCACCGCTAAGGTTTGGGGCCATCTCCGCGAAACCGCCTTGGCCAAGCGGACGCCGCAACAAATCAGCCAATGTCGTCTCTGCATCGGAAAGATGCGTCCTGCCAAGCGCTTGGCCAAGCGCAAACACTGCCAGCGTAATCAACAGAAAAACCCGAAACCGATGCAGCCGTGGATTCCGAAACGGCACCACCAAACCAATCAGGCAAATCACCGCAAACCAGCCTCCCGAAAAACGTGGCAATTCCGACAAAAGCAAGTGGCGAAGATTTCGGCTCAGCTTGTCAGCGAGTTGCCAAAAGCCGACGCCGTCGGCCACACCAGGCTTGAATTCATCAACGTCACCATCGGCAGTCGGCTTGCTTGGCTCATGAAACATCGTGCGCTCGATCGTGTCTCCGGGGAATTCTTCCGTTTGCGCGTACAAGGCCAACCCGGATGTCCCAAATAAATTACCGCTAAGGTGATGGTTCCGAACCAGCCAAGGTGTACTCACCAACAGGAACGCCAGCAGCGAAAACAACAGCGCGCGTCCGCGAAACCGCCCACCAAACCAAGCGAGAAAAACAGCCACCGGCACAATCACCAAACCAAAGCCATAACGAGTCATGAAGCCCAGCCCAGCCAGCACGCCGATCCACAGCGCCATCCAGACAAACCAAGCGGGCGACTTTTCCCCGCCGCCCGACTCGGCGTTGGCCGCCTCCTCAAACCGAACCAGCGCCTTGGCCAAGTCCAAAAACAAAACCAGCACAAGCATTGTCGAGAGACCGGACACGCTGAATTGCCAGTAAATTTCCGCACCCAGAAAAACGAGTGCCGAGCACCAAGCCACGGCCGTGTCGAACAGTTTTTCGCCAAGCCGAAACACCTGCACCAGCGCGAGGAAAAACAGAAGCTGGCTGAGCAGTTGAATCAGAATCTCCGGTTGATAACGACCGAACTCCTGCTTTTCCAGGTCGATCGCAAATTCAAACGGCAACACTTTCATCCACGCCGCGAGCAGCAACGGGTACAGCGGCGGATGGGTCACGTCCGGGAACAATGTCTTCAACTCCTCATCCGGCACGTTGCCCGTTTGACGCAGCATATCGACCGCCACCGGGCGAATGAACTGAGTCTCGAAGCCGTTTCCCTCTGAGATGTTGCGGGCCAATTGCGCGGTATCCATTGCCTCCGGCGCGGTGAAGTTGCGCGTGAAGTTCAGGTGATAAATCAGCGCGAACCCGGCCAACAGCAGAAGCAAAACTAGGCTGCGAATCAGCTTGGCGCCCTTCCCCTCCTCAATACTGTGTAAAAATTCCTGAAATCGAAACATGGTCTCAATTCAACACTTGGCCGGACGACCTTGGATGCTCAATTCTCCTTGGCCGTTCAAATTCCCTCCAGTCCATACCGGTGCAGCTTGCGGTGCAGCGTCCGGCGACTGATGCCAATTTTCTTCGCGGCCGCCGTCCGGTTACCACGACAATCCTGCAGCGTGCGAATGATCAGTTGCTTCTCTGCTTCCTCCAGCGTCAAGCCTTTATCGATGATCGGCTGGCTCAACTCGGTCTCGCTCCGGATGACACCGCGGCTCTGCACCGACTGCGGCAGGTCGCTTAACTGAATCATGTCGCCCTTGGACAACACCACGGCGTGCTCCACCGCCGTCCGCAACTCGCGGACGTTGCCCGGCCACTCGTAACGGATCATCGCCTCGAGCGCCTCGGCGGTGAAGTCACCAACCGGCTTGGCATTCTCACTCGCAAACTCCCGCAGAAAACTCAGCGCCAACAACGGTACGTCTGCCGAGCGGTCGCGCAGCGGCGGCGACCAAAGCTCGACCACGCTCAATCGGAAATAAAGATCCTCGCGAAACTCACCCGCATCGACGAGTTCCTTTAGGTTTTTATTGGTCGCGGCGACCACACGCACATCGGCGGTGAGTGTCTTGTTGCCGCCCACCCGTTCGAATGTCCGTTCGCCCAGAAAACGAAGCAGCTTCACCTGCGTCGTCTCGTCGATCTCGCCAATCTCATCCAAAAACAACGTGCCGCCCTCGGCCTGCTCGAACCGGCCGATGCGGCGCTCGTGCGCCCCGGTGAACGCCCCCTTTTCGTGGCCGAACAATTCGCTCTCCAGAAGCGTTGGCGACAGCGCCGCGCAATGCACCGTCACCATCGGCTTGGCCGAGCGCGGACTAAGCTGATGAATCGCCTTGGCCAACAGCTCCTTGCCGGTACCGCTCTCGCCCTGGATCAACACCGTGGCCCGGGCCGGCGCGACCTGCCGCACGACATCCATCACCCGTTGCATCGGCTCCGATTCGCCAATGATATTTTCCAGCCCGAATTTTTTGTCGAGCTGCTGCTTGAGCGTCTGGTTTTCGCTCTCGAGCGTGCGCAACTTCAGCGCCCGGGCAATGCGCGTCTCGAGTTCGTCAATCTGCATTCGGCCCTTGGCCAGATAATCATCCGCGCCCTGCTTGAGTGCCTCCACCGCCAGTTCCTCCGAGCCGTAGGCGGTCATCAGGATACAGATTGGCGGCTTGGCCAAGGACTTGGCCCGGGCGATCAACTTCATCCCGTCCTCATTGTTCGGCAGTCGAAAATCCGTGAGCAACACATCGAACGTCTCCGCCTCGAGCAAGCCAGTCGCCGAGGTCGCATCCTCTGCCACGTACACCTCGTAGCGATCCTCCAACGCCGCGCGCAAGCCGTCGCGCGTCGGTTTTTCGTCGTCCACGATGAGCAGGTTTGGCGTCATTCGTCCTCCGTGTTTACCCCAAGCAATCTCGGCATGCGTTCCTCCTTCGGCAGCCAGATGCGAAAGGTCGTTCCCTTGCCACCGTGGCTCATCAACTCCAACCGTCCATCGTGGTCGCGCACGATGCGCTGCACGATCATCAGGCCAAGGCCGGATCCCTTTTTCTTTGTCGTGTAGTACGGTTCAAAAATGCGCTTGATCTGCTCCTGCGGAACGCCGCCCCCGGAGTCCGTCAGGCTCACCCAAACGCCGTCGCCGGCCTCCCCGGTTTTAATTTCCAACTCGCCCCCGGTGGTCATCGCCTGCATCGAGTTTTTCATTAGGTTGATCAGCGACTGCTTGATCTGTGCGGCATCAAACCAAGCGAGCGACAGGTCGCTAGCTAGATCGAACTTCAGCGCTTGGCCACGGTTGTCAAACTCCGGCCTCAACAGTTCCACCGTTTCCTCAACCGTATCGTTGAGTGAACTCTTTTTCTGGCTTGGCTTGGTCGGGCGGATCGCCTGCAAAAACTGTGTCACGATGTAGTCCAGTCGATTCACCTCGCCCTTGGCCACGCCGATGTATTTCTCGAGCTTGGCCGCGATGTCGTTCACCTCATCGGGTTGGTCGGTGCGCTTGGCCAAGCCGGATGGCTGGCGCAGCTTGCGCACCTCACGCTCAATCAATTGCAAATGAATACTGAGCGCATTAAGCGGGTTGCCCAACTCATGCGCCACACTCGCGGCCAAAAGCGTCAGTGCCTGAATGCGCTCGCTCTCGATCGCTTCATGCGTCTGCTCCCGGGCCTCAGTAGCGTCGTGCAAAATCAACGCCATGCCAGTGCTGCCCTTGGCTTCGCCATCCAGCGGCGCGGCGTATAACCGGATGAACCTTGGCTTGGGATAGCTCAGCTCGAACTCACGCCGAACCACCCCCTGCCCCCCGTCGCGATCCATCGCCTGCAACAGGTCCCAATCCACATCCGGCAACAGCCGCGACACCGGTTGATCCATTACCATCTCCTCCTCATAACCGGTCAGCCGTGTTACGGAGTCGTTCAGATAAATGATGCAGCCGTTCGCGTCCGCCACTAGCACGCCATCCTCGACTGTGTTAAACAGAGTCTCGAGAAACGACCTCTCCCGGGCCAGCCGTTCGACGAACGACTGCAGATCCTGAGGGTCGAGCACGTCAATGCGCCCGAGTACCTTTTCAACAAAACTGGACTTGGTCGAAGGCATGCGGCTAGAGCCACTTTTTGAGTTTGAAATACACCACCGTGCCAAGCGTCGCGGCGACCGTCACCCCGAGCGCAATGAAGTACCCGGCCTTGCCGGAACCCATTTCCGGCATGTCATTAAAATTCATCCCGTACCACGTGCCGACCAGCATCATCGGCGTCGTGATCACCGTGAACACTGTCAGCACCTTCACCACTTCACCGGTCTTGTTCGACGACATGTTCAGGTAAACCTGCAGCACACCGGTCAACGACTCCGCATACCGCGCCGCCATCTCAGCGATGTTGAATAGCCCGTCGTAAACATCCCGGTAGTAGGGAATCAGGTGTGCTTGAATCAACTTGAACTCCCCGCGCGTGAACCGACTGAGCACCTCTTTTTGTGGCCCGATGATCTGGCGCAAGTGCAGCACCTCTTTTTTGATCTGCAAAATCGTATTGAGCGTCTCCTTGCCCGGATCCGCCAATGCCCGCTGCTCCACCTCAGCCACCTCCATTGCCAACTCGTCGAGCGCCGGCTTGTAGTTCTCCACAATCGAATCCAGCAGCGCATGCGCAACGCGGTCCGGCTCCCGCGCGATGTCCGCCGTATTCCGCAGGCACATCTCCGCCACCACCTCCACTGGCCTCAACGGCTTGCTGTGAAACGTTACAAGAAAATTCTTGCCGAGGTAAAAACTCAACTCCGACGTCGCGAACACTCCGTCCTTGCGGCTGTAGTCCACCGCGTGGATCACCATGAACAGGTACGGGGAAAATGCGTCGTTCTCTTTTGGCAAATACTCCTCGACCTTTGGAGAGGGACTTTCTGCGACACTGTCTTCGATCGAGAGCGGGTGAAAGTGGAAGACGTTTTTCAGCAGGAACTCCGTTTCCTGCGGGGTGGGATTTTCGAGGTCAACCCACAAGAACAGCTTGGTGTCCGCCAACAGCGTCGGCATCAGGAACAACTCGATGTCCTTGCTGTGCAACCTGCCCTTGGTAGTAAATGCGAATGACCGTACCATAAGCCTGTTGTAGTTCTGCGTTCAAAGCCAAGCGTCCCACCAACAGGGACAAACTGGCGCAACCTTAACCCAAATTATTCACAACGCAACCCAAAAATCACCAGAAAAAGGACAAAATGTCACACTTTCGGTTTTTTATATGCGTAGTTATTGATTCACTGAATGTTAAATATGCGCTTGGCCAAGCGCCAATTCCTTCTCTCCCATACCGATTATA
>DKGH01000049.1:0-11240 GCA_002453165.1 Verrucomicrobia bacterium UBA6775
CGCTGCCAGAACAAAAAAGTCCATGCCCCGTTATAGTCGCGGCGGCACCTTGGATTCAAGGCTGCGGCTCACGTCCTGCTTGGCCAAGCACGGTGGATCACTCGGCAATGCACCAGAGACTCTTGTGCGTACGCAGAAAAATCGCGCCGTCCGAGGCCGCCAGGGTGGAGTTGGAATACTCGCCCACCGAGTTGGTCGCCAGCAACTCGAACTTCGGCCCCGCTCGAAACACGTTTGTGTCGCCGGACTGATTGGTCACGTAGACGCGGTCTCTCACAAGAATCGGCGAGGCCCACGAGGCGGCGTTGTTGGCGGTCGATGGCAAGCGCTCCTCGAACACGACCTTGCCGGTCTTCATGTCCACACACTCCGCGAAACCGGACATGTTTGCAAAAAACGCATAGCCATTCCGGATGACCGCCGTGCCGAGTCGGTTTTTCTTCGACCGGGGATCATGCCACACGCGCTTGGCCGTGACGTCCCCCTTGCCGCCCGGTTTGACCGCGATCGACGCACCAAAGTAGCCGCCCATCGAGAGCACTACATTGCCGTCATAAACCGGCGACGTGTACACCAGCGGATTCAACCCGCTGCACTTCCATAACTCCCCGCCGTCTTCCGGGTTGAAAGCCCAAAGAATGTTCGCCCCGCTGAGGATCACCTCGTGGCGGCCGTTTGCCTCAACCACGATCGGTGTGGTGAACGCCCCGTTGATCCCGCCGTTGCGACCACGAAAACCATCGACGCGCTTGGCGTCATCCTTCTCCTCGATCTTGCGCTTCCAAAGTGTGCGCCCGCTCAACTTGTCGAGACCGTACAGCGTCGAGTTCGGGCCGGGGCCGTGGTACAGAATACAAATGTCCCCAAACAAAACCGGCGAGGTGCCATTGCCCCAGACGTGTTCCTGCGGGCCAAGGTCACGATGCCAAAGCTCCTCACCATCGAGGTCGTAGGCGGCCACACCGGCGGAGGCGTAGTTGGCCACCACCACTCGCCCATCAGTCACCGGCGACCCGGAGCAGTAGGGATTCGTTTTATGGGTCTGTTCCGGCTTGGTGTACTTCACGCCCTTTTGCCAGAGCAGCGCGCCGTTTTTCTTGTCGAAACACATCACGGAACGTTGTTTGTCGGACTCCGTTGCCTGTGTGACGAACACCTTGTCGCCCCAAACGATCGGTGTGCTGTTGCCCCGGTCCGGCAGCGGCACACGCCAGCGGACGTTCTTTTTCGTGTCCCACTTCAGCGGGAGTTCCCCATCACGCACGATGCCGGTTCCGGCGAGGTCTCCCCGCCACGACGGCCAGTTTCCGGCCTGTGAAGCAAACGACCACCCCACGCACAGCGCGACCAATAATGTAAAACGAAACAAACGGCTCATCGGCGAAATGTAAACCACCACCGCCCGCTTGGGCAGTCTTTTTTGGGAGGACGACTGAGACAACCGTCCCTACCTGCGCATGGCCAAGCGATTATTTCAATGCCTGAAGGATGACCTTGGCCACGCTCTCGGCCAGCGCCTTGGAGCCGTCCTTGGTGTAGTGGACGTTGGCCGGGAGCATGATTTCCTTCATGCGCTCGCGGCTCATCGTGAACAGGTCGTGCGTGGGAACGCCGCGGCGGATCATCACCCGCTCCGCGGCGGCGTTGTACCTGATCGAGTCGCCCACGTAGCGGCCCTTCGAACCGGGCGGCACCGGGGTCGTGTTGCGCCAAATCAGCCGGGCTCCGGTTTTCTTCAGTCGCAGCACAAGGCGATCGAGATTCTTTTCATAATCCTCAAGCGAAACCTGCACCTTTCCCCCTTTTTCTTTTGGAAACAGGTTCTCCCCGTTCGGCCCCATGTGTTTCAGGTCGTGCAGGCCCCAGTTGAAATGTATGACGTCCCATTTTTTCTTTCCGAGCCAGGACTCGATATGCTGCAGGCCCTTGATCGTCGGGCCGCCATTGGTCGGGATCCGGTGCAGGTTCACTTTGCCCTTGAGCAGCTCGCGCGTCGGCAGCGTGTAACCGATCGAGATGGAGTCCCCGATCAACAGCACGCGCGGCAGGCCGGCCACATCCTCTATCGGAGTCATCGGGTTCGGGCGCTTGGCCTTGTTGTTTTGCGCCTGACCAAGCGCGGGCAAAAGCGCCATGACCAACAGAAGGAAAAGGAAACGTTTCATTTTAAGACTGCGCTTTGGAGAAAATCTGATCGGCCTCCTCGAGGGTTTCCTTGGAGCCGATGTCGTACCACGTGCCGGGCACGCTCCAGGTGTAAACCGGCATCTGCGGATAAAGCCACTGGATCAGGCGGCCGGGTTGATCCGGATTGTTCCCGTCGGCGATGTACTGGTCGATCAACGGCAGCACCGCCTTGGGGTAATGATACAGCGCTATGCCGATGAGGGTGGATTTTGGCTCAGCCGGTTTTTCCTCAAAACTGACGATGTGCCCATCGTCGTTGGGCTCGACAACACCGTACTTGGTTGCCTCCTCGAGGCTCCCAACGTCGTACACGCCGAGCACCGGGGCGCTGGTTTCGGCACACATCCGGCCGTAGTCGCCCAACCCCTCGCTGAACAAATTGTCCCCGGCAACCACGATCACGTCGTCCTCAACGTTTTGACTCTTCAAAACTAGGTGCAAATCGCCGATTGCTCCAAGTTTATTGGTGTCATCAGTCGAGTGATCGTTCACCACCGTCACCGGTGCAGAAAACTCGGAGGTATCGCGATTTTTCGCCCATTCCTCAAAATGCCCCGCAAACTTCTCATTGGTAACGACATAAACGTGATCGATCGCCTCGATCGGCGCGAGGCACTTGAGGACATGATCAACCATCGGCTTGCCCGCAACCAGCAAAAGTGGCTTCGGCTGATTCAACGTAAGTGGATACAGGCGAGTGGCATAGCCAGCTGCTAAAATGACTAGTTTCATTGTCGGCGCGCAGCCTAGGCAGGCAAACGAGCACAGTCAATGACAGGCGTTTTCCTCCATATTTTTGCCACTCAAAATTGCCACTCAAAAAAAATCAAAAAAATTGAAACCCACCCCACGCTGGAGCGTATAGGTCATTTCATCGTACTTAACACTAAGTGCGGTGTGTTTTCATCGGGTTGGCCCTCGTTCAGTGTAAAAAACTGGGCGGGGGCTTTTTTTCGCCGAACCGATTCTCCGCTACTTTCCTGAACGCCAATCTTTTTCCGTGTTAACTCAGTATTAAAACGTGGGGACAATATTGCCCATCCTCCTGTTATAACAAAACCAATCCGCTCGACGAGCGTCGGGAATTCACCCACAGCACTGTGCACTTGCAACCTCTACGGGTGGGCGGCAGTTTGTGCGCGTGACTCAACTTTTGTTTTTTTCGATTTCACGCTTGGCCAAGCTGGCCGTTGCCCTGTTTATTTGCGCGTTGTTCACGCCGCTTGGCCAAGCGGCCGACCTGCCGCCGCGCAGCGAGCGTTTCCCGGAACTGCTCCAGCAACTCCGGGCACACATCGAGCGGGTAGACCAACGGGCGGAAGCGCTCAAGGCGCCGGATTTTCCCGAGGGCAAGGATTGGTTTAACTCCCCTCCTCTCTCGTTCAGCAAACAACTCGCCGGCAAAATTGTGGTGCTCGATTTCTGGACGTATTGTTGCATCAACTGCATCCATATCCTCCCCGATCTAGTCGAGTTGGAGGAACGCTACGCCGGGTATCCGGTGGCATTCGTAGGTGTGCATTCGGCCAAGTTTGAAAACGAGAAAGTCTCCGCGAATATTCGCGACGCGGTGCTGCGCTACGAGATCGCCCACCCGGTGGTGAACGACGACGAGATGAGCATGTGGCGGCAGGTCGGCGTGCGCAGTTGGCCGTCG
Organism: Verrucomicrobia bacterium UBA6775; assembly: GCA_002453165.1. Lineage (GTDB taxonomy): Bacteria > Verrucomicrobiota > Verrucomicrobiia > Limisphaerales > UBA1096 > UBA1096. Next base: position 3,845 of record DKGH01000049.1, read on the forward strand.
CTCGCCGTGGTCGGCCCGAAGGGCAACCTCATGCTGCTGGTCTCCGGCGAGGGCAACAAGGAGGTGCTCGATGCCTGCATCACGGCGGCGCTCGAGTTTTACCCGAAGGAATTGTTCCGGCACGACCCGGTACCGATGTCGCCCGAGAAGGACAAGGCCGTCGTCTCCACCCCGTTGCGCTACCCCGGCAAACTCGCCATCGATGCCAAGGCCGGGCGGCTTTACATCAGCGACTCAAACAACCACCGCATCGTCGTGACCGATCTCGACGGAAAATTCATCGATACGATCGGCACCGGCCGGATCGGGCTGGTCGACGGAGCCTACGACAAGGCCCGGTTTTTCCGGTTGCAGGGACTCGCGCTGCACGGGGACAACCTGTACGTGGCCGACGCGGAAAACCACGCCCTGCGCGTGGTCGACACCAAAACCAAGACCGTGACCACATTGGTCGGCAACGGCACACAGGGGCGTGACTACAACGGCGGACGAGGCGGACGCGAACAGGTCATCAGCACCCCGTGGGACGTGTACGTCGAGAGCGGCCAGGTGTTCATCGCCATGGCCGGCACACACCAGATTTGGGCGTACAATCTTGAAAAGAAAATCGCCCACAACTTCAGCGGCAACGGCTCCGAGCAGAACCTCAACCACCCCGATCCATTTCAGGCCGCCTGGGCGCAGCCGTCCGGACTCACCGTTGGCGCGGGCGAACTGTTCATCGCGGACAGCGAGAGCAGCACCGTCCGCGCGATCAGCCTCTCGACCGGCGCGACCCGCACCATCGCCGGCGGAGAGGATGCCCGGCCCCGCAACCTGTTCGCGTTCGGCGACATTGATGGCGTCGGTGAAAAGGCCCGGATGCAGCACGTCCTCGGTGTGCAGTGGTGGGAGAAGGAAAAGAAAGTCATCGTGGCCGACACGTACAACCACCGCCTCAAGCTGCTCGACCCAAAGGCCAACGAGGTCAAACGCTGGATCGGCTCCGGCAAGCCGGGGTTGAAGGATGGCAAGGCGCTTGAGGCCCAGTTTTCCGAGCCATCCGGTTTTGCGCTTGGCCCAGATGCGAAGACACTTTACGTCGCCGACACAAACAACCACGTCATCCGCGTAGTCGACCTCGACACACTGGAGGTTCGCACCCTCAATCTCACCGGCATCCCCTCCGCGAAGGAGCCGATCGCACCCCGCAGCGTACGACTGGCCGACCTCCCGGGTACGCCGACCATTCGCACCAAGCCACTGCGCCTGGCCAATGACAAGGACGGAGCACTGACCCTCAGCCTCAAGCTGCCAGCCGATCACAAATACACCGAGGCAGCCGGAAGCCGTTGGCAGGTCATCGCGGATGAGGCGGCTCCGGTCACAGTCGACGAGGCCAAGGCGAGCGGCGCACTCACCGGCGACGCCCCGATCTCCATCCCCGTGCAACTGAAAGACGGCGCTAAGGATGGGCTCGTTCGTGTGGAGGCGATCGCTTATTTCTGCAAGGACGAAGGGGCATGCCAGATTTCCGGAGTGCTTTTCGAGATTCCGGTCACGCTTGGCCAAGTGGCGGAAAAACCGCTTGAGTTGAAGCACACGTTTAACAGTCAGGTCGCCCAATTCGGCCTCCCGCTTGGCCAAGGAGAAAACTGACCAAGCGCTTGGCCAGGCGGCGGTTTGGATTGCGGTGGCAAGCGTAGCGCGACACCGCTTTTGAACGGTTCAGCGTGTTCCGGTTTTCTGTCCCCGGTTAAAACCAATCCAACAAACCGGGAAAGCGCCGCCGCCGCTTCGCCCTGCCGGCGCAGTCCACATGGGCCACAGGGTTTTCGATTGCTATCTCAGAGATCTATGATCTGTATTTTTATATATATTTGTTGACATTTATTGGTCGTCCTGTACGGTGTGGAAAGCAAATCGACTTTTTCCAATGAAAAAACTACAAACTACCATCGCGACACTTTGTACGGCGGGGGCGTTGGCGCTCCCGATCATGCCGGTGCAGGCTGCGGAAAAGACCAGCTTCGAGGCGGTCACAGCCAAGCTCGACCCGAACGGCCATCTGTACGCCTACATGAACACGGCCAAGGCGATGAAGCAGCTCGATCAAATGATCGAGAGCATGCTGGAAATGACCCGGGAAGGCGGAGAAGACTCGTTCATCAACAACCCGCTGTTCGGACCGATGATTGGTGGTCTCGTTGATGCCATCAAGCCGGCCTACGATGAGAGCGGCCTGAACCAGATCGGAGGAGTGGGAATGAGCAGTTTCGCATTAAAGGAGGATCTTTGGCGGAGCAAAATGTACGCACATCGAAACAGTCAAGAGAGCGAGGGTCTAATATGGAAAATGCTTGGCGATACGCCGCATGATCTGGCCGTCCTCGATTTGGCCCCGGAGGACACTGGCATCCTCGCCCACACCAACCTCAACATCAACGCCCTGTTGAAATGGATCGACCTTATTTCCGAGAAAATCAACAACGGGCAAACCCTCACCGCGGACATGCCCACCGAGGTTCGGGATATTCTCAACTCGTACGACGGTGAAGTTGGCTTTTTGATGACGCTGGATCCAAATAAAGAATTAACTTTGCCAGGTTTCATGTTTCAGATGGAAGAGGACATTGTCATGGACTCCTTCTCCTTTGCTTTGTTGCTGCGCGCAAAGGACGATAAAATTCTTACCATGATGAACGACGCCATGGCCGGAGGGTTTGCACCACCACAAAAAACCAAGGTCGGACTTGTCACTCTAAACTCCATCCCTCTACCCATGCCAATCCCGATTCCGGGACTTGATATCTCACCGTGCTACTTTCAGATTGACGATTACATGGTTTTAGCCTCCTCGACTGCAATGGGGAAAAGCATCATCGAGGCTAAAAACGATAAAGGGCGCCTCAAAGACACAGATGAATTTAAAGCTGTGACAAAGGGGATAGACCTAAAGGCCAACGGTATAATCTTTACAAGTTCCAAGGCAAATGAATGGGGCATGAAAATCAATGAATTGAGCATGGGGCAACTACCAGAGGAGTTAAAAAGCACCATGCAAATTTATCTGGATTACACAAAGCAGATGAAGGGAATGGTGTCTCTGGTTAAATCCGACAAGGACGGAGTCATGATCGAAACCCACTCATCTGTTAACTTATTTGGAGAATACATGGTGCACACCTTCGCCAGCGTCGCCATCATGGTCGCCAACTCGCTGCAACAGTTCAACGACTCCGGCATGTTCGAGGATCTCAACGACTTCGGCGGTTTGGACGAGGGACCGGGTGCGTTTAACGAACCTTTTGAGAAACCGGCTTTCGAGCCTTCCCCGGCCGGCAAGCTGGCCATCGCCAGCTGGGTCAAGGGCGAGGAAGTTGACCTGTCCGAGGGCGTCAACGTCGTCGAGTTTTGGGCGACTTGGTGCCCACCCTGCCTCACCAGCATCCCGCACCTGACCGCGATGCAAAATCGGTACAAGCAGCACGGAGTCAACATTATCGGGATCACCGATGAACCGCTCAGGACCGTCGAGCCGTTTGTCAAGAAAATGGGCGAAAAAATGGACTACATCGTGGCGATCGACGATGCCAAGGCTACCTCACGAGAATACATGGGGCGTTACGGTGTCGGCGGCATCCCGCACGCGTTCGTTGTCAAGGACGGCACTGTCGTCTGGCACGGGCATCCCATGTCCGGGCTCGATGAAGCCATCGAGGAGGCCATCGGGGGTGTTGCGACCAAATCCAACGCAGATCATCTCAAGGATTTTTACGCGAAATACGAGACCGCCGAAGAGGATCGACTGACCGAGGAACAGATACAGCAGATCGCCCAGGGTGAGGATGACCGCAGCAACATCCCGAAGGAATACGCCGTCTTTCACATCAACGGCACCGGGTTCACCGCGAACATCACACTCACCCAGCCGGACGGGAGCAACCCGTACGAGGTACCGGAGCATCAAGGCACGCAGAAATTCGTCGATGGAAAATATTACTACTTCGAGGGGAGCATCCCCAAGCCGGACGGAGGATTCGACCACATACAGAATGTTTATCATCTCAGCTCGGATCGCGAGCGATTCGTCTCCCACGGCATGTTCAACAACCAACTGAACTCGGTGGGCGTCGGAAAGGTGACTGGCGAGGACAGCCTCAAGTGGACTGGAAGCGTGGTGATGGACAACCCGGTGCAGGGCACCTCGATCATGACCTTCACCGGCTCCGAGCGTTGCAGCAAAGAGAAGTTTGAATTCAGCGGCACGGCGTACCTCAACGGCGAGCCGTGGTTCAAGCGCAATGAGATTTTCACGAAACAATAAACGATCACCCAAAACCGAAAGGAAACCATTTCATGAAAAACAAAACTAAACTACTCACGACACTCACGGCCGGGTTGGCGATCGCTTTTACCGGCTGCAGCGACCCCGCACCGGGCGGCAACACCAGCGGCGGCGGCGGTGAATCCGCCGTGCCCAACAGCTTTGCCGCTGTCACAGCCAAGCTCGACAAGGGTGGCGATGTGTTTCTCTACTACAGTGCTGAGCAAGTCATTTCCACCGCAGAGCAATATGTCAATACTCTCACCCAGAGCAATCAAGCAATGGGAACGGTCGAGGATATGGTTAAAGTAGGTAAAGCCGCCCTTAACCAGAGTGGCATAAAGGATATTAGCGGCATGGGGATGAGTAGTGTGGAGTTCGAGGAAGGCATGTTTCGCAACAAGGTATTCATCCATCATGACGAGTCTAAGTCAGATGGGAAAATGTGGACACTGCTTGGCTCTGAACCCCATGACCTTGCCATGCTCAAGCTCCTCCCGGCCGACACCGCCCTCGCCTTCTCGCATGAGATTCACCCGAAAGCCCTGCTTGACTGGATCCCGGACCTGATTGATGCGAGTGGCGCCCCACCTGAGGTCAAGGGGCAGTTCGAAATGTCCCTCCAGATGGCCAACGCCCAGTTCGGCCTTGATGGTCTACTTGCCTCGTTTGACAACGAGATCGGCATGTTCGCCACACTCGATGTAAGCGAAACTGTGCAACTACCTCCGCCGCTTAACGAGTTACCCATGCCGAGCTTTGCCATCATGGCCAAGGTCAAGGACGACAAACTCAGCGACTTCGTGTTCGACGCACTCCAGCAAGTCGGCGGGCCGGACATGGAAAAACGGACCGTGGCCGGAATCGAAATGCTTGTCATCACCGAACCCGCCCCCATGCCAGTGCCGTTGGCTCCCGCATTCTTCCGCTTGGGCGACTTTTTCGTCATCGCCAACACGGAGGACTTTGCCAAACGCATCGTGGCCACCCACAACGGCGACGAGAAAAACCTGACCACCACCGAAGAGTTTCAGCGCTTGGCCAAGGGCCTCGATCTCAAGGGTAACCACTTCTTCTTTGCTGGTGATAAAATTGGTAAAGCGATAAACCCGATCATGCAGCAGGCCATGCAAGCTGACGGCATACCGGACAACTTACTTGGTATGGACTGGGAGAACTCCTACAATATGCAAACTCTGGGCGTGGTGCGGATGGACAAGGATGGAATCATGCTGGAGAACCATTCACAAAATGGAATCTTCAACTCTGTCATGATGCAGGCCGGCCTCATCCCGGTCAGCGTCGGCGCCGGCATGCTCCTCCCCTCCCTGGCCAACGCAAAGGCAAAGGCACAGCGTATCTCCTGCGTCAACAACCTGAAGCAGATCGGCATCGCCACACGAATTTACGCCGTTGACCATCAAGATCGGTTCCCGTGGCAGGTTCCAACGACAGCGGGAGGAACAGCCGATGTCGCCAAGCCGAAATCCGACACAACCGCCCTGCTCGATACAGACGGCAAGCCCATCTTCGATGCCAACGCCTGGCTACACTTTCAGGCGTTATCGAATGAGTTGTCCAACCCCAAGGTGCTCCGCTGCCCGACGGATGGTTCACGGACCTTGGCCAACACATTCGCCTCCAAAAAACCTCGGGGTGCTATAGGCAGTAATATCATTCCGTTCGACAAAAATTCGGTGAGCTACTGGCTCCGCACCGACCCGGAGGTGGACGAGCAACGCCCGAATGAAGTCATGGTCGTCTGCGCTCACCATGACGGGCAATATAACATGCTTTTAACTGACAGTTCGGTTCAACAATGCTCCTGGAATAAATTAGCCCAGTATTTTCAAGACATGTCTAAACCAATAAGGATTGGATTCCCACAGCGTTGAGTGATCCAAACCCCATCAGGCTACAAAGATTCCCTCGGTAACAACCGCAACAGCCTGATTGAGTTTTTTGCCCGATGCGATGTGAAGCATTCAACGGACTCGCAGGCTCGCCCCTCCACTTCGACGACCAAGCACAAAACTGGAGGGACGAGCCTGCGAGTCCGCAAAAGAACCAATCCCGCCACGCCACTGCACCCTCTGCGTTTAAAAATGGCGTGCGCCGTTTCGTGGCTTCGCCTATGCTGTGGCGCACACCGATTTTTGAGGGTGGTCCCGCCGCCTTCCGGTCTTTTTAACCGAAAAAACAAAACAACATCATGTCTCAAAAAGTAGGATTTGTGGGAGTCGGCCGTATGGGCGCCAATATGGCCCGCCGACTGAAGGATTGCGGATACGAAGTCTCCGCCGTTTATGACATTCGCAGCGAAGCCGCCAGCGAACTGGCCGCCGAGCTTGGCACCACCGCATGCAGTACGCTCGCACAGGTCACCGAGTTGTCCGACGTCATCATCACCGTGGTGATCGACGACGCCTCGATGCGCACCATCTTTGCTGGCGAAGGTGACAGCCTGTTGACAGGGGCTGAGGGCCGCGTGTTTATCAACTGTGCCACCATCAGCCCGGCCGTCCACATGGAGGTTGAGGGCTTGGCCAAGACGGCCGGCGCGGAGTCTCTCGAGGGCTGCATGGCCTCCAGCATCACGCAGGCCCGCGAAGGCACACTCTACCTGATGCTTGGCGGCGAGAAGGCCACCTACGACAAGGTGGAGGAACTGCTCAGCAAACTGTCCGTCAACAAGCGCTACGTCGGCACCGCCGGCAAGGCGGCCCAGGTCAAGGCACTGGTGAACATGGTGATGAACATCAACACAGCCGGCTTAGCCGAGGGACTGGGCTTGGCCGATGCACTTGGCCTCGACCTGAACATGGTGATGGAGATTTTCTCCCAGACCGGCGCCAACTCCCGTGTCCTCGAGACCGACGGCGAGGACATGCGCGACCGCGACCACGAGTGCTACTTCTCCGGCGCGCACGCAGCCAAGGACTCCGGCATCGCGCTGGCGCTTGGCCAAGCGGAGGGCCTGAACCTGCCGATGGCCGCCGCCTCAAAGGGGCAGTTCGACACGATGATCGAAAAAGGCATCGGCGAACTGGACAAGTCCGGCGTGGCTGAGCTGACATTCAAGGGCCGCAC